>JAFRXM010000005.1 GCA_017443515.1 Bacillota bacterium | reverse complement strand
GCAAGCTGCGCTGCGCTTGCGACGCAGGCCTCAAGAGACGGGCACTTTATTATGTGCTCGTCTGCAAAGCCGCATTTAAGCGCGGTCTGCTTGAACCTCTCGGCGGTGACGCCAAGAAGCACCAGGTACTTCACTTTGCCGTTGAACATGTTGATCAGCTCGGTGAAATCGGACTTCTTCTCGTAGCCGCCGGCTATGAGTATTATAGGCGTATCGGTGGCCTCAATGGCCTTTATCGTGGAATCCGGATTGGTGCCCTTGGAGTCGTTTACGTAGCGCACTCCCTTGAGTGTACGTACAAGCTCCATGCGGTGCTCCACGCCTTTGAATGTGCGAAGAGTCTTGCTGACGGCGCCTGCCCTTGCGCCTGCGAATATGGCTATCGCGGCGGCTGCCAGGGCGTTCTCCAGATTGTGCTTTCCGGGTATTATCAGTTCTTCAGTGCGGCAGAGCTTTCTCTCCTTGCCGTTCTTTTTGACCCAGATATAGCCTTCCCTCACGAAGGCGGCGTTGGGCTGCATAGCGAACTGCATTCCCTCGTCCCTGGTGCTGAAGGGCACGGGAACGGGTGCGCTTATGGTCTTGGCAAGCTCTTCGGATCCGGGATCGTCCGCGTTGTAGACGAAGAAGTCCTCCGCGGTCTGGTTATTGCAGACGCGGCCTTTCATGCGTGCGTATTCCTCAACGGTGCCGTGCCTGTCGAGGTGATCCGGCGTTACATTGAGCACCGCGCTTATGTGCGCGTGAAAGTCCTTTACAGTCTCGAGCTGGAAGCTTGACACCTCCGTGACCATGACTGTTGACGGGTCTGCGCCCTGCACCTGGGCGGATACAGGCTCGCCTATGTTGCCTACCACCCTGCTTGGGATCTCGGCAGCTTTGAGCATCTCGCCGACGAGCGTCGTCGTGGTGGTCTTGCCGTTGGTGCCGGTGATTGCTATAAAGCTTCCGCTGCAGTTCTCGTACGCGAGCTCAAGCTCGCCTATGAGCTCTTTTCCCAGCGCCGTAAGCGGGTGCCTGAAAGTGATGCCCGGACTTATGACTACCCTGTCGAAGGGTTTTCCTCCGGCTGCTTCTTCTGTGAGCTTTTCCTGAGCTTCGGGGCCGACGCAGAGCACCGCGCCTTCGTTCTTAAGCTCTTTTACCTTCTCTTCTCCGAGCTGTTCCTCGGTCTTCGCGTCCCACGCATAGACCTGAGCTTTATCAGAGAGCAACTTTGCTGCAGCCATGCCCGATCTTCCGAGCCCCATTACCAGTACTTTTTCCATATTGTATCTTATAAAGCCTTTCCGCTGTTATTCCTTATGTGTTCCGCCACCTGCCCGATCTGCGTGGAATTGGAGCCTTTTACGAGCACCGCATCCCCTGGCCGCACTATCTGAAGGACCAGGTCCTTTACCGACGCCAGATCGTCCAGACCTATGGTGCTGGTGCGGGTGATGCCCGATTCCAGGACGCCTCTGAAGTAGTGCTCCTTCTTCTTTCCGGTGGCTATGAGTATGTCTACGCCGTGTTCCGCGGCGAATCTTCCGACTTCGATGTGACCGCTGTCTTCAGCGCCGCCTAGTTCCAGCATGTCCGAAAGAACCGCTATCCGCCGCTTGGCGGCAACGCCCTCCAGAGCTGCGATACCGGCCTTCATGGAATCCGGGCTGGCGTTGTAGCTGTCGTCCATCAGAAGCACGCCGTTTATATCCTCGGCCTTAAGGCGCCTCTCGTTGGCTTCGACCTTCGAAAGTGCCTCCGCTGCCTGCTGCTCGGTGATCCCGAACTCCTTTCCGCAGGCAATAGCCAGGCACGCGTCCAGCGCATTGTGCTCTCCGAGGAGCGGAAGCTCGAATTTTACGCCGTTTACATAAAACTCTATTCCGTCACTTCCTCTGTTTTTCAATCCTTCGTAGCACAGATCTCTGCCGACGCTGACGATCTTGAAATGATTCTTGTTCACAGCCCTTTCGCGGATCTCTTCCTCGGTCTTAAGATAATCCGAGAATGAATTTACTATCAATATATTGTCTTCTGTAAACTTACCTACGATCTCGAGTTTTGCGTCCGCTATTGCATCGCGGCTCCCGAGCCTTTCCATGTGCGATACGCCCACATTGGTGATGATCGCGAGCTGAGGCCTTACCCATTCTACGTATTCTGCCAGCTCGTTCTTCCTGTCCATACCCATCTCGAAGACCACGCACTGGGTGCTGTCGTCCGCCAGGAAACAGGTGAGGCACAGGCCGAGGTGGGTGTTCAGGTTCTTCTGCGTGCAGGCCGTCCTGTACTTCGCGGACATGACCGCGGCGGTGAGCATCCTGGTCGTGGTCTTTCCGACGCTCCCGGTGACACCTATCTTTATGACGGGGAACTGCGCCAGGTAGGCCTGGGCCATGAGCCTTACTGCAAGGTTGGTGTCCTCCACGTGTATGTACGCGGCGCCCTCCTGCTCTTCCACAGTCTCCGACACCAGGAACGCCCTGCATCCCTGATCATAAGCCTTCATTATATAATCGTGGCCGTCGTTCTTCTCTCCGACTATGCACACGAAAAGATCGCCCTGCCCGCAGGCGCGGGAATCGATCTTTACATTATCTATATATAGCTGCGTGTTTCCGCTGACCCTGCCGCCGCAGGCGTCCGCCAGAAAAGCGATATCAGTTGACTTCAAGTAGATCTTCACCTCCGCTCACTATATCATAATACACTGTCACCAGCGAGTCCTTCGGGACCTCGGTGCCCGGCTTGGGGTACTGATCCGTTACAACTATCTCTATATTGGAGCCGTCCGGAAGTGCCGGAGACAGATCGTAATCGAGGCTCTTAGCGCCGAGTATCCCGCCGATGTTCTCAAATCCCTGTCCTGTAAGATCGGGGACTTTGGTGTACTTGCTGCGCATCTTCTTGAGCTCTTCCTCGGTGTACTTAGGTTCTATGTTGAGGTACTTTAAGGTCTCTTCCATGATCTCCCTGGCGCAGGGGGCAGCAACGGTGCTTCCGTGAATGTCCTTGCTCCTGGGGTTATCGACTATGACCAGCACCACCATCTTCGGATCGTCAGCCGGCGCCACTCCCACGTAGGATGCGTATACGCCGCCGCCCTCGTAGCTTCCGGACTTGGGCTTGTCCGCGGTACCTGTCTTTCCGCCTATGCGGTAGCCGGGGATCTGCGATTTTCCGCCTCCGCCGTTGTTTACGACAAACTCCATTATATCGAGCATGTCCTGCGCGGTCTCCTTGGACAGGACCACGTTCTTTACTGTGCGCCCGAAGCTCTCGACTACCTTGCCCTCGCTGTCCCTGATCTCTTTTACGAGGTGGGGCTGCAGCAGGTAGCCGCCGTTAGCTATAGCGGATATCGAAGTTATGAGGTTTATCGGAGTTACAGAAATGCCCTGTCCGAAAGACATCGTAGCGAGCTGTACAGGGCCTGCTTCCCTTCTGGAATATACTATATTGCTGCCTTCGCCGGGGAAATCTATTCCTGTCTTTTCAAGTATGCCGAATCCGTCCAGGCCGTTATAGAATATATCGCGGCCCATCCTTGAAGCAAGGTGCATCATTGCCACGTTGCATGAGTTCGAGACCGCCTCCATGAGACTCTCGCTGCCGTGCGCCCGGGGGAAGACCCAGCACTTTATGTACTTGTCCATGACCTGCATGGCTCCGCCGCACTTAAAACCGTCGGTCTTGCTGGTAACTCCGGCGTCCAGCGCTATGGACGTGGTGATGAGCTTGAAGGTGGAACCAGGTTCGTACACGTCACTTATGCAAAAACTTCTCCAGCGCTTGTTCCAGTAAGCGACCTTCTCCTCGTCGGTCATCTTGGCGAAGTCTTCCTCATCGCCGGGCATCGGAGCGCGGGGATCGTTGGGGTCGAACTCGTCGGACTGCGCCATACCCAGCACGTAGCCGGTGTTCGGATCCATAACTATGCAGGCTACCCTGTCCGCGTGCTTTTCTTCCAGGTATTTGGCGACCTTCTCCTCCACGATGTACTGGATGTTCGGGTCTATAGTGGTGACAAGAGTGTAACCGTCGGTAGCGCTGTAATACTTGCTCTCTCCGTATACCAGCGAATTCTTCTTGTTGTCCTTGCTGGTTATCCACCTTCCGTTGATGCCGGAGAGGTAGTTCTCGTAGTATAGCTCAAGCCCGGTAAGTCCGTTGCCGTCGTCGTTGGTAAGGCCAAGCATCTGGCAGCTGAACGCCCCGAGCGGATAGTAGCGGCGCACGTCCTGAACTATCTCTATGCCGGGGAACTTTTCCTTGCGCACAGCATCGGTGGTGTCCTGATCTACGAACTTGGCCAGCTTTACGAGGGTCTTGTCGGAGGTTATGGTCTCGTAGACCGCATCGGCCTCCATCCCCAGCATCTCGGAGAGCTTCTGGGCTTCGAGCCTCGCGTTGAGCTCGACCTCGTCTTCGGTCTTGCCGTTCTTCTTTACGGTGCTGGGGCGGACCCAGACAGTGTGGGTGGTGGCGCTGATAGCCAGCTGCCCGCCGGAGCTGTCCAGTATGTCGCCCCTTATCGCGGTGACGACGCTGTCGCTGGTCTGCTGCTTTTGAGCGCGCTGCGCATATTCATCGCCTCTTATTATCATATGCCAGCCCAGACGGAGCGTCAGAGCCACAAAGAACGCCATGATTATAAAAAAGACCAGCAGGAGACGCTTGCGGTTCCTGTAGCCGGGCTTTGTGTTTTTTGTCTTTGCGAATAGTTTCTCTAACATGTCTGCTGGCGTCAAATATAAAAAATAGCGCCGTTTTGTTGGGGGATACCGGCGCTGTGAAACTTCACCTGTAAACGTTTTCCCTGAGGGCCAACGCGAAGTCCTGAACTCTCGGGGTGTCGCCCCGCAGATAGACAATGTCGTTGATGTCAGGGAAGACCATACCTATCTCTATAGCTTTAGCTTCGAGATTGGTGATATTGGTCTTGCTTTTTACGGAGACTTCGAGGTCCCTTATCTCCCAGGAAGTCTGCTGTATCTTGTTGTTGATGCTGTTGATATCGTACTGGAGCTTGGATGAGACAGCGTTGAGCCAAACCAGACCTACACAGAACATGCAGGCTATAAGGATGAGTATGAGTATTTTCGTCCTGTCCTTAAGTATCTTGGTCATTGCTGCTTCCTAGAGTTTTTCGATTATGCGGAGCTTGGCGCTTCTTGCCCTGGGGTTTTGCGCCAGTTCTTCCTCGCCTGCCGTGACAGGCTTTTTAGTTACCTTTTTGACGTCTGCCTTCCTGCCGCAGGTGCACACTGGAAACTCCGGCGGGCATATGCACGGATCGAGGCGTTTTGCGAAGGCCTCTTTTACTATGCGGTCCTCCAGCGAGTGGAAGCTTATCACCGCGAGCCTTCCTTTCGGCGCGAGAACATCCATAAAGTCCGTAAGAGCGCTTTCCAGATGCCCAAGCTCGTCGTTGACTTCGATGCGTATGGCCTGGAACGTCCTCTTTGCAGGATGCGGACCCTCGCGTCTTGCCGCAGCCGGCATGGCTGCCTTGATGATGTCCACCAGCTCGAATGTTGATCGTATCCGGTGGTCTTTCCTCTCTTTTGCGATGAACTGCGCTATGCGCGCCGCCCAGCGCTCTTCTCCGTAATCCCTGATGATCCTGGCAAGATCAGCTTCGGAATACCCGTTTACGACATCCTCTGCCGTAAGGCTGTCATCCGCGTTCATCCGCATGTCAAGCGGTGCATCGTGCATGTACGAGAAGCCTCTTTCCGGAGCGTCGAGCTGAAAACTGGATACTCCCAGGTCCAGCAGCGCGCCGTCCAGCTTTTGCACCCCGAGCTGGCTCATGACGAGCTTTATCTCGGAGTAGTTGCTCTTGATCAGGTCTCTGCGGCAGCTGAAGTTCTTTAACTTCTCCGCAGCGGCTCTTAGAGCATCGCTGTCGCGGTCTATCCCGATCAGCCAGCCGTCTTTTCCGAGTCTTTCACAGATCCCGGAAGAATGTCCGGCTCCGCCGAGCGTTCCGTCCGCGTATACGCCGTCCGGCTTGATATCAAGCCCGGCTATAACTTCCTCGTACAGTACCGGAACGTGGCTGAACTCCATGCGCTACACCTTGTAGGTCTCGGAGAATCTTCCCAGGTCTTTTGCGGAAAGCTTCCCGCCGTTCTCGGAGCTGTCGTAGACTTCCTTTGCCCAGAGCTCCACCCTGTCCAGCATTCCTATGGTGACCAATTCTTTATCGATCCTTGCCATATCTTTGTAGTCTGCCGGAATAAGGAGCCTGCCCTGGCGGTCTATGTCGCACTCCGTCGCGTTTGCGAAGATGTAACGAATGAACGCTCTTGCGCTCTCATCCGATCTGGGCAGCTCTGCAAGCTTTTCCTGCTGCTTTGCCCAGGTCTGCATGGGATAAAGGATGAGGCATTCGTCCAGGCCTCTGGTAAGAACGCATTTTCCCTGCAGTTCGTCGCGGAACTTTGCAGGAACGATGACGCGGTTCTTGGCATCTATTGAGTTTTTATAGCTGCCCATCAGCATGGATACTTGCCTCTTTACTGTGTTTCCCCAATACCTCTTTTGAACCTGCAGCCGGGGCTCCCCTTAGCCTGTTTCGGCTGCCACTTTGCACATTTTTGAGGGGCTTTTAGCCACTCTCCGACTGTGCATCTCCACTTTACACCACTTTGCTCTAAAATGCAAGTGTATTTTGGCATTTTTTCGGGAAATTGCTCCACTTTTTTGCACCCGAAACCCTTGAAAAACAAACGTTCTTGAGGCTTTTCAAGATATGGTGCCACCTCGTTCGGATGCCCCTATATATAGGCACTGTTTTTACCGCAAGAGATGCCCTGTACGGAAATTTCCGGGGAAGAAAAAAGCGGGTCCTCCCCGTCGGCAGAAAATGTCACACTTTTGCGTTTTCAGAGCCTTTGTGTAACATGGTTTTCTTGTCTATACACATATTGGCCGTTGACCGTATATGGATATTGTTTCGGGTTTTGGATGCCTGCCGTACCCCAATTGCAAGCAAACACTGGTGACAGATCCATGCAAAAAACACCGATCTGTAACATTTTCAGTCAACAGCTTGGATCGGCCTGCTGTTTTTATGCATTTTCAGGTGAATTCGCGGACTGAAGAAGCATCTGTGGCGAAGTGCTTAAGGCTGTGGTATAATGACTTATCATGACGAAAGCGGAAAAACTTGAAAAACAGAAGACGCGCCTTGAGGAGATGCTCAGTTTCGAACGCGGACTGTGGAGCGCCGGCGCGGAATTCATCGCCGGGGTCGACGAGGTCGGACGCGGGCCTTTGGCAGGGCCGGTTGTTACCGCTGCGGTCATTCTGCCAAGAGAACTGGGGACCTCATCAGCTGAAGCTGCCCGCCTTCGCGAGCTTCTTCTTGGGGTCGACGATTCCAAGAAGCTCAGCCCAAAACAGAGGGACAGGCTCTTCGACCAGATAAAAGAAGCCGCGGTCTGCTGGGCTGTAGGACGCCGTGAACCGCAGCGCATAGACGAGATCAACATACTCGAGGCCACTAAGGAAGCCATGGCGGACGCCATCGTGGCCCTCCCCGTAAAGCCGGACCACGTGCTGATAGACGCGGTATCGCTGAAAAACCTCAGGATCCCGCAGACAGCGATCATCAAGGGCGACGCGCGCTCGGTATCGATAGCTGCGGCAAGCATACTCGCCAAGGTCACAAGGGACCGCGAGATGGTAGAGATGGCCAAGATCTGGCCGGGCTACGCTTTCGAATCCAACAAAGGCTACGGAACCGCCGCCCACTACGAAGGGCTTGCAGCCTTAGGCCCCTGCCCCATACACCGCAAAACATTTTTATGATATATCAAGGAGGAAATATGAAATTCAAGGACATGCCCTACAGCCGCTACGACTGCGAACAGGCGAAAAAGACCATAGCCGGTCTTACCGAACAGCTCAGAAGCGCAAAGACATACGGAGAAGCCAAGGATGTCTTCCTTAAGATGGAAGAAGAAAGAAAGCACCTCGACACCATGGTAACGCTGGCTCAGGTGCGCCACAGCATAGACACACGCATCAAGTTCTACGAAGACGAGTGCCTCTACTACAACCAGGCTCTTCCCGAGGTGGAGGAGTTTGGCCAGGCCTGGAACCTCGCCCTGCTCGAAAGCCCCTTCCGCGCGGATTTCGAGAAAGAATTCGGCAACCTGATGTTCATCAACACAGAGATAGAGCTCAAGACCTTCTCGCCCGAGATCGTTCCCATGCTGCAGAAGGAAAATGACCTCACCCAGGAGTACGAAAAGCTGCTGGCAAGCGCCCAGATAGATTTCCGCGGAAAGACCTACACCCTGGCTCAGCTCGGGCCTTTCAAGGTGGATCCGGACGATGCCACCCGCAGGGAAGCCTTCATGGCGGAAGGCAGCTGGTTCAAGGCGAACCAGCCGAAGTTCGACGAATACTACGACAAGCTCACGCACCTGCGCGACGAGATGGGAAGGGCCCTGGGATACGAAGGATACACTACCCTGGGATACTACCGCATGGGCCGCAACTGCTACACCAAGGAAGACGTGGAGAAGTTCCGCGCCGCGGTGGTAAAGCACCTGGTGCCTGTGGCTGACAAGATCTACAGAAGGCAGGCGGAGCGCCTCGGAAAGCCCTACCCGCTTTCGTATTACGACATGGTGCTCGAGTTCCGCTCCGGAAACCCCAGGCCCGCAGGCGACCCCGACGAGCTGCTTGAGGCAGGAAAGCGCTTCTACGATGATCTTTCGCCGCAGACCTCCGAGTTCTTCCGCATGATGCTGGACAACGAGCTTTTGGACGTGCTCTCCACAGAGGGCAAACAGTCCGGCGGATACTGCACATCGATAGCGGACTACGGAGTTCCGTTCATCTTCGCGAACTTCAACGGCACCCAGCACGACGTGGAAGTAATAACCCACGAGGCCGGACACGCTTTCGCTGCGTACGTAAACAGGGACCGCGTGCCCATGAGCTACATCTGGCCGGGCATGGAAGCCTGCGAAGTGCATTCGATGTCCATGGAGTTCTTCGGCGAGACCCACGCTGAGGATTTCTTCGGAAAAGACGCGAAGAAGTTCCTCTACAGCCATCTTTCCGGTGCTCTGACATTTATCCCGTACGGAACGCTGGTGGACCACTTCCAGCACGAAGTATACGCTAATCCGGACTGGACTCCGCGCCAGCGCCACGACTGCTGGAAGAAACTTCTGGGCGTGTACATGCCCTGGCTGCGCGTGGACGGAGAGATCCCCTTCTACTCCGACGGCGAGAACTGGCAGAGGCAGCACCACATCTACTCCAGCCCGTTCTACTACATAGACTACTGCTTCGCGCAGACAGTATCGCTGGAGTTCTGGGCCAAGATCCAGAAGGACAGAAAAGAAGCCTGGGATTACTACATGGCTTACACAAGGCAGGGCGGAAGCCGCACATTTGTGGACCTGCTAAAGAACGCAGGCCTTGGCAGCCCCTTCGAAGAAGAGACCCTGCGCAGCGTATGCGAGCAGGCCGACAAGTTCCTCGCGGACTTCGACCTCTCCGGAATAGAATAAAAGAGTGAAAAACGGGGACGGTTCTGGTTTTCATTTTCCCACTAATTGGTAAAATGAAAACCAGAACCGTCCCCAATTTTCACCAATTTTCATTGCAGCTCTCTGAAGTACAATCCAGCAGTGCGGCGGCCCTCGAACGGACTGCCGTTTTTATATAGTTCGGTGATGCTTTCGCACTCCTGCGCGGTCTCGGTCGTAAAATATAAAAGCTCGAGATCCAGCTCCGGGCGCCTGCGGTCCCCCACGTACAAAGGTACGCAGTTCAGCAGCTCAGAATACTGCTTTTCGCGGCATATGATGGGGAATTCCTCCCCTATTCTGTCTGTTAATGTGTTGAGTCCCGTGCAGTTTCCGCAGCCGTTCTGCCCCCTTGCGGGGCACGCGCGGAACTTCATCAGCGGCAGGCGTCCGTATACGACGGAACCTACCGGTATTTCGGGAAGGCGCAGTTTTCTCATGTCGGAATAGGCCAGTTCGAACGACAGACAGACGTCGGCAAGTCCGAGGCCTGCGTGCTGAGCAAGCGACTCCGAATTGAGTATGTTCAGCTGCATTCCTCCATGCACGGTAAAACCGAATTCCCTCGCGAGTTCAACTGCGCCGAGGTTTTCCGCGTACACTTCGAATATGCCGCGTTTTTTAAGCTCCGCAAGCTGTTTTCTTACGTAGTCCGCGTGTGAAGGCCAGATGACGGGAGGAATCTCAGCAATAATGGTCCTGACCCCGAAACCGCGTATCTGATCGGTAACGGATGCTCCGCCACCCGCGTCTTTTACGAGCTCTGAAAGCGGCAGTATGACGGTCTTCGGACAGCCCGGAAACAACTGATCTGCGCGCTCGAAACGAGCTCTTAGCGCAGGAGTCCACCTGCCGCCTTTTGAACCCCTGGAAGGGATTCTGGAGGCTCCTGGGGCATCCGGAAGAGCACCTTCTCGTTCCGGGATATCTGCAGCATCCGGGGCAGCTCCGCGGCTCTCGAACACCGCGATGCGCTCATTTCTCAGCTCTTCCAGCGCGTTTCTTCGAAGCTCGTTTAAGGCCGAAGACGGAAGCATCAGGCCATCCCCTGCGCAAAGCGTAAGATCATTTAAATAGTATGGCGTTCCTCCGGTCTTCGAAAGGCTGCGGCGCGCGTATTCCTCGCTTATAGGAAGGGTCCTGGCCTTCTGCGGCACCGCGCCCAAAACGGTAACGGACACAGCATCCGCGCCGCCTTCGGACCCGCAGCTTACCGAAAGCTGCGAGGGCTCGCCCTCCTGCACGTACAGCAGCATGTCCACGGGGATGTCCTGCTTCTCCTTTTCGTAGAGGCTGGACAGGCTTTCCAGCACGTCCGAGGCCGCCACAACATCTTCTTTGGTCCTGTATCCGAACATGGAAAGGTCGCGCTTTGCGGTGAGGTACCCGTCGGTAAAACCGCTGCGCGAGAAAACCGCCTTAAGGCTCTCCAGGTCTGGCTCTTTTCCGTCTATCGCGGCCCTGCACGCTGTCACAGCAGCAGCCACGTACTCCGCCCTCTTCATGCGTCCTTCTATCTTGAGGCTGCAAACGCCCGCGTCCGCAAGCTCCTTTATATGCTTTATGTACGACATGTCCTTTAGCGACAGCGCGTGGTCCCTTCCGCAAACGCTGCAATCCAGGCGGCAGGGCTGCGCGCACAGTCCGCGGTTGCCGCTTCTTCCGCCTATCATGGAGGAAATGTAGCAGATACCGGACACACCCATGCAGTGCGCTCCGTGCACGAAGGATTCCAGTTCCATGCCTGTCCTGTCGTGTATGCTGCGTATCTCATCCAAAGAAAGTTCCCTTGCAAGGACGGCGCGCTTAAAGCCGAGCTCCTTAAGGAGCATGGTGCCTTCCGCGTTGTGCACGGCCATCTGCGTGGATGCTATAAGCATCACCTCCGGCCAGCGCTCCCTGGCGTACGCCGCAACAGCAAGGTCCTGCACTATGAGGCCGTCGGCGCCGTTTTCGCAGGCGGTATCCACGGTCTTTTTCATGTCGGCGAGCTCACTGTCGAGCACCAGCGTGTTTATGGTGATGTAGACCCACACTCCATGCTCGTGGCAGTATTCTATCCTTTCGCGAAGGTCCTCCCCGCCGAAGTTGGCTGCGTTTCTGCGCGCGTTAAAGCCCTGCAGGCCGAAATACACGGCGTCTGCGCCGCATCTTACCGCAGCCGTAAGCTGCTCGGGGCCTCCTACAGGGGCCAGGACCTCGGGTCTGATATCTTTCATCGTCTGCCCTCTTATGCTTTTTTGCGTAGAAGATCCTGCGCAAGGATCCCGTCCGGAGCGTTTATGGTAAGGACGCGCATGGGAGTTGCGGAGCGCTGCATAGCCTCGCCTTCCGGAGTCTCGATGCTCTCCACCTTAAACTTTGCGGGGAGCTTTCCGGGGCTTAAGACCTCGAGCTCATCGCCCACCGCGAACGGATTTCTCGTCTCTATCTTCAGCTTTCCGCTACGGCTGTCCTCCAGCGCCGTAGCCACGAAGAGCCAGTCGCGTATATACCCTTTGGTATCCGGCGATATGGACTCCGGGTCGCCCAGGTAAAAGCCCGTGCAAAACGGCCTGTGGCTGGTGGTCTCAAACTCCGCCCTTGCCTGCTGAGGCGTCATCTTCCCGTCGATCAGCATCCTGTAGGCGTTCACCACTGTGCCTATGTAAAACGGCGTGCGCATGCGCCCTTCGATCTTGAAGCTGCAGATACCAGCCGCTGCCAACCTGTCCAGTATGTCCGCGCAGCACATCTCTTTTGACGACAGTATAGCCATGCCGCGCTCGTCTTCCTCCACTTTGAAGAACTCGCCGGGGCGCTTTTCTTCCATAAGGTAATAGTTCCAGCGGCAGGTCTGCGCGCACTGTCCGCGGTTGCCGCTGCGTCCGGCAAGGAACGAGCTTAGCATGCAGCGCCCGGAGTACGACATGCACATGGCTCCGTGGATGAAGCCCTCCAGCTCAAGGTCTGCCGGGATGTTTTCGCGTATCTGAGCGATCTTCTCCAGGGACAGCTCCCTTGCCAGAACTATTCTGGAAACTCCCATGTCGTAATAGACCTGCGCGGTCCTGTAATTGGTGCAGTTCGCCTGGGTGCTGACTATTATAGGAAGCTCCGGCACTTTGGACTTTATCTCCGCCACAGCGCCAAGATCGGATACTATAACGCCGTCCGTTCCTATACTTTCAAGAAATCTGCAGTATTCCCCGAGCCTTGGTATCTCGTCGTTGTTGGCAAAGCAGTTGACCGTCACGTACAACCTTTTTCCGGCAGCGTGTATGAGCCGCGAAGCTTCGGCAAGCTTTTCCTCGTCGAAGCCGGCTGCGCTTGCCCTAAGCTGCATGAAAGGTCCGCCAAGATAGATAGCGTCTGCCCCGAACCTGAGGGCCGTCCTTACAGCCTCCATATCACCTGCGGGAGCAAGAAGTTCCGGCTTTTTTCCGTCCGGCATCAGTATCTCGTTCATATCATCACCTTAAAACTGTTTCTGTTGTAATCTATAAGTCCGTCCGCCTTCATCCTGGCAAGTTCCCGCGAAAGAGCGCTGCGGTCGCAGCCCAGGTACAGAGCCATCTCTTCTCTTGAGAGCGGTACCGTAAACGCTTTGCCCATAGCTTCCTGCGAGCAGCGCTTCAGAAGCGCGTATATCTTTCTTCTAAGAGTCCTTTGCGACAGCACCTGCACGCGCTCTTCCGCGGCAAAGCTGCTCTGCGCAAGAAGCGCCATGAGCCGTCCTTCCGCATCAAAGGGCGCTTTCGGGCATAGCCAGAGTATTCTGCAGTCCTGCGCCGCAACAGCAGAGAACGGGACGTTTTGCGTACGAAGCAGGCAGTACGGCAGTCCGAAGCATTCTCCGGCAGCGATATCCGCCGACGGAAGCTCCTCGCCGTCCATGCCTTTTGCCATAAGCCTTACCCTGCCGGAGAGCACCAGCGCAAAACGCTCCATGGGATCTCCTGCGGCATGAAGCACTTCGCCCCGGGGGTATTTCGCCTCATACGCGTCAAGTTCTCTTAAGATCCTTTCCACGCCCTCGTCCTTAAGCCCCGCAAAAAGCGGCGATCTTTCTATGATCTTTCTGTCTTTTGCATTCATTTTATCAGTCCGAAATGATCCGTCCAGTAGTATTCTACGTACTCGTAATTGTGGAGCCTGCTCTGCTCATCAAGGCTGAGCTGCGGGACACTTATTATCTCCCCGCCTTTGCTGCAAAAGCCCTGGGGCGACACCACAGGAAGCAGCTGCTGCAGTTCCTGAGAGGCTTTCATGAATCCCGGGCCGCCCCAGCCGAGGCTGCTGAAGAGCTCCGCCATCAGGTAGTTGAGCGAGATATCAGGGCCCTTTCCTGTCTTAGGATCGCCAAGAGCCTGCTTTGCTGCGCTGTTCATCCAGATGAGGTACTCCGAGCTGCTTCTTACCGCTCTGGTCTGCGGGGTATCGAGCTCCGTTTCCAGACCCAGAGCGTTGTAGACGTCTGATCCAAGGTCCGGGCTTCCGTCGCCGTATACGAGTAGCACCGCAGGCTTTTGCAGGGCTTCGAGCTGCTCTGCAAGGTTGCTCACGTAGAACAGCGTGTCCTTTACTCCGTCCAGGTAGTCCTGAAGTCCGGAAAGCCCCTTATGGACGCCTCCGTTCTGGGTGCTCTCCATGAAGGCGAACTGGCTTCCGGAAGCTTCTGCGGCCTTCTTTTTGTACTGCGCAAGCACTTCGCCGAACATCCACCAGTCGGAAGCGTCAGCATCGGCGCTGCTTCCGCCTTCGTCAGACGGCTTGAATATCAGATCCTCAAGCCCCAGGCAGCCGTAGGTCCTTCCGCGGCTCCCCGCAGGAAGCGGCTTTGGATATATTCCCCAGGTGCGGTAGCCCTGCGCCCGCAGGTACCATATGTATGAATTGGTGTTTCTGCGTATCACGCCGGGTCCTGTAGTGCCGGTAAGAAAACTCCTTGCGCCCTCGATGCCGGATGCGGGGAATTCCAGGGCATAAAGCCTTCCCCAGAAAGCGTTTTCTTTTAGCTTTTCGTACTCTGTGTAAGCATATTTAAGGTCCGCGCCCTCAAGGCTGCAGTTCGAAAGGTCAGTAAAGTTTTTAAGCTGCACCACGAACAGATCGAAAGCCCTGCCCGAAGGTATATCCGACGCTTCGTACGCCCCAAGCATGCTGGCGGCCTTTTTCTCCTGATACCCGCCGGGGGCCTTCTTTTCGCCGCTGCTGTCTGCGGTCTGGACGAAGGGATACAAAAAGCCCTTCGACACGTAGCGCATCAGCTCGGAATCGTCGGTCACGACTGCGGAATTATCGGTGTATTTTGCGTATTTTTCAACGTTTGAGGCTTCCAGCCAGTAGGGATAGAAAAGGCACAGGAACACTACCATAGCAACAAGGCGCCCCGCAAGCCACGGAGCCTTGCGCCTTCTGAAGAGCACTATGAGGAACACCACCCCGAACACGAAATATATCAGGGTGCCTATCATGACCCAGTTCAAAGACACACCGGAAATATCGGGAAGAAAGCCCAGGCGGCTCCCGCCGGGCAGCAGATCCGAAAGGTAGAACACGTCCTCTTGCAGCCATATCTTAAAGCCCTGCAGCGCTCCTGCGCCAAGGACTATGCCGCTTCCGAAGAAGAACGCCAGCCAGGGCCTTCCGAAAAGCATGTAGAACGCAAGGTGCAGCAGAACCGACGGCAGCACGTTGAACAGCAGCAGCACCGGCAGTTTGAAATAGCTGAGGAATATGTCAAAGCTGAGGTTTCCTATGCCCAGCGCCAGCGAAAACAGCCCCGTGATGCAGCCGAACACTATCATCACCAGGCAGGCAAGCAGCCACAGACTGCTCTTTTTTTCGCGCTTTTTCTTCTCTTTTTCAGCCATACGGCTCCTCCGTATCCATCCGGGGCATTAAAAGACCCCCGACTGTTTGTCAGGGGTCAATTTTATCACTGATCCGTTGCGATTGCAACCGTTACCTGAACATGCCGCGGTTCAGGCCGTTCGTATTGTGACGTTTTACGTGCTCGCGCTTTATCTTATCCGCATCGCAGTTCACCTCGTGGGATGCGCCAAGATCGTATATGCTGCCGCGCCTTAGTATAGCCGCTTCTTCCTTTAGCTGCTTTGCCAGCCAGTCGTTCTTCCTGTCCTCCAGAAGCACGTTGTTCTCGCCTATGCGTGAGGCCTTTACCTGCCCGAACATAGCCGCATTCTTATTCTGGCTGTAGCTGGAAGCTGCAGGCACGCGCTGGCTGTATCCGGAACTTGCCGCAGGTCTGCTGTTCTGTCCGTAGGAAGTAAGGTTCCTGGGCCTTGCAGGAGTCGAGCCGGTGTTGCTGCTGCCGTAGGTAGCGCCCGGAACATCGCGGAAGCTCTGAGCCTGCCCGGAGGGGCCAGCAGCACCCTGCGCAGTCTTCTGGCTCTGCGTACCGGTGTAGGGCGTGTTGGGCCGCATCGGCCTTTGTTGGGCTTTGGACGCACTGGAAGCAGCCTTCGAGATGAAGGATATGAGAGCGATCACCCAGATCACTACGAATATGCCGCCGAATATTTCCATGGCTATTTAGCGCTCTCCTTAAGCGCAGCTATCGTGCCCGCCAGATTTGCGATATCCGACGGAACGATGATCTTGGTAGCCTGGCCGTCAGCCATGGCTTCTGCGGTCTCAAACGACTTGAGCTTGATGTAGCCGTCGCCCGGGTCTGCCTCGTTGATGAGCCTGATGGACTCGGCCTTTGCCCTCTGGACTGCGAGCAGAGCCTCGGCTTCACCTTCTGCCTCGCGGATGCGCTGCTCTTTGACAGCCTCAGCCCTGAGGATCGCTGCCTGCTTTTCACCTTCTGCAAGGGTGATCGCGGACTGCTTCTTACCTTCTGCGGTGAGGATAGCTTCGCGCTTTTCACGCTCTGCCTTCATCTGCTTTTCCATCGCATCCTGGATGCTCTTGGGCGGCTCTATGTTCTTTACCTCTACGCGGCTTACCTTGATGCCCCACTTGTCGGTGGCTTCGTCAAGGATGGCGGTGATCCTGCCGTTGATGTCGTCACGGCTGGTTAAGGTCTCGTCGAGTGTCATGGAACCGATGATGTTACGAAGCGTTGTAGCGGACAGGTTCTCTATGGCTGCGATAGGCCTTTCAACGCCGTAGGCGAAGAGCCTTGCATCGAAGATGTAGAAGAACACTACCGAGTCTACGCGCATCGTTACGTTATCCTTTGTGATAACGGGCTGCGGCTCGAAGTCGGCCACCTGTTCCTTTAAGGATACCTTCTTTACTACTCTGTAGATGATTGGCACTTTAAAGTGCAGACCTGCGTTCCATGTGCCCCTGTATTTACCGAGAGCTTCTATTACCCACGCGCTTGCCTGAGGCACCACGCAGATGCAGCTGGCAATGAGCAGGATAACTATGATCGCTACTACGATAAGTATTATCGTTCCTAGAATTTCTGGCATTTTACTTCTCCTTTTCTCTGAACCAATTTGTGAACAATTATAATTGCTTTCGATTTGTTATTATAACATACAACAGCGTTTATGTGTAGCTTTTTCACAAAGCCGCCGCTGTTTAAAAACCTTCTTTGCTCCCCCTTTCTGTTATTATTATAACATTCTGCCCGGCCGGATAAAGCACTCAAAAAGCAGGTTAGGACCTGCTATTTGAGGAAAAAGAGCGAATTAGCTTATGTTTTACTATTTTACGTACTGCTCCACCGCAGCCTTAAGGTCTGCCGGGAGCTTTTCAATATCTATAAACATTGTGTAATTGCTTACGCATCGTCCGCCCTGCGTGTCGCAGACGCTCATCCACCTGCAGCTTTCGGAGACCTTGCCGGAATACCCTGCCTCAACGGCTGCGCGAAGCATGTCCGAAGACGACAGCACTGCCATGCCTTCTTCGCTCTGAGGTATATAGTCGAGCGAGAATATATGGTTGCCTTCAGCCTCTTCTGACCCGAATATGACGCCGATCAGCTGGTCCGTGCCCGGGGCCGCCGTAACGCCGAAACCTGCCTTTTCAAAGAACTCCAGCGTTTCTTTGCAGTCGCCGTTGATCTGGAAGCTGAACCTGCCTATAAAGGCCTGTCCGTCGTAGCTGTCGATATTCACGAATCCGTAAAAGCTGCTGAAGTATTCCTGGGCGGCTGCTTTATCAGAAAACTCGCGTCGCACTGTCATCTCCACGCTGTAGAGCGACTGCCTTGCCCAGACCGTGGTCATCCTGCCGTATCTGGCGTCGTTTATAAGAGCGTTCAGAAGGTCCTGCCCTTCTGCGCCGGAAAAACTGCGGCTGTCGGATGCGTCTGATGCTGTCAGGCTGAACGGAAAGTCCCGAGTCGCGTAGAAGTCCTTTTCGCCCTGGATGGACGCAAGACCCGTGATGGAACCCGTCATCTCCTCGGACTGCAGCAGCTTAGTAAAGCTCTCGCATCTGGCCACGAATTCCGATTCCACGGAGTATTGCCTGGTGAGCTTCGTTCCGTTCTTAAGATCGTATCTTAATGTAAAGTGGCTGTGGCGGGCCGGCATTATCTCATACACCTCGTCCGGGCGCTGCTCAAGGATCTCCCGGTGGAACGCCGCAACGTTTTCTATCGAAGGTTCGGTCTTGAAAGTCACAGCTCTGTAGCCGCTGCCCGTCCATATGCCTTCTACGCTGACGGACTGCACGTTTTGGGGGTCCGGCACCTTCTTTTCAAAGCCGAACACGTCCAGCGCGAAGCACCCTATGATGAGAGCCATCAGCACCGCAAATATTATCAGGTTGCGAAGCGTCTTCCGGCTGAAGAGGTGGAAGGTCTTAAGAGATATCATCTGCCCCAGTACGAAGCCTATCGCAAAGCCTATAACGTAAGCCCACACCCCTATTCCGCGGAACAGCACCAGACCGGTCATGGTCGAGAATGCGAACGCGAACAGAAAACCTATTATAGTCTGCATCCAGCCGAACACGTAGCTGTCGCCGCAGCGCTCGAGCTTTCTTACGTGGTAGAGTATGTCCGCGACTGCAGCTATAACGATGGCGACCGCTATGTACACGAGGCAGTGCCAGGCTCTGAGAGTGCCCTCGTACGTAAAACCGCAGTATATCGCCCGCATCCACGGATTGGTAAGGGTGATCTGCGGGAAGATGTCAGATGCTTCAAAGCCATAAAGGAAGCTCTCGGCGTACCCGTACATGCACACCCACACGGCTGCCACAAGAAAGTTGAAGGCAAAGCCTGTAAGCGTTGCGATCACTGTATTTCCGGACACTATGCAGGCCAGCACCGCGACGCTGAACACGAACAGCGCTATCGTAAAGCTGACGAGAAGCCACATGCCAAGGGCTCTTGCTGTAAACGCTTTGAGGCCTGCCCCGCAAAGGGACAGCAGCGCCCAGTTTATAACGATCGGCAGCACGCATAGCGCAAGGCCGCTTAAGTAATTCGTGACGAACAGCGTGCGCCTCGAAAGCGGCATCGAATGAAGCGCCGCAACGCTCCCCACCCTGTTGAGGTAGGAGAACACACAGACCGCAGCCACTACCGGCAGCACCAGGTGCACGAACAGGAAGCCGAAGTTGAGGTTGTTCAGCATGGCGCCCCCGGCAGTCCCGTTCAGCACCGAGCCGTACATGTAGTTATCCCTGACGCTTTTTGTGAGTATCAGAAACGGACCGCTTAAAAAGTATATGAACAGGCCAACTGCCGACACAGGCCAGAAGCGCCTTAAGTTCTCCGCAAAAAGCGCGCCGGAGAAGAATTTGTTTTTCTTCATGCCTGCTCACCTCCCATCTCGTAGAAGAAGAGCTCCTCAAGCGAAAGACCTGCGGCCTTTCCCTTAAGATCGTCAAGCTTTCCTTCGAACAGCAGCTTTCCTTTATCTATTATGCCTACGCTGTCGCAGATGCCTTCCAGCTCGCGGAGGTTGTGCGAGCTGACAAGGACCGTCATCTGCCTGTCGGCCACGTCTTTTAGCATCCAGCCCCAGACCTTCCTTCGCATGATAGGATCAAGGCCGTCTATGGGCTCGTCCAGTATCAGCACGTCGGGCCTTGCCGAAAGGCTCAGCAGGAACTGGGCCTGCTTTTGCATGCCTTTTGAGAACCTGTTTATGCGGCTGTTTTCCGGAAGGCCGAAGTCAGCGGCCATCTGCCGGTAGCGCTCGTCGCTCCAGGTCGGGTACAGTCCTTTGTAGAACCTGCGCATACCGGAAAGCGTGTAGTTTCCGAAGAAATAGAGCTCGTCGGGAACATAGGCCATGCGTTCCTTTACTATTATATTATCCGCCACAGGCATTCCGTCTATGGTGCAGCTTCCGCTGTCGGGGAGCATCACCCCCGTAAGATGCTTTATCAGCGTGGTCTTTCCAGAGCCGTTTACCCCTGTAAGCCCGTACACCGCGCCTTTTTCCACATGCAGCGAAAGCCCGTCGAGAGCCCTTACATTTCCGAAGCTCTTAACAAGGTCATCTGTTCTGATCATCGCTGCACCTCCTTTCGTCTGTCATCTCTGTTATCCTCTTTCCGATCTCCCCTGAAGGCACTCCAAGATAGCGGAGCTCGTTTACCAGGGCTTCGATCTTTTCGTATATGTCTTCCTTCTGGCTGTCCGTTGCGGTCTGCGTCTTCTGGGCCACAAAATTGCCCCTGCCCGCCACCGGGTAGATAAAGCCCTGGGCCTCAAGCGCCCTGAAGGCTTTCTGTATGGTGTTGGGGTTTACCGTGAGCCTTGCGGAAAGATCGCGTACAGAAGGAAGCTGATCGCCCGGACCCAAAGCGCCCGAAACGATCTCTTCCTTAAAGCCGTCCACGATCTGCTCGTAGATGGACTTCCTGTTTTTCAGATCTATCCTGATCATCCTCTTACCTCCCTTGTGCCATAAGTGTACTACTACGCATAGTACACTGTCAAGCACAAAAAATGACGCTGCCGGGATCCGCAGCCCCGGGAGTGGGAATGAGGCTGTTTCCCCGGCAGTATCATGCACAGAAAGTATTGCTAAGAGTTCTGACTGTTCTTTCTGTATTTAAGGGGCGTTACCCCTTCTGTCTGTCTGAAGACCTTCGTGAAGTAGCTCTGGTCCGAAAAACCACAGAGCCTTGCTATATCCGATATAGCTTCATCTGTCTTCAGAAGTTCTCTGCTGTGATCTATCCTGACCTTGGTGAGGTAGGCGTTCACAGTGATCCCAAGCTCTCTTTTGAACAGGCGGCACAGATAGGAGGTAGTCATCCCGGCGTCCTTGGCGATATCCAGGAGCGAGATGTCTTTGCTGAAGTTCTGTTCTATAAAAGCTTTGACCTTTTCTACTGTTTTGGAAGGATCTATCCTGTTGGCCTTTTCCCAGGCGATGACTGCGCCTTCGTCGAGGCTTTGCAGGTAGTCCCCTCCGCTTCTGGTACTGGCACTGAGGAAGGCAGCGGAGTAGACCAAAAGCTGCGAAAATGCGTTTACCTTTTGCGGCTCTACGCAAGGCACCGGTTCTAAGCGGCGCATTATGTCTTCCACCACTTCCGGGGCGAGGGCGGGAACACCTGCAAGATCGTAGTCCCTGAAGTCTTCTTTATCTTCCATCAGGAACGGCCCTGCGGTGAGCCTTACGCTGTTTTCTCCGGTGAGGACGGCTGAGGTGACGCACGAGAGGCCCAGCGGGCATTCGTACATGTACTTGCCGTCTTCCTTTTCGGAAGCCCTGGCGGTGAAGGCGTGGAGCCTTTTGCAGTCTTCTCTGGAGATGCCGCTGGCGCTGCACACATCGCACACTCCGCAGGAAAGGCCCGCCGAAGCGATGATGCTTCCGTCGGCTGTGCAAAGCTCGCACCCTATACCGCTTGCGCCGTAGAAAGCCTGGACGCAGCTTTCTGCCAGCTCGGTATTTAGGTCTGTACTTTGCATCAACTTATCTCCTTGAAAAACCGCTAACGATTTGTTAAAATTATTACGCCAGTATAATAACACAAAATATGAGAATTGTGAACTGGTTTTGTGCAAAAAAATTATATTTTTTTATTGTAGCTTTTCCAAAAAAAATTTATATTTTTTGTGGCTTTCTCAAATGCACTAAAACACCGCAAAAGGTATAATATAGTCATGACTATGTCTACATTAAGAGTACACAAAAAAACAGACGTAACAGAGATCACATTCAGCGGCCGTACAAGGCTGCGCGAGCTTCTTGAAGCGCATGGACTCATGCCCGACATGCCCTGCGCCGGCAACGGCACCTGCGGCAAGTGCTACGGCTATCTCGACACTGAAAAGGTCCTCACCTGCCAGGCGTGGGTGGATAAAGACGCAGATCTCTACCTCCACGAAAAGAAGATACTCAGCAAGATCAAGACCGACGGCGAGATGCCCTCATTCGATATCGCTGATCAGAGCGGCTACGGCGTGGCCGTGGACATAGGCACCACCACCGTCGTATTAAGAATAGTAGATCTAAAGACCGGAAAGATTCTCCCCGCTGTATCCATAGAAAACCCGCAGCGCACGCTCTCCGCAGACGTAATAGGAAGGATACAGGCCTGTGTGGACCACGGCAAGCTTCCCGTCTTAAACGGCCTCATAAACGACGTCATACAGGATCTTAAAAAACACGCGCTCAAAGAAAACGGCTTAAAGGATACGGATATAGTAAAAACTGTAGTAACGGGCAACACAACGATGCTCTACCTCTACACGAACCGCTACCCAAAGAGCCTAGCGTACAACCCCTTCATCGCGGACTGCCTGTTCGGGTTTACCGAAAACGGCGTCACTTACCCGCCCTGCTTCGGAGCGTTCGTAGGCGCCGATATATACACCGCCATAACCGCCAGCGGCCTTATCAGAAAGAACGAGACCGCGCTTCTCATAGACCTTGGCACCAACGGCGAGATCGCGCTGTTCCACGACGGCAAGATAACCTGCTGCGCAACAGCCTGCGGCCCGGTGTTCGAAGCCACAGGAGTAGGCTGCGGAGGCCATGCCGGACCCGGCGCCATAGACCACTTCTGGATCGAGGACGGAAAGATCAAATACTCCGTCATAGGAAACGAGGAAGCTCACCACGTATGCGGAAGCGGTATAATAGACGCCATAGCGGTGCTTTTGGAGCTCGGCGAGATAGACGAGACCGGCGCCATGGCTGAGCCCTATGAGCTCGCCCCCGGCATCTTCCTCGATCCCAAGGACGTGCGCCAGCTGCAGCTGGGCAAAGGCGCTATCTGCGGAGGCATACGCACCCTCATCGCCCGCGAAGGCGTAAAGGAAAAAGATATAAAAACGCTCTACATAGCCGGCGGCTTCGGATCCTACATATCCCTAAAGAGCGCCGTAGCCATAGGACTCTTCCCGCCCGAGCTGGAAGATGCCGCTAAGGTCATAGGAAACGCAGCTCTTTCCGGAGCGATAATGATGCTGCTTGGCGCGGACAAAAGCTTCGAGCCTTCATCCGTGGAAACGGAGTGCATAAACCTCGCGCAGGAGCCCGATTTCTCGGATCTGTATATGGAATCAATGTTTTTCGAATAAAGAGTATTACTAAGAGGAGACAAATCATGACACCAAAGGAAAATCAACACGCATTCTTCGAGGGAAGACCCTACGCATGGAAGCCTGTTATGACTGACAGGATAGGTTTCCAGCCCGAAGAGATCAGCGAATACGTCGCAAGAGCCTTCGTATCCCAGCAGGAGCCCTACACCGGTCCAAAGGGAGGCACAGGCTGGTTCGGCATAGAGTGGGAGTTCGAACCGGGCGCTGGCGGATCCATCAGCCTCAATCCGATACTGGACGACGTTTCGGAGTGGAAAGAAAAGATGCCGTTCCCCAATTGGGATGACCTCGACTGGGAAGGAATAGCAAAGAAGAACGCTGATTACCTCAACACCGACAAGGGCATCCAGTTCACAGTATTCACCGGTTACTTCGAAAGGCTCATCTCCCTGCTCTCCTTCGAGGAAGCAGCTATGGAGCTGATCATGGAAGATTACGAAGAGGACATCCAGGAGCTCTTCTCCGCCCTCACCGACCTCTACATAGACTACTGCCAGAGATACCGCAAGTACTTCAACGCTGACTGGGTCATCATCCACGATGACTGGGGCACCCAGAGGTCCGCATTCTTCTCGCCGGCAGTGCACAAGAAGATGATAGTTCCGCACCTCACCAGGTTCGTAAAAGGCTGCCACGACTGCGGACTCATCGTAGAGATGCACTCCTGCGGATTCATCGAAGAGCTCATCCCGAACCTCATCAGCACCGGCATGGACACCTGGTCCGGCCAGGGTCTTGTGGACAAGCGCAAGCTCATCAACGAGTACGGCGACCAGTTCAAGTTCGCGGTCCTCACCAACCCGGCCAAGCCGTTCGAGAGCGGCGAAGGCGCCAAGGAATTCGCAACCGACATCTTCAACGAATTCAAGGACAAGGAAGTAAACTTCTGGACCAGCCCCAGAAGGTGCGGCAGCAAGGAAGCTTTCAAGATCATCAACGACACCATCCGCGAGCTCGGCAAAGAGTACTCAAAGGAAAGGTTCGGAGAACTCTAGAAATAAAAGATCTAACTGATATAAACGCGAAAAGGAGCAGCTTATGACACCCAAGGAAAATTTACACGCATTCTTCGAAGGAAAGCCCTACGAGTGGAAGCCTGTAGGCACTGACAAGATCTCCTTCCAGCCGGAAGAGATCAACGAATACGTTGCAAGAGCATTCGTCTCCCAGCAGGAGCCGTTCGACAACGCTCACAAGGGCGGCGGTCCGGGATGGTTCGGCATCGATTGGGAGTATGAGCCGGGTGCCGGCGGCTCCATCAGCCTCAGGCCCATACTGGACGAAGTGTCCGAATGGAAGGAAAAGATGGTCTTCCCCAACCTCGACGAGATCGACTGGGAAGCAATAGCAAAGAAGAACGCCGATTACCTCAACACCGACTGCGGTATCCAGTTCACGGTATTCACCGGTTACTTCGAGAGGCTCATCTCCCTGCTGTCCTTCGAGGAAGCAGCCATGGAGCTGATCATGGAAGATTACGAAGAGGACATCCAGGAGCTCTTCACAGCCCTGACCGACTTCTACATCGACTTCGCCCAGAGGTTCCGCAAGTACTTCAACGCTGACTGGGTCATCATCCACGACGACTGGGGCACCCAGAGGTCCGCATTCTTCTCGCCGGCAGTACACAAGAAGATGATAGTTCCGCACCTCACCAGGTTCGTTGAGGAATGCCACAAGGTGGGTCTTATCGTAGAGATGCACTCCTGCGGCTTCATCGAAGAGCTCATCCCGAACCTCATCAGCACAGGCATCGACACCTGGGCAGGCCAGGGCATCTGCGACAAGCGCAAGCTCATCAACGAGTACGGCGACCAGTTCAGGTTCGAGGTCATCACCAACCCGAAGACCCCGCCCACAGACATGGACGAGGCAAAGAAGTTCGCAGAAGACATCTTCGAGGAGTTCAAGGACAAGAACATCATGTTCTGGACCAGCCCCAAGAGATGCGGCAGCAGACAGGCCTTCGAGGTCATCAGCGGCACTCTCAAGCAGCTGGGGCAGGAATACACGAAGAAAAAGTTCGCGTAAGCCTCAGCTACATCTGATCAGGATCACAACACAACAGAAAAGACCCGGAGCATCTGAAGTGAACCCCTTTCGTTAGACAAAACCTAATGAAAGGGGTTTTGAAATGTCAGGAAAAAAGAAGTACACAGATGAGTTTAAGCTTAAAGTAGTCAAAGAATACTTGAATGGCCAT
>JAFRXM010000045.1 GCA_017443515.1 Bacillota bacterium | reverse complement strand
CCTTACCAATCGTGTTGATTGTTTCTTACAAGTTCCTTCGAGGATAACTTAATATCCTCTCTGACTTGTTCTTTGCACTATGTTGTTTTCAAGGTTCAGCCCGCGTCTTTTCGGCGCGGAACATTTGGTATTATAGCCGTCTTGAGGCCCGTTGTCAACGACTTTTTTCAAGTTTTTCAAAACTTTTTTTCGGCCGCTTTTTTGCCCCTAAATATAGTGTTTTCGATTCGTTTAGTACACAATTTCGAACGCGCTATATTATATAAAAAGGTACATTTTGCGGCTGCGTCCCGACTGCCGGGTCCGAGCTGCAACGTTCGATATTTTAATACAAACTTCTCTGTATGTCAACCACTTTTTATGCTAAAATTAATATGATTTTAATTTGTCATAAAAGACCATTTAAGATACGCCCGGTATCATAGAGCCATCAAAAGCAAAACGGATGGCATCCGGGAAAGGAATACAAAATGGATAAGTTCGAAAAGGTAGAAAAGCTGGTACAAAAGGCAGGAGTCAGCTACGAGGACGCAAAGCGCGCGCTTGAGCAGGCAGACGGAGATCTGCTGGACGCGATGATCATCCTGGAGAAGGAAGGCAAGGCCGAGGCTCCGCAGCAGAGCACATTCTCCACAGCCTACGAAGAGCAGACTCAGTACGTGTCCGTTGCCACCCAGGTGGAGAACGACCGCAGAAGTTACGATAAGGACGAGCAGCGCAGGGAAAGAAGAGAACGCTTCAAGGCGGGCGTCAAGAAGGCCACGCACTTCCTGTCCAGCAATTACCTGCTGATCAAAAGGAACGGAGAGCTCGTGGTAAAGCTGCCGCTGTGGGCGGTCCTGCTGATATTCATAATCGCATGGCACATCTCCATCATAGCGCTGATCGTGTCGCTGTTCTTCGGAGTCACCTACTCCTTTAAGGGAGAAGCCGACATGAGCGCGGCGAACGACGCCATGGGCAAGGCCAGCAGCGCCGCCGGCAAAGTGGCCGAAAAGGTAAAGGAAGAATACAACAAGCTGTAAGGAAGAAGACAGGAGGACGGGATGGATCCCAGGATCTTAATAGTAGAAGACGAGGAGAAGCTGGCGCGCTTCATAGAGCTGGAGCTGGCGCACGAGGGCTACGCAGTGCGCAAGGCCGCGGACGGACGTACCGCGCTGGATATGGCGCTTAAGGACGACTACGACCTGATCCTCCTTGATATAATGCTTCCGCAGCTGAACGGGCTGGAGGTGCTTCGGCGCCTCCAGCAGGCAAAGCAGACGCCTGTGATACTGCTCACCGCAAGAGATTCTGTAATGGACAAGGTATCCGGGCTGGACGCAGGTGCCATAGACTACATCACTAAGCCCTTCGCCATAGAAGAGCTTCTGGCACGCATCAGGGTCGCCTTAAAGCATCACCGCGCTCCGCAGGACGCCACAGGGGAAACGAACGCGCAAGGCGCGGCGGAAGGCGTCCTCACCTGGCAGAGCCTGGTGCTGGACGACAGAAAAAAGAAGGTCACAGTAAGCGGACAGGAGATAGCCCTTACCAACAGGGAATTCACCATGCTTAAGATCCTCCTGGAGAACCGCGACATAGTGCTTTCGCGGGACACTCTTCTTGAGAGGGTCTGCGGCTACGATTACATAGGGGAAACAAATATAGTGGACGTATATATAAGGCACCTGAGGGCCAAGATAGACGAGGCCTTCGGCCTAAAGATGATCCAGACCGTAAGAGGAGCAGGATATGTCATCAGAGCAGAGCAATAGCAGCGGCAAAATGAACTCCATAACCCGCAGGCTCTGCGCGTCCTTTGCAAGGCAGAGGGCGGCCAGGATAATACTGTCCACCCTGCTGCTTTTCGCGCTGTGCTGCGCGGGATGGCTTGCGGCGCAGGAATACCGCGCGCTGGGTTTTTTTAAGTGGAACGTAATGCGCAGCTTCTACACGCAAAAGGCCATAGGCGGGAACGTAACGGAGATCTACTACAGGATCATAAACGCCGGGCAGGACCCGGTAGACATAGCGGTCCGCAGAGCGTTCATAACGATATGCATAATGTTTGGCGCCATACTTGTGCTGCGGCTGCTTTGGATGCTTCTGGTGTCGCTGCCCAGGCAGAGCCGCAAGGTAAGAAGCATCCTCGAGCCGCTGAACGAACTGGCGCTTAAGGCCGACGAGCTTTCGCGCATAGAGTTCGGCGAGGACAAGTACCACGTGCTGGAAGACGCCATAGCGAACCTCGACGCGGACGAATCCTCGAAGCTGGCGCTGGGCGACAGCGATCTTTTAGGAATAGAGGCCGCCATCAATAACCTGCTGACCCGCATACGCGAAGCCAACCGCCAGCAGGCGCGCTTCGTCAACGACGCCTCGCACGAGCTGCGCACGCCGATAGCCGTAATAGGTGGCTACGCCGACATGCTGGCGCGCTGGGGCAAAGATGATGAAAAGGTCTTAAACGAATCGATAAGCGCCATACAGACCGAAACAGAGCGCATGAAGCATCTCGTAGAGCAGCTGCTGTTCCTGGCCCGCGGGGATTCCGGAAAGACACAGCTACAAAAAGAAAGCGTGTCCCTTACCGGCCTGATGAACGAGGCCTACGAAGAATCCGTCATGATAGACGAAAAGCACGTGTACCGCTTCCAAAAGCCCGAAGAAGATGTGAACATTTCCGCGGACCCAGGGCTATTAAAGCAGGCGGTCCGCATACTCATAGACAACGCCGCCAAATATACAAAGGAAGGCGACGAGATACTCTTAAGCTGCGGCACAGTGGAGGGGCATCCCTACCTGCAGGTGCAGGACTGCGGCATAGGCATGGCCGAATCCGACGCTCAGCACATGTTCGAACGCTTCTACAGAGCCGACAAAGCCCGGAGCTTTGAGGGCACCGGGCTTGGGCTTTCTATTGCGAAATGGATAGTGGACAAGCACCGCGGGCACTTCGAAGTGCTGTCCAGGCAGGATATAGGGACAAGGATAAGAATAGTGCTGTAACAGGCGCTATTTTTATTTGATCTTCATCGTGATGCTGCCGGGGGCAAAGTTGATGGAAAGGCCGGTAACGGTGCGGCTTGGGGTAAGCAGCACGCTGTACTCGCCTGCCTCGCGCTTTGCGGCGTCCGCCGTGGGCGCTACATCGCCTGCAGCCAGGGTGCGCAGAGTGCTTACGGGACCGGTTATCACCGCGCTTATCTCTTTGTGTCCGTCGGGGAGCGCAAAGCTTGCCGTAGTGCCCTCAGCGAGGTTCTTCGCGATGACAGCCGAGGCTTTGTACGAGTAAATGAGCCTGCCGTTTTCGGCGATCACGAACATGGCCTGAAGAGGCTCCGCGGAATCCACCTCGTAGACATCGTCGCCAAGTACTGGCTCTATTTCCATGACAGTAGTTTCGTACAGGCCGTCGATCTTAAGCTCTTTGGTCTTGATCTCGGAGATCTGGGAAAGCCTTGAAGCCGGTCCTTTTATGGTTATGCTGTCCGGGATGCGGCTCTCGGAAAGCGCGGCACCCTCCCATATGCTGCCGGTGACAGGCACACTTAAGGGCACCGATTTTGTCTGGTACATGACCGCGTTAACATTGATGGATTCCTGAGCCAGCTTTACGCCGGGAACTACTTTGCCGGAAGCGTCTACTGCTTCGCCTGCAAGAGTAAGCTCCACTTCTTTATCCAGGTCTGCCTTGGAAAGATCGCCGCTGACCCTGACATGGGCAACCTTATCCACGACGCTTTGAGCACCGGACACGCCGATCTGCGTGAGCGAAGACCTGAGGATGGTAGCTTCCTCGCCGCTGCCCGCGCCGCTTAAGACGACCTCGACAGGCTTGGCTTCGGTAACATATTCCTCCACGTTTACCGTAACAGTCTTGTTTTCTATGTTTTCAAGTTTTATACCGGTGGGCATCACGGCGTTCACCGTGACAGAATTGGAACCTGCAGCCAGGTTGGACACATCGATGGAGAGCGCGATATCCGTTCCGCTGATCTTTTTCATATCGTTCCTGGAACCGGATACGTCCACTGTGGCTGTGTAGGCTTCCTTTATAGCCAGCGCCCTGCCGCTGCTGTTGAGCTGTTCTTCTCCGGTGATGGTGACCGGTACGTTGCGGAATGTGGCGCTCGTAGGCGGGTTGACGATGTTTATGACATAGATCCACAGTATTACCGCGACTACTATGGATATGATTATATCAATTCTCTTCTGATTGTGTTTCTTTTTCATCGGGATTCCTCCTCAGAAGAGATTTTACGCGGCTGAGGATGGTGTCATCCTCAGGGATGTCGCTCATGTACATGTTAAGAAGCATTCTTTCTATCGACTTGCCGTCCTGGAAGCGCTGAAGCTTACCGTCCTGGGCGACGGAGATAATGCCTGTTTCCTCCGATACTATTATTGCCACGGCGTCCGAGACCTCAGATATGCCTATGCCCGCGCGGTGGCGGGTGCCAAGATCTCTGCTTAAGTTGGGGTTCATGGTGAGCGGAAGCACGCAGCCCGCGGCAAGAACGCGGTCGGAGCGCAGTATTGCCGCACCGTCGTGAAGCGGCGAGCCTTTATAGAATATGTTTTCAATAAGATCCTCGGAGATAGCGGCGTCTATTATGGTGCCGGTCTCGGCTATGTCCTGAAGGGCGGTCTGGCGCTCTATTACTATGATGGCGCCTTCTTTGCGCCTGGAGAAATACTCCACGGCCTGGACTATCATGTCCACGTTGCCGGAAATGCTTTCTTCTTTTATTGAGAACTGCCGCGAAAGACGGCCCCGGCCCAGGAACTCAAGACCGCGGCGCAGCTCCGGCTGGAACACCACGACCAGCGCTATGATACCGACGTTTATTATACCGGTGAGTATCCAGTTTACTATGTAAAGATCGAGCAGATCGGAGACGAAGGCCGCAACGATAATGACAAGCAGGCCCTTGGCGAGCTGTTCCGCGCGCGTGCTGCGGATGAAGCCCAGGACCTTGTAGATTATGAAGCTGACGATGGCTATGTCTATGACGTCGATGATACGAAAGCCGGAGAACAGCCCGCTTATTATCTCGCCCATACTTTCCCCTTTCTTTTTTGTCATTGTTTATAGTAAACAATTTTTGGTGATTTTTCAAGGCTTTTACGGCATTTTTGACAGAATCATCACAAAAATGTAAGGCCGCCGGCAAAATCGCTCAAGCTGTTATTTACAAAATTTGTATTTTGTGATAAAGTAATTGATATCAAAACACGTCCCGGAGGAAAACATGAAAGAGTATTTCATCAACACACTGCAGATAGACGAAGAATTCATAGATTTCTTCATGGTCAAAGCCATAGGCGTAAAGGTCGGGTCCAACAAGAAGAACTACCTTGACGTCACCCTGGGCGACAGCACAGGCGAGATCAACGGCAAGAAATGGGACGTTTCGGACGAAGAGCTCAAGAACCTTTCCGCCATCAAAGAAGGCGACATCGTAAAGATAAAAGCGCTGGTAAACGAATGGAACGGCATAAAACAGCTGAGGATAGCCCGCATACGCAGGGCTGTGCCCTCAGACGACATAAACATGCCGGATTTCGTTAAGGCCGCCCCGGAAGACCCCAAAGAGATGTTCGAATACGTGATGGGCCGCGCCCAGGCTATAAAGGATGATGGCCTGCGCAAGGTAGCGGTATCCGCACTTGAGGACAACCGCGAAAGGCTGCTCTACTACCCCGGCGCCATGCGCAACCACCACGCCGAACTTGGCGGCCTTCTGTACCACATAAGGCGCATGCTCACCATGGGCCTTAAAGCCTGCCAGGTCTACACCAACCTGGACAAGGACTGGGTGGTCTGCGGAGTCATAATGCACGACATGGAAAAGCTCAACGAGCTTAAGGCAAGCGAGCTTGGAATATCCAGCGGTTACAGCGTTAAGGGCAACATGCTCGGGCACCTGGTGATGGGCGCTGTGGAACTCAAAGCCCGCGCCGAAGCAGCCGGCCTTTCCGAGGAAAAGACCGTGATGCTGCAGCACATGATAATATCGCACCACTACGAGCCGGAGTTCGGAAGCCCAATAAGGCCACTGTTCCCGGAAGCAGAACTTCTGCACTACCTGGACATGCTGGACGCCAAGATGTACGACTTCGAAGCGGCGCTTCAGACCGCAGAGCCGGGCACCTTTACGGAGCGCGTGCGTACTCTGGACGGCCGCATGCTCTACAGGCCTACCTTCGAGCCCCTGAACTCGGAGGACAAGAAATAACTTCAGGATATAAACGATGAGAGAAGAAAAGCTGGGCACCGCATCCGAGGTGATCTTCCACAACGAATCCAATCTCTACACCATACTGCTCTTCGAAACCAAGGAGGAGCAGTTTTTTGCCGTAGGAACGATGCCGCAGCCCAGAAAAGGCCGCCGCTACAGGCTCTTCGGGGAATGGAAGACCCACCCCAAATACGGCGAGCAGTTCGCTTTTACCAGCTTTGAGGAGCCCGAACCCACCACCGAGGAAGGCATAATGTCTTTCCTGGCCTCGGGCGTCATAAAAGGCATAGGCCCCGCCACGGCTCTTGCCATAGTAAAGCGCTTCGGAGATGAAACGCTTAAGACCATAGCCGAGCACCCCGAAAGGCTCACGGAAGTTTCCGGTATAGGCAAAAAGAAGGCTGCCGCCATAGCAGAAAGCTACGGAGCGCACCGGGAATACGCGGACACCGTGCTTAAGCTTTCCGCCTACGACATAAGCCCGGCGGTCTGCATGAAGCTGTTCAAGACCTACGGAGCATCCGCCGTGGACGTGGTGCAGGAGAACCCCTACCGCCTCATAGACGATGTTTACGGCATAGGCTTTGCCAAGGCCGACAAGATAGCGCAGAAGATAGGGATAGCGCCGGATTCTCCGTTCAGGATCAAGAGCGCTGTGGTCTACGCCCTTCTGGCGCGCGCCGCAGCAGGCGACACCTACGCACCGGAAGCGGAGCTGACCGAAGAGGTCGCAGGCTTTCTGGACGTCTCGCGCGAGCAGGTCTCGGACGCGATATTCGAGCTAGCGCTGGACGGCCGCATATTCAAAGAGGAGCTCGCAGGCGAAAAGATCGTGATACTCTACGCCTACCGCAGGGCCGAGCGTTTTTGCGCCGCGAAGATCCTGCAGCTTTGCGACTGCGAGCTCACCGGCATAGCCCAGAGCACGTCCGGCCTCATAGGGCGCACAGAAAAGTCCGAAGGCATAGTGCTTTCGGAGCGCCAGAAAGTTGCCGTGGAATCGTCCCTTAAGTGCGGCGTTTCGATAATCACGGGCGGCCCGGGTACAGGAAAAACTACTATAATCAATACAATACTGGGGATACTGCGCGCAGCGGGCATCACCTACCTTCTGGCAGCACCCACAGGCCGGGCGGCAAAGCGCATGACCCAGGCCACCGGCGAGGACGCGCAGACCATACACCGCATGCTTGAGTACAACTACGCCGAGGGCGACGACCGCATGATCTTCGGCCGCAACGCCGAGAACCCCCTGGACGCGGGCTGCGTCATAATAGACGAGGTGTCCATGGTGGACATACTGCTGTTCGAAGGGCTTCTGGCCGCGATAAAGCCCGGCACCCGCCTTATACTGGTGGGCGACGCGGACCAGCTCCCGCCGGTCGGCGCGGGCAGCGTGCTTTCGGACCTTCTGGCTTCCGGCGCTGTGCATTCCACCCGTCTTACCGATATCTTCCGCCAGGCGCAGGAGAGCATGATAGTCGTCAACGCCCACGCCATAAACCGCGGAGAATACCCGGAATTCAACGGCCGAGGCACGGACTGCTTCTTCCTCGAGCGCCGCACCGAGCGCGAGATCGCGGACACTATAAAGCAGCTCTGCTCTGAGCGCCTGCCGAAATACTACGACAACATCGATCCGTATAAGGACATACAGGTCCTCACACCCACCAAGAAAGGCATCTGCGGCAGCGTGGAGCTCAACAAACTGCTGCAGGCCGTACTCAACCCGCCACTGCCCTCCAAAGCCGAAAAGCAGTTCGGAGAAAAGATCTTCCGCGAGGGCGACAAGGTCATGCAGAACAAGAACGACTATCAGCTTGAATGGAAGGACATGCGCAGCTTCCAGACAGGCATGGGCGTCTTCAACGGCGACATGGGCGTGGTGTCGGCAGTGGACAACGATTCGGGCACCGTCGCGGTCTGCTTCGACGAGAGCCGCATGGTGATCTACGACTATATGAATCTGGACGAGCTTGAGCCTGCCTTCGCGCTTACCGTGCACAAGAGCCAGGGCTCGGAGTTTCCAGTCGTGGTGATGCCCATGACGCATTTTCCGCCCATGCTGGCCACAAGGAACCTGCTCTACACCGCTGTCACCCGCGCAAGGGAGGGCGTAGTCCTTGTCGGAAAGCCGCAGATGCCAAACGCCATGGTGGACAACACCTCCGAAAAGAAGCGCAGAAGCGGCCTTGGAGAGCGCATAAAGGATCTCTGGGGGATAAGCGATGAGTAAAAGCACTCCGCTGGCGGCAAAACTTACCAACCTCACAGACCACCTTCTGGACCTCGTCTACCCGCAAAACCTCTACTGCCTGTGCTGTGAGGACACCATGGAGCAGAGCCGTATCCACGGCATCTGCGACAACTGCGCCAAAAAGATCAACTGGCTTGACCACGATCCCTTCCGCGCGGCCCTGGACGAATTCGCCTTCGACAAGGTCATGTCCTGCTGCGTCTACGGCTTCTACCCCAGAAAAATAATGTATGGCCTCAAGCTGCACAACAGGACATACATCGCAAAAAACATAGGCCTGCTGATGGCAGAAAAGGTCAGGCTCGAAGGCGGCTCCTTCACCGCCATGGTGCCGGTCCCGTCCTCCCCTGCGAAGCTGAAAAAACGCGGCTACAACCAGGCGGAGCTCCTGGCCGCCTGCGCGGCAAAGGAGCTGGGCCTTCCTCTCTGGAAGGACGCCCTTGAAAAGACCCGCGAAACAGCTTCTCTTCGCCTTTCCACGGGCCAGGAGCGCAGGAGCATCCTGGAAGGTGCTTTTTCCGTGCCCGAAAGTGCTTGCGCAAAGGTGCGCGGTGCTGATATACTGCTTGTCGACGACGTCGTCACTACCGGAAGCACGGCCGACGCCTGCGCCATAGCGCTCAAAGACGCCGGAGCCAAAAGCGTTTCGGTGCTGTGCTTCGCGTCGACGGCACGAGCGTTCTCCGAATACGAGGCCGAGCAGGAAGACCAGTCCTGCCAGAGGCCGGCAAACTGAATACGGAAGCAGAGGCTGCCCGGGTCTGTGGTTGAAAGTCCAGGCCAGCTATGGGCAAAGGGACCCACGTAAGCAGGGGCTATAGATCTCCTGTGATCATGGCATAGTTTAGAAGTAAGTCCGCGGAAGATCCGGTAACGGCAGGTGTGGGGTCAAAGACCAGGTCAGCCGGGCAGCCTCTGCTCCCGGGAAAAAATATGACGGCAGGCAGTAACCTGTCCGTCTTTTTTTCGTCTTTATGGCTGTAAACAGAAACTATCCTAAAGCGAGGTACAGACCATGAAGAGATATGTAAAAGTCTTTGCACTTATCGCGGCGCTCGCCCTGATGCTATGCGCCTGCGGAGGATCGAAACAGGCAGGAAACTCCGGAACGCGCCAGTCTGATGTTCTGCCGTCGGCCAACACAGCCATGGACAACGGGTTCAGCGGCATGCCGGACACGATCGTTCAGGAACAGAAATCAGGAAGCCTCGCCCCGCAAAAAGACGGAGGCAGCACCTGCATTGTCCTGCCCTCCATCCACGACAACACCAAGGTCATCTACACGGCCGGCTTCCGCCTCCAGACCACAGAATTCGAAAAAACGCAGACCCTGATACAGAACATGGTCGCGGACTGCGGCGGCTACATAGAAAGCGCCAACGTGTACAACGACAGCATCTACAAGTCCTCCGCGTACAAGAACGCCGAGTACACGGTGCGCGTCCCCGCCGAAAAGTACGACAGCTTCATCTCCGGCGTCAGCGAGAACTGCCACGTCATCTCCCTCAGCCAGAACGCCCAGGACGTAGGCGAGCAGTACTTCAACACCGAGCAGAGGCTCCAGACCCTCAACAACAAGCACGAAAGGCTCGAAGCGCTTCTTAAGGAAGCCTCCACCATGAACGATATCATCCAGCTGGAGACCGCCCTTTCGGACTGCGAGTACGAGATCAACCGTCTGCAGACGACCCTCAACCGCTACGACAGCCTCATAGGCTTCTCCACGGTGACGATCAGCCTGCAGGAAGTCGCCCGCCCCGACAGCGGCATAGACGAGCAGCCGGGCTTCTTCGAAAGGCTGGGACGCAGCTTTTCCGAAGGTTTAGAGCGCTTTACCGAAGGCGCCGGAGACCTTGCGATCTGGCTCTCGGGCCACATCCTGACGCTCGTGGTGATCATCGCGATAATAATAGTGCTTATAAAGATCAGGCCGGCGGCAAGGATCAGGAAGCGCGCGGCAGCAAAAAAGACCGCGGCCAACGCCACGATTCCCCCGGAAGAAAAATAATTGTAGCTTTTTTAACATTCCTGCGGAAATGCGGTGCAAAAAGGTGTATAATAGAATCACCAAACAAAAGGAGGTTCTACTATGCAAGTCAACATTAAGAGCAAGAATCTGAACCCGAGCCAGCAGCTTCGCAACAAGATCGAAGCCAAGATAGGCAAGCTGGACAAATACTTCTCCAACGAGACCGTTGCAAACGTCATGCTCTCCGAGGTCAAGACCGGCCTTGCAAAACTGGAAGCCACCATCGTTGCCGGAGGCCTCACCTTCCGCGCTGAGGAATCCAACGCAGACCTGTACTATTGCCTGGACCAGGTAATAGACAAGCTCTCCAAGCAGATGTCAAGGTTCAAATCCAGGCTGGTAAAGAAGCACAAGGATCAGAGCGAAATTGTACTTGCGGAGATACCCGATGCCGAAGAGGCAGCCGAAGAGGCAGGCATCGTAAGGACGAAGAGCTTCACGCTCTCCCCGATGACCCCCGAGGAAGCCATACTTCAGATGGAGATGCTGGAGCACAGCTTCTTCGTCTTCCAGGATCCGGACACGGGCAACGCAAGTATCGTCTACAAGAGAAGCAACGGAGGCTACGGCCTTCTGAAGACCGAATAAACCAGAAAACTCTTACGGTCCGGGACCGATCAAAAAAAGAGGTTGCAATGCAACCTCTTTTTAGTTGCAAAGCGCCACAATCTGTAGTATAATGCAAGAGAAATCAATACTATATATCCGTTATCGGAAAACAAGGAGATCTGTAATGAGCAATTTAATGGAGTACAAGGGGTATCACGGGAAAGTAGAGTACAGCGGGGACGAAAAGCTTTTCGTAGGCAGGGTCATTGATATAGACGGCACAATAACCTTCACAGGCGCATCCGTAGACGAGCTCCAAAGAGCTATGCACAACGCGGTGGACGGATACCTCGAGTGGTGCCAGCAGATAGGCAGGCAGCCCGCACGCGAATATAAGGGCTCCTTCAACGTCCGCATCTCTTCAGAGCTCCACAGGGACGCCGCGATAACCGCAGCCGAGCGCGGCATAACCCTCAACCAGTTCGTCGCCGAAGCCATAAGGGAAAAACTCCAGAGATTCTGACAGTGGAGAGGGACGGTTCTTCTCCACGATAAAACGCCGCAGGCTTTATGGCCGGCGGCGCTTCTATTTTTTGCGGTCTATAATTCCGTGGCGTGCAGATCTACTGTTCCTTAGTCCAGCTGACGGACCCTGTCTTTTTCGCGGCATCTATTGACGGCTGCCAGCCGGAGTTCCTGAACTGTATGTGCTCTATATAATCCTTGTGATCCTGATCCATATCATCGTAGTTGCTGGGGTGGAACCAGTTCCTGTCGCCGTCGTCCATCCAGGTCGGATCGATGTAGTAGAGCTCGCCGCCAAGGCGTATCAGGTTCCAGGCGTGGTCGCCGGCTATAAGCTCCGTACAGAACAGGCCTGCCTGCTTGCACAGGTACGCGTAGGCCTGGGCGTAGCCCTCGCAGACGGCTTTTCCGTAGATGTACACGCCTATGATCGAGGACGGATAGCCCGGGTCCTCCTGGACGATAGTCGCGTCAAGATCGCTGTAGTCGTATTCCACCAGGCTGTTCATCGCGCGCGCAAGGTACAGGTATTTGCCATAGCGCGTCAGGTTCTGCGGCATTTCGGCAATTATCCGGTCGCTTGTTTCTTCTATCTGCTTGAGCCAGTCGAGCCGCTTTTCGATCTCGCCGTCGTTGTATCTATCGGGGGCGTATCGGTAAAGAACGCTGATCTGCCTGCCGCTGTTGCCCCACTCGGAGGGGAAGAAGATGTTCTCAGGGTGCTCATATGCGACGCACTCCAGGATGCGCCAGTACCTGTCCTTTTCCTCTTCGCTTTCGAACTCGCGGCTGTAGCCTATGTCCTGGCCGGCTTTCAGTTTCTGCACGTCAAGCGCAGCTTCGATCTCCTTGTATATCGCCTTATCTTCCTCGTCCATAAGACCGTAGAAAAACGGCGTTTCGTCGCTGCTGTCGCTGCGCGGATCGTAGGAGAACTGCAGCCCTGAGCCATCGATGCTCATGCTTTTGAACAGTTCGGCGATCTTGCCGCTGTTTTGCTCCAGGTATTCCTGGCTGGATCTAAGGACGCCGAAGTTGCTGTAAAGGTCTCCGCTTTTTACGAAGTACCGGCAATCGGTGAACGACCATGGGACGGCGTCCGGACCGTCATCCTTGTACTCGTACTTGTAGGTGCATTTCCATATCTCGCAGCCGTTGTCGTTTTCGAGCTTTTCGCGATGCACATCCGTGGTCTCGTCGATGATGAGAAACTCCAGTTTTTCTGTAAGCTCTATCTTCTGCTCCATCGTAAGGCCCTCAAGATCGCGCTCGCTCTTGTTGTGATAGACCAGAAGATTTTCTTCTGCACTTTCGAAAATGTACGCGCAGACAGCCTCTTCATAACCGTAATAGTGCTCTTTATCCGCCTGAGTAAGATCAGAGGGTCCTTTAAAGCCCTCCGGCAGGATATAAGAGACCTTAAGCCCCTTGCGCCACCCAGCCGTCACGCTGTTGTTTGCCGGAACAGCATTGTTTTGGGGAACCGTGTTTGCGGCACAACCCGAAAAGGCCCCGATGCACAGCACCAGAACCAAAACAATTGCAAAAATTGACTTCCTGGATCTTCCCATTTTCTCCCCTTTAAAAACGGTGGAGAAGAACCGTCCCTCTCCACCGGATGTTTATGCTTCAGCAGCTTCTGCTTCGGCAGAGGCTTTGCGCTTTGCTTCCTCTTCTTCCTCGAGCTTGCGGTAGGCAACCTTGCCGACGAGGGTCTTGGGCAGCTCCGCACGGAACTCAAGATCCTTTGGCATCGCATACTTGGCTATGCGCTTGGAGGCGTACTTCAGGATCTCTTCCTTGGTGGCGTCGCTGGGCTCCACGCCGGATGCAGGCACTATGAAGACCTTCACTTTCTGCATCTTGTACGGGTCGGGCACGCCGATGCAGCAGCTCATGGATACCAGGTCGCAGGAGTCGAAGATGTTCTCCAGCTGTGCCGGGTAGATATTGTAGCCTGAGCTTACGATCATGCGCTTGCTGCGGCCGCGGAAGTACACGAAGCCTTCGTTATCCATGACACCAAGATCGCCGGTGTAGACCCAGGTGAGCCCGTCGCCGTGCCTGCGCATAGTCTGCGCGGTCTCTTCGGGGTGCTTTAAGTACTCCTTCATAACGGTCGGACCGGCCAGCAGGATCTCGCCTTCCTCGCCGTATGGCAGCTCTTCTTCGGTGCCGGGCTTTACGATCTTGATGTACGTATCCGGGAACGGCAGACCTATGGAGCCTTCCTTGTGCATGTGCGGCGGCGTGAGGCAGCAGGCCGTTACGGTCTCGGTGGTGCCGTAGCCTTCGCGCACCTGGATTATGGCTTTGTGGTCGTAGAGCCACTTATCGAGCTTCTTTTTAAGCTCCACCGACAGGCTGTCGCCGCCGGAGAACACGCCCTTAAGGCAGGAAAGATCCGCGTTTTCCATCTTCGGAAGGCGCAGCAGAGCCTCGTAAAGAGTTGGCACGCCGGCCACGAAGTTGCAGCGGTTCTTTACCATCAGTTTGGCGTAGCTCTTGGGTGTAAAGCGCGGAACCAGTATGCAGCGCCCACCGTTGAAGAGCATGGAATGGATGCTTACGCCAAGGCCGAAACCATGGAAAATAGGCATAGCGGCAAGCATCTTGTCGCCGGGACGGAACATCGGGTTGGTGGCTACGATCTGCGCCGCCAGAGCATTGAAGTTGCCGTTGGTAAGCACTATGCCTTTGGAAACGCCGGTGGTGCCGCCGGAGAAGAGTATCACCGCCGGGTCGTCGAATCCGCGCTTCTGCTTGAAGTTATACGAGCAGGCCTTGCCTATCTTCATGAAATTGTCCCACATGATGACCGGCGCATCGTCTGGGATCTTGGCTATCTTGCGGCCTTCGGTGAGCATATAGCCGGCCCTTATCGGCTGCGAGAGCTCGTCCCTGATGCGCGCAATTACAACATTTATAAGACCGGTGTTCTGGCGTATGGCCTCGATCTTGTGGTAGAACTGGTCTAAAGTCACGACCAGGACGCTCTCAGCTTCGTTGATGTAGAACTCCAGCTCTTTTTCGGAGCTTAAGGGGTGCACCATGCTCGCCACTGCGCCCACCATATTGACCGCGTAGAACATGTATATTCCCTGCGGGCAGTTCGGCATGGCTATGGTGACGGTATCGCCGGGGCGCACGCCTATGGTGCGAAGGCTCCTTGCGCAGGCCTCGATGTTTTTATAGAACTCCCTGTAAGTTGTGGCGCGGCCCATGAAGTCGAAAGCCACATAGTTTCCGTGCTCCTTAGCCTGCTTTTCTATTCCTTCCCACATGGAGCCCTGAAAATACTCGAGCGAGAACGGTATGTCTCCGAGGTGGTCTTTCCACGGGGTCTTTGCTGTTGTTTCCATCATAAAATCCTTTCTGAACGATGTTTATTTTGCCTCTTCAGCTTTTTTCTCTTCTTCTGCTTCCTTTGCCTTGCGGGCAGCTTCTTCCTCTTCCTCGAGCACGCGGTAGGCAACTTTACCGACCATGGTCTTGGGAAGCTCTGCGCGGAACTCAAGGTCCTTTGGCATGGCGTACTTTGCGATGCGCTTGGAAGCGTATTTGAGTATCTCGGCCTTGGTGCGCTCGCTGGGTTCCACGCCTGCGGCAGGCACTATGAAGACCTTTATCCTGTGCATCCTGTAGGAATCAGGAACGCCTATGCAGCAGCTCATGGATACCAGGTCACAGGAATCGAAGATGTTTTCTATCTGAGCCGGGTAGATATTGTAGCCCGAGCTTACGATCATGCGCTTTATGCGCCCGCGGAAGTACACGAAGCCTTCGTTGTCCATGCATCCCAGGTCCCCGGTGTAAAGCCACGTGAGGCCGTCGGCGTGCCTGCGCAGGGTCTGCTCCGTCTCGTCCGGGTGGCCGAGGTATTCCTTCATGACCATGGGGCCGGAGACCAGTATCTCGCCCTCTTCACCGTAAGGCATCTCCTCTTCGGTGCCCGGCTTTACGATCTTGAAGAAGGTATCGGGGAAAGGCAGACCTATGGAACCTTCCTTATATCTGTGCGGCGGTGTAAGGCAGCAGGCCGTTACTGTTTCTGTGGCGCCGTAGCCCTCGCGGACCTGAACGCTCGCGCCGTGGTCGTATAGGAAAGTATCGAGCTTTTTCTTGAGCTCTATGGACAGGCTGTCGCCGCCGGAATAAACGCCCTTAAGAGCCGAAAGATCCGCTCCTTCCATGTTGGGGAGCCTCAGCAGTGCCTCGTAGAGCGTGGGCACGCCCGCCACGAAATTGCAGCGCTCCTTTACCATGATCCTTCCGTAGCTCTTGGGGGTAAAGCGCGGCACCAAAAGGCACCTTCCGCCGTTGAAGAGCATGGCGTGTATGCAGACGCCCAGTCCGAAACCGTGGAAGAGCGGCATGGCGGCCAGCATCTTGTCGCCGGGACGGAACATGGGGTTGGTCGCGACTATCATCTTGCCTACGGAGTTGAACGCCCCGTTGGTAAGCAGTATGCCCTTGGATGTACCGGTAGTTCCGCCGGAGAAGAGCACCACCGCCGGGTCGTCGTAGCCATTATACACCTTGAAATCAAAAGAGCATGCGTGGCCTATCTTAAGGAATTCGCTCCAGCGGATGACCGGCGCATCCTGAGGGATCTTCTGCAGCTTGCGGCCGTCGGTGAGGTAGTAACCCATCCTGGTGAGCAGCGAAAGCTCGTCGGATATGCTTGCCACGACTATGTTTATGACGCTGGTGTTCTTGCGGACAGCTTCGAACTTGTAGTAGAAGGCGTCCAGCGTAACTACCATGACGCTTTTTGTCTCGTTGACGTAGAACTCCAGCTCTTTTTCGGAGCTTAAGGGGTGCACCATGCACGCGATAGCGCCTATCATGTTAACAGCGTAAAACATGTAGACTATCTGCGGGCAGTTCGGCATTGCTATTGTGACGTAATCACCGGGACGCACGCCTACAGTGCGCAGGCTCCTGGCGCATTCCTCTATGTGCTTTTGCATCTCGCGGTAGGATACGGTGCGGCCCATGAAGTCTAAAGCTACCACGTGCGGGCGCTCTTTTGCCTGCTTTTCCACGCCTTCCCACATGGCGCCCTGGAAGTATTCGAGAGTGAACGGAAGATCCCCCAAAGAATCTTTCCACGGTGTTTTTACTGTTGTGTTTTCCATTATTCTTTCCTTTTTGAGAATGTGACAGAGGACCGTCCCCTTGTCACACTACTACTCTGTACTTGCCGTCCGTTGCGGCTACGTATTTATCCAACTCGAACGGGCTGAAAATGCCCTCCGGAGTGGCGACGCCTGTCACCAGCTCGGGCGGAGTTATATCGAAGGACGGATAGTAGCCCTTTACGCCCTCGGCAGCTATGCGCACGCCCATGGCCTGGAGCACGAACTCCGGATCCCTCATCTCTATCTTTACTGTATCGACCGTCGGGTGCGCAAAGTCCGGGGCACCAGTAACGTAGTACGGCACGCCGAAGTGCTTTGCGACTATAGCGGTCTGGAATGTACCGATCTTGTTCACCACGTGGCCGTCGAGGCATATCGCGTCCGCCGCGGTGGTGAATATATCCACGCCTTCGTTCTTCATTACGAACGCCGGCATGTTGTCGGAAATGACGGTGACGTCGAAGCCCATGTCGTAGCAGACCGTTGCTGTGAGCCTTGCGCCCTGGAAATACGGCCTGGTCTCGGGGCAGAAGAGTTTGATCTCCTTGCCCGTGCGGCGGCATTCGCGAAGCATCATCCCTACTATCGTTTCCGCGAAGCAGAAGGTCATCACCGTGCCGCCCTGCGGGAACTTCTCAACCAAAAAGTGCGCTATGCGGTCTATGAGGCCGTAGCGCTCGTTGTTCATCTCTATCGTTCTGTTTACTATCGCCTGGGGAACGTCCGAGCCGGACTTTAAGGCGGCGTCCGCAGCCAGAAGACACTCGTCGCAAAGAGCCCTCATGCGCTTTGCTGTGGTGGGCCTGGCGTTAGCTATGGTATTTGCCGCATCGGCAAGAAAGGCGCGCTGCGCTTCCTCCCCAAGATCCCTGCACTCCCAGGCGGCAAGAGCCATGCCCATGGGCGCTGCGGTAAAGGGCCCTGCGCTTTGCGTTACCATATCCGTTATGGCCTGCGCGACCTCTTTGTGGGTGCGGCAGGTCACGAACTCGGTCCTGGCAGGGTAGACCCTACGGTCCAGGATGCGCACCTGCCCGCCGTCGAACCAGGCCACGTTCTCGTACTGAAGCATGAAGGCAAGATCTTTATCCGCTCTTTCCATTCCGCCACCTAGCCTTCTACCCTGTAGACAAGGGCGTCCTGATCCAGCACCTCGTAGATGTACTTGCCATCCTCCCAGTTGATGCCGCCGTTGAAGAATACGATGGTCATGCCGTCGTATTTTTCAGGAACCTTGATGTACCAGGTGTAGTTGCAGAGGCTCTGCAGATCCGTGGTCCAGCCGATGTTGTCTATGTCCTTGATGTAGAGGCAGTCGTTGTAGGCCTTGTCCCCTATCTTGACGGAAAAGCTGGTAAAGCCGTTCTCCGCGTCCTGGACGCGCAGCTCGTAATACTGAAGATCGTAATAGTTGGATACGCAGGATGCCCTGTCCACTCCGAAATCCTTCGCGTTCTGGTCCTCGAAGACCGTCTCGGCCTTGATCTCTATCCACTCGTACTCCTCCTGGGCCTTGAGTCTTTCGTCAGGCAGAGCGTCCCCGAACTTGTAGATCTTCTGCGAGACGATCTTCACCTTGCCGACGGTGGTCTTGGTATGGTCGTTCTTGCAGACTGTCGTATAGTCCGCCTCCTTGCCCAGCGACAGGTTTATCGCTATGTCGTGAGCCACGAAATCCGGTACTACATTCTCCGTGTTGGCGGTGTTGTTGCTCTGAGATCCGCAGCCGCAGGCGGCCACGAGTATAAATACCATTATGAGTGACAGGATGATCTTCTTCATTTTATGATCCTTTTTGCTGTTTTTGCTATACTAAAACTGCCCGGCCCATAAAGCCAGTCATTATATTATACCACAAGCTGATGCAAATGCAAGATATGACAGGAGGATGGTGGAGAGGGACGGTTCTCCTCCACCTTACTTTGTGTCAAATACGGCGTGTTCACTGCGGTTCATGCTGTGTCCGAATTCTATGATGCCGGCCTGAAGCGATGGGTCTTCATACGGGTAGGAAAACGTACCGGCGTGCCAGTACCTCATCTGACTGCTGTACTTGTTGCTGTCGAAGTTGCACATGGCGGCGTACATGATGTACCCCCGGGCATTCTCGGCCTTTTTCGGAAAGGAGAACTTCGCCGAGAACAGCGTCCTGTCCAGGCGGAATTCTATCAACCAGCCTGTCCTGTAGTTATCCGGATCATCAGAACTGAAGCGCCCGAGCGTATGTCCGTAGTACGGGGCCTCATAGCCCGCACCGTTCCTGTCCATCAGCACACGTCCGGAGATATCCGTGGCAGTATTATCTATCATGCGACCCTGATCATCTGTAACTCTGTAGAGCGCATCCATTTCAATCGTTTCGATGCCCCCGAAGCGCGTGCTGCCGGACCAGGAGAAATGGTGGATGAAGCGCCATTTGTAGCTTTCATGCGAGTTCTGCTGCGGCACCCTGACTGCAATATGTGTAATGAACAGCCCGCCCAGCGATGGATCATCCACATCACCGGCAGGATCCTGAATGAGCACCCTGTCGGCACCCCACATAAGGGCGAGATCCTCATCGCCCAGGTCGTTAACTATGTTTTCAGGTACGCCAAGCTCAATAAGCTGCTGCGCCGCCTGCTGCGCTGTCAGTGTGCTTCTTCCCGTGCTGCGCGCTTGCCACTGCATGGGAAGCCCGGAAAAGAAAAGTCCGCAGACTGCTATTCCCACAATGATGATTCCTATATACAGACTTCCGAAAGCAAGGTCTGAAAGCTTCGACGGCACCGGCTCCAGAACATAACCTGCCATATCCAGCTTCCCGGCCTGCACTATAAGGGCAATGATGATCACAATATAGACCGCCAGTATCAGGTAGACCAGCGCGCTTGCGACACCTGCAAAACTTAGCACCAGAACGATCAGATACCATAGTATCGCAGCCGTTATCCAACCTGTCTTCTGTTCTGTCCTCGCCTTTTCCATCGCGTCCGCAAGCCCTGTACGGAATGCGAGCAGCAGCCACAGGTTCATTATCAGGCTTGCCACGCTAAGCACCGTGTAAAACACATCTGCGCCCTTAAGCGTCCGCAGGCAGCTGGCTGCAGAAACAAGAATAATCCCTCTTATCACTGCCATCACGACAGCAGCTCCGAACAGAGCCTTAAATCCGCCGTTCGCTTTGCGAAGCGCCCTGCTTCCGACAAGAAGCAACACGACACCTATCAGCGGCAGTATCAGATCCAGATTTTCATAATTGATCTGCATCAGGGTCAGGCCCAGGCCGATCGCTATCCTGCGTACGGCACGGCGCCATGGCGTGACGCTGTCCGCCACTTCGTTTTCAGGTGACAGTTCCCCGGCCAGGTCCCCGAGCATCAGGTCGAGATCATCAGGTGCTGACACCGCATTATTTTTCAGTATTTTGTCGTCAGCCATCTTATTCGCCTCCAAGCTCTTCCCGAAGCTGCCGTTTTACACGGTACAGCCTGCTCTCGACGGCTTTAACCGTAATTCCCAGCTCAGCTGCTATCTGTACAGAACTCTGCATGTAATAGTATTTGCGGTAAAATAGCATGTAGCCGAGACGATCCTTCTTTCTGAGCTTTTTCAAGGCCTCATTCAGAGCCTGCAAACGCTCCTTTCTGAGCACCTCAGTTTCCGGATCGTGACTGCTGTCAGGAATCTCTTCGTTGATCTCTTCGCCTCCTGAGTCTGGCACTTTGCGCCGCGCCATGTTCAGCGCCAGGTTCCTTGCTATAGCCGTGATCCAGGTGGTGAAGCTTCCCTTGGCCGCATCGAAGCTTTCTATGCGTTCCCATACCCGCATGCAGACATCGCTTACGCACTCCTCGCGGTCCTGCTCGTCCTTTATAATCGGTCCGATGACATAGCGAACAAGCGGGCTGTAATTCCGCAGGAATTCCTCAGCACCGCGCGGATCTTTTGCCTTAATGAGTTCTATGATCTCCTTTTCCTGCAAAATGCCGCTCCTTGTCGCTGTTTATCGATTCCATTATATAATACACTAAAAACCCGTAATACCCTCAAAAGAATATTGCTGTTTTCCCGACATTTTTCCGCCGTTTTGAGCCCCCGTTTTCAGCCGCCAATCATTTTCCCATCTAAGCAGTTTCACCCCTCTCAGAACCGCTCCTGCGGCCCCACAGCAGCACTTGAGGGACGGTTCTTAAAGTGCCGGATCCTGCGGCCGAGGAGTGTTTTTCGAGGCTATGCGCAGGAGGGATCTCGCTTCCGGAGATAAGCTGAAGCCGGCGCGACAGGCCGGATGTAGGCCTGAGCGCGAGTCCAGCGAGGATCGTGACCGACGATCCGAACGTGTCTCGCGCGTTCGCCAAAGGCTGCGGCGAAGATCCGCTTGAAGCGAGCCTCCGAGGAACTCTAGCCGAGAAAAGCATACCTCGGCCGCAGAAGCCGCAAATGGGGCACAACAAAAGAGGCAGCTTTCGCCGCCTCTGCTGTGTTGCCTTATGTGACAGAGAACCGTCCCCTTGTCACTATACGAGCTCCAGGAATACTGCCTCTGCTACGTCGCCCTGACGGGGTCCGAGCTTGAGGATCCTGGTGTAGCCGCCGTGGCGCTCTTCGTACTTCGGTGCGAGCTCGTCAAAGAGCTTGGTAACTACGTCCTCGTCCTTGATGTAGGCCAGTGCCTGCCTTCTTGCGTGGAGATCTCCGCGCTTTGCCAGAGTTATCATCTTCTCGGCTTCTCTTCTGGCTTCCTTAGCCCTGCAGTCAGTTGTCTGAATGCGGCCGTAGCGGAAGAGATCCGTTACGAGATTTCTAAGCATGGACTGTCTGTGAGCACTCTTCACGCCCAGCTTTCTGTATCCATTCATTTCTCAAATCCTCCTTAGTTGGATCTATTCTTCGCTCGGCGCAAAGCCGAGACCCATCTCTGCTAACTTGTTCTTTACTTCGTCCAGGGACTTTCTTCCGAGGTTGCGGATCTTGATCATCTCGTCCTCGGTCTTTAAGGTCAGTTCCTGAACGGTGTTGATGCCTGCCCTCTTGAGGCAGTTGAAGGAACGTACGGACAGCTCCAGTTCCTCGATGCTCATCTCGAGCACCTTGTCCTTGGTATCCTCTTCCTTGTCGGTCATGATCTCGATGGCGTCGGTGCTGTCGATAAGACCTATGAACAGCTTAAGATGCTCTTCGAGTATCTTTGCGCCAAGGGATACGCCTTCTTCCGGGGAGATGCTTCCGTCGGTCCAGATCTCGAGGATGAGGCGCTCGTAGTCCGTTACCTGACCCACACGGGTGTTCTCGACAGTGTAGTTCACCTTCCTTACGGGGGTGTAGATGCTGTCGACAGGAATGACTGCGATAGGCGTATTCTCGTCCTTGTTCTGCTCCGCGGGAACATATCCGCGTCCGGTGGCGATGCTGATCTCCATCACCAGAGTAGCGTTCTCTTCGAGAGTAGCTATGTGGAGTTCCGGATTGATGATCTCAAGATCCTGATCCGCTATGATGTCGGCGCCGGTGACCTCGCAGGGTCCGGTGACGTTGATTATAGCGCGCTTTCTGTCTTCCCCGTGGAGGGAGATCGCAAGCTTTTTCAGGTTGAGGATTATCTCCGTGACATCCTCTTTTACTCCGGGGATGGTGGAGAACTCATGAAGGATACCGTCTATCCTTACGGAGGTCACTGCCGCACCGGGAAGACTGCTGAGAAGTATCCTTCTCATGCTGTTTCCCAGAGTATTTCCGTAGCCTCTTTCAAGAGGTTCTACTACAAACTTGCCGTAGCAAGGGTCGTCTTCGGAAAGGAATTTCTCGATTACGGGCCTTTCAATTTCTATCACTCTGTTTACCTCCTGATTAACTGCTAAAGATCTAACCTTCAGTGGTTAATTCTTAGAGTAGAGCTCGACGATCAGGTGCTCTGCGACAGGTGTATCGATCATTGCTCTGGTCGGCAGGGAAAGTACTTTGCCTGTGAGCTTGTCGGTATCGATGCTTACCCATTCCGGAGTGCTGATGGTCATTTCCCTGATCTCCTTGAACTTCGGAGAATCGGTGCTCTTAGCCTTGACAGCGATGACGTCGCCGGCCTTTACTGCCTGGCTGGGGATGTCCGCCTTCTTGCCGTTGAGGGTGAAGTGGCCGTGCATTACGAGCTGCCTTGCTTCCTTCCTGGAGGACGCGAATCCCATACGGAAAACGGTGTTGTCCAGTCTGGTCTCGAGCATGATCAGGAGGTTGTCACCTGTGATGCCCTTCTTGGCAGCTGCCTTTTCGAAATAGTTTCTGAACTGGGTCTCCTGGAGGCCGTAGAAGCGCTTTGCCTTCTGCTTCTCGCGGAGCTGCAGTCCGTAGTTGGAAGCCTTCTTCCTGTTCTGTCCGTGCTGTCCGGGAGCGTATGCTCTTCTCTCGAGTGCGCACTTGGATCCGTAGCAGCGCTCGCCCTTAAGGAACAGCTTCTGTCCTTCTCTTCTGCAAAGTCTGCAGGAAGGTCCTGTATATCTTGCCATATCGTATTACCTCCCTATTAAACTCTTCTTCTCTTCGGCGGACGGCATCCATTGTGCGGGATGGGTGTTACATCCTTGATCATGGTGACGTTCAGGCCGGCGGTCTGAAGTGCTCTGATAGCGGACTCTCTGCCGGAACCGGGGCCCTTTACGTAGACTTCTACGTTCTTGAGACCTGCTGCGACAGCGGGCTTTGCAGCCTCGTCTGCTACCATCTGGGCAGCGAACGGGGTGGACTTCCTGGAACCCTTGAAACCGAGGGAACCGGAGCTGCACCAGGAGATGGCGTTGCCGCTCATGTCGGTGATGGTTACGATGGTGTTGTTGAAGGAAGCCTGGATATGAGCCTGACCGCTTTCAACGTTTAAACGTTCTCTCTTCTTCTTGCGAACGGTGGTCTTTTTTGCCTGTGCCATATTATGCTGCCTCCTTCCTTACTTCTTCTTTCTGCCAACAGTCTTCTTGGGGCCCTTGCGGGTACGGCTGTTGTTCTTTGTGTTCTGTCCGCGAACGGGCAGATTTCTTCTGTGACGGATGCCCCTGTAGCAGCCTATCTCCATGAGACGCTTGATGTTGAGGGACACTTCTCTTCTGAGGTCGCCTTCCACGACATACTCGGAATCGATGATTTTTCTGATCGCACCGACTTCTTCCTCAGAAAGATCCTTGACTCTGGTATCAGGGTTAACTCCTGCCTTCTCCAGGATGAGCCTGGAAGTGGGGAGGCCGATACCGTAGATGTAGGTAAGACCGATCTCTACTCTTTTTTCTCTTGGTAGGTCGACACCGGCTATACGAGCCATAATTTTTCCTCCTGTATTACTTAGGTTGACTAACCCTGTACCTGCTTGTGCTTGGGGTTCTCACAGATGACCATTACTTTGCCGTTTCTCTTGATCACCTTGCACTTCTCGCAGATAGGCTTTACTGAACTTCTGACTTTCATTGTGTTTCCTCCTGTTGTGCTACTTATCTCTCCAGGTTATCCTGCCGCGTGTCAGATCGTAAGGCGAAAGTTCCAGCCTTACTTTGTCACCGGGCAGGATGCGGATAAAGTTCATTCGCATCTTGCCGGAAATGTGCGCCAATACTTCGTAGTTGTTTTCAAGTTTTACCTTGAACATCGCGTTTGGCAGCGCTTCCAGCACGGTTCCTGTTACTTCTATGCTGTCTTGCTTTGACATTAACAGCTTCCCTCCTTTTCCGGTAACTGAGCGTCGGTTTTTCTGTCGAAACAGGTGAGTATCAGCGGATCACCGTCTGTAATGATGATGGTGTTCTCGTAGTGGGCTGTCATCGAGCCGTCCCGCGTCACCACGGTCCAGTCGTTGTCCAGGACCCTTATCTTCCAATCACCTGCTGCTATCATGGGCTCGACGGCAATGCACATGCCTTTTACGAGCTTTGGCCCATGGCCGGGCTTTCCATAGTTGGGGACGGCAGGATCTTCGTGCATGTCCTCGCCGACTCCGTGTCCTGTGTAATCCCTGATGACCGAGAAGCCAGCCGCTTCTACGCAGGACTGGATGGCATGTCCTATGTCTCCTATCCTGTTGCCTTCTCTAGCGAATTTGATTCCCTCGAAAAAGCTCTCCTCAGCCACCTGCATGAGCTTTGAGTTTTCTTCAGTTACTTTGCCCACCGGATAAGTTCTCGCCGCATCGGAGTAGTAGCCTTTGTATATGGTACCGAGGTCTACTTTCACGAGATCGCCTTCTTTTAAGATCTTCTTCTTTGAAGGGATCCCGTGAATGATCTCCTCGTTTACCGAGACGCAGGCGCAGGCGGGGAATCCGCCGTAGCCCTTGAATGCGGGTTTCTGGTCGTGTTTAAGGATGTAATCTTCTACCCAGCGGTCTATATCCTTTGTCGACATGCCCGGCTTTATGACGCCGCGCAGCTCGTCCAGCATATGTCCCGCCACCTCGCACGCTTTCGCTATGCGGGCGATCTGTTCCTCGTTTTTTATCACGATCATGTTGTTTTACTCTCCCAAAAGGGCGCATATATCCTCGAATATCTCGGGCACTGTGCGGCTGCCTTCTACTTCGGCGAGCTTTCCTGTGCCTTTATAATATTCGACAAGAGGACTTGTCTGGTCCGCATAGACCTGAAGGCGTTTGCTGACTGTTTCTGCCCTGTCGTCGGCCCTCTGGATGAGTTCCGAACCGCAGTTGTCGCAGATGCCTTCGGCCTTCGGCGGATCGTACTTCACGTGGAAGGACTTTCCGCACTTCGGACACAGTCTTCTTCCGACTGCCCTCTCCATGAGGATGTCGTTGGAAGCCTGGATGTCCAGGACCACGCTTAAGCTTTCTCCGCGGGCTGCAAGCCACGCATCGAAACGCTCAGCCTGAAATACCGTTCTCGGGAAGCCGTCCAGCAGATAACCGTTTTCGCAGTCATCCTTTGTGAGGCGGTCCTCCACGAGGTCGCACACCAGTTCGTCGGGGACGAGGAGACCTTTCTCCATGTATCCGGCCGCCGTCTTTCCAAGAGGTGTTCCTTCCTTGATGTTGGCGCGGAAGATATCCCCTGTGGAGATGTGCAACAGATCATACTTCTTTGAGATCAATCCTGCCTGGGTGCCCTTCCCGACTCCCGGGGGGCCTAATAATACTACGCGCTTCATGTTAATCTCCTACTTAAGGAAACCGCTGTAGTTGCGCATCACGAGCTGAGTCTCGATAGCTCTCTGAGTATCAAGAGCAACACCTATCGCTATGATCAGCGAGGTTCCGCCGAATCCGGTGGAAAGACCGGTGAAGCGGGAGATCAGCGTCGGGATGGACGCTACTATTGCCAGGAATATCGCGCTTACTATCGTAAGTCTGCTGGCGATCTTCTTAACGTATTCCACGGTCGGCTTGCCCGGGCGGATGCCGGGGACGAAACCGCCGTTGTTCTTCAGGTTATCTGCGATCTCAGTCGGGTTGAAACTGATCTGACCGTAGAAATACGTGAAGGCTATTATGAGTAAGATGTTGAATACGAAGTATATCCATGCTCCGGGATTTCCCTGAGCGGACAGGTACTTGTATACAAAGTTGTAGAATCCGGATTCCCTGCCGGTCATGTAGGCTATCGTCATCGGGATCTGCAGAAGCGATACCGCGAAGATGACAGGAATGACGCCGGCCTGGTTGACCTTCATCGGGATGTGGCTGCTCTGGCCGCCGTACATCTTTCTGCCGACAACTCTCTTTGCGTACTGTACGGGCACCTTTCTGGTACCTTCAGTGATGAGGATGATTCCTACCACTACAGCGATCGCAAATACTATCAGCAGTACGGTGATGAGTATGCGCCATCCCAGTGCAGGAGCAGTGTTGATGACCACCGGAACCACAGAACCGTCCTGCGAGGGCAGGTAAGCGGTCTGCTCGTTGCCCTTTACCAGATAGGTAAAGAGATTCGTGAGCATGGTCGGGATCCTGGAAACGATTCCTGCGAAGATCAGGAGCGAGATACCGTTGCCTATGCCCTTCTGGTCTATCTGTTCACCCAGCCACATGCAGAATGCGGAGCCTGCGGTAAGTGTCAGCACGATGGCGATCTTGTCCGCGGTGGTGCAGTCTGTAAGCACGCCGTTGAAGAGTCCGAAGGTATAGCCTATGGCCTGCACGAGTGCGAGACCTATACCGACATATCTCGTGATCTTATTGATTTTCTTTCTTCCCTCTTCACCCTGCTTTGCGAGCTCTTCCAGAGCCGGGATGGCTACTGTGAGGAGCTGCAGCACGATGGAAGCGGTGATGTAGGGTCCAATACCCAAAGCAAAGATCGTAAACTGAGAGAACGATCCGCCCGTGAACATGTCGAACAGTCCGAAAAGTCCAGCGTCGTTGGCGTTGAACATTTGCTCAAGCACCGTGTGGTCTACGCCAGGAACGGGGATGTTCGACCCCAGCCTGAATATCACCATTACGATGAGGGTAAAGATGAGCTTCCGCCTCATCTCCGGTATTCTCCAGGCCTGTTTGAATGTCTGGATCATACCCATCAGATCACCTCTGCCTTTCCTCCTGCTTCAGCGATCTTGTCCAGAGCGCTGTTGGTGAATTTGTTGGCCTGGACGGTGAGCTTCTTTTTAAGCTCTCCGTTGCCGAGGATCTTGATGCCGTAGGCATTGCCCTTTGCAAGGCCTGCTTCTACGATCATGCAGGGAGTTACTACCGCGCCGTCTTCGAACACGTTGAGTGCCGATACGTTGACGCCGATGTAATCCTTTCTCCAGTGATTGGTGAAGCCCCTCTTCGGAGTTCTTCTGTAAAGAGGCATCTGGCCGCCTTCGAAGCCGAGGCGAACGCCGCCGCCGCTTCTGGAGTTCTGGCCGTTCATGCCGCGTCCGGATGTTGTTCCAAGACCGGAGCCGGAACCTCTGCCGACTCTCTTTTCCTTGTGTGTGGAGCCTGCCGGCTTCTTTAATTCGTGAAGTTTCATCAGTCCGTCCTCCTTACAGTTCTTCTACTTGCAGAAGGTGAGAGACCTTGAAGATAGCGCCGCGTGTGGACGGGGTATCTTCGAGTTCCACGCTCTGACGGATCTTCCTAAGACCCATTGCTTCTACGACCTTCTTCTGATAAGGAGTGGAACCGATGGTGCTCTTAACGAGTGTGATCTTGAGCTTTTTAGCCATTTGCGTTACCTCCTATCCTAAGATCTCTTCCTTGGAAAGACCTCTGAGCTTTGCCACCTCTTCGATGGTCTTGAGCTCTCTGAGGCCCTCTATGGTTGCGTACGCTACGTTTCCTGCGTTGCTGGAACCGAGCGATTTTGCTCTAACGTCCTTGATACCCGCAAACTCGAGCACAGTTCTGGCTGCGCCGCCTGCGATGACTCCGGTACCGGGGGCTGCAGGCATGAGCAGCACCTTTCCTGCACCGAACACTCCCAGACTTCTGTGGGGAATGGTGGTCCCTACCATCGGTACGGTGATGAGGGACTTCTTGGCATCGTCGCTGGCCTTTCTTACGGCTTCGGGGATCTCAACGGACTTGCCCAGGCCCAGACCTACGTGGCCGTCCTTGTCGCCGACGACTACGGTAACGCTGAATCTGGAGTTCTTACCTCCCTTGACGACCTTGGTGACCCTTCTGATGTTGATGATGGATTCACTCAGGTCCAGCTTGGAGACATCAATGTTTTTTGCCATGTTTTCTCCCTCCTGTTAGAACTGCAGACCGGCTTCTCTTGCGCCGTCAGCCAGTTCCTTTACTCTGCCGTGATAGAGATATCCGCCTCTGTCGAAGCAGACGGTCTCGATGCCCGCATCCTTTGCGGCCTTGCCGATCTTTTCTCCTACGAGCTTTGCAGCTTCCTTGTTGCCGCCGTAAGCAGCCTGCTCTTTGATGTCCTTGTCAAGAGAGGAAGCAGCCACAAGAGTCTTGTGGTTCTCATCGTCGATGATCTGCGCGTAGATGTTCTTGGAGCTTCTGTATACACAGAGCCTGGGCACTTCAGGAGTTCCGAATATAGTCTTTCTGACTCTCTCGTGTCTTGCGACGCGGTTGTCATTTCTGCTTTTCTTAGCCATTTTCTTCCCTCCCTATTACTTACCGGTCTTGCCTTCTTTGCGGCGAACGTTCTCGCCGGAGTAGCGGATTCCTTTGCCCTTGTAGGGTTCCGGAGCTCTCCATGCGCGGATGTTTGCTGCGTAGTTGCCGACCTGAGCCTTGTCAGCGCCCTTTACGATGATCTCGGTAGCGCTGGGGACTTCTGTGGTGATCCCTTCGGGATCCGGCATTTCAACGGGGTGGGAGTAGCCAAGCTGCATTACGAGGGTCTTGCCCTTCTTTTCTGCTTTGTAGCCTACGCCCTGGATCTCGAGCTTCTTCTGGAAGCCTTCGGAAACTCCGACTACCATGTTGTGCACGAGAGACCTTGCGAGTCCGAACTGAGCGTCTGTTCCCTTGGCGTTGCCGATCGGGGAGAAGTGGAGCGCTCCGTCCTTGTTTTCGATTTTGATGAGTGAGCTGATCTGCTGGGTAAGGGTGCCCTTGGGGCCCTTTACGGTAACGAGGTTCTTGTCGTCAACACTTACTTCGACGCCGGCAGGAACAGTCACAGGCAGTTTTCCTATTCTGGACATTTGTTTCTTACCTCCCTATTACCAAACGTAGCAGATAACTTCGCCGCCTACTCCCAGCTCCCTGGCCTGCTTATCGGTGATAAGGCCGCTGGAGGTGGAGATGATAGCGATGCCCAGGCCGCCGAGGACTCTGGGAACTTCATCCTTCTTTGCGTAGACCTTGAGGCCCGGCTTGGATATTCTCTTGATACCGGTTATTACTCTGGTCTTGTCGGGACCGTACTTCATCTGGACCTTGATGGTGTCCTGAGGTGCGCTCTCGACTACTTCATATCCTTTGATATAACCTTCCTTCAGAAGGATCTCGGCTATATTCTTTTTTATCTTGGATGCCGGAACGTCCACTTCTGCATGACCTGCAGTATTGGCGTTCCTGATTCTTGTAAGCATATCTGCTACAGGATCTGTCATTGCCATGATATTTCCTCCTTCCTTCCTACTACCAGCTGGCCTTCTTTACGCCGGGGATCTCTCCCTTGTAAGCCAGCTCTCTGAAGCAAATACGGCAGATACCGTATTTTCTTAAATAAGCATGCGGGCGGCCGCAGATCTTGCAGCGGTTGTAAGCCTGAGTGGAGTGCTTTGGAGCTCTCTGCTGTTTTACTTTAAGAGAAGTTTTTGCCATTGCGCGCCTCCTACTTTTCGAACGGCATTCCCAGCATCTCGAGCAGTGCGTAGCACTCCTCGTCGGTCTTTG
>JAFRXM010000044.1 GCA_017443515.1 Bacillota bacterium | reverse complement strand
CTTCCTGCGCTGCGAGAACGCTGCCTTTACAAGCGCGAAGAAACCCGCCTCTTCTTCAGGAGCCAATATGCGCTCCTTTTTTAGTTTCAGGTTTACGACCGCGGAATCCACCTTTGGACGCGGCTCGAAGTACTCCGCCGGCACGTCCAGAACGAAGCTGCAGTCCGCATAGTACTGAAGCGAGATGGAGAGTACTCCGAAATCCCTGCCGCCGGGGATAGCGACGATGCGGTCCGCCACTTCTTTTTGCACCATTACGGTGATGGTCTCGGCCGGCACGCATCTTTCAAGGATGCCCAGCAGTATGGGCGTGGTGATGTAGTAAGGAAGATTGCCCACGACGCGCAAAACACCGGAATTGCAAGGGGTCCCGGTTTTTTTAGCTTCGCCGCACTGAATTTCAGTTGCTGCCGTTTTGCCGCTGTTTTCAGGTATTTTTGCCACCCGGCTCCAGTCGAACTTCAGTATGTCCTCGTTTACGATCTCGACGTTCTTCGCCCCGGCCAGGTTGCCCTTAAGCAGGGGAATAACTGAGCTGTCCAGCTCCACAGCAATAACGCGCTCCGCCCGCTTCGCGAGGCTGCAGGTGAGCGCGCCTTTACCCGGCCCTATCTCAACCACCGTGTCCTGCGGACCTGCGCCGCTGGCGTCCACGATCGCTTCGATTATCTGCGGGTCGCTTATGAAATTCTGGCCGAAGGCCTTCTTTGCTTTGAACATTTTGAAAACGAGAACCGTCCCCGGTTTTCACCTTTTCTCTGGCGGGACGACTATGTACAGGGTCTCGCCGGGGAATATCATCTTCAGCTGCGTGCGCGCCTGCTGTTCTATGTATTCGTCGCTGGAAACGCGCTTAAGCTCGCTGTTGAGGCGTTCTATCTTTTCCTGCAGCTCTGCCAGCTCGGCCTCAGCCCTGGCTTTTTCGCGCTGCAGCTCTATTATGCGGTATATGGACCTTCCGACCAGCGCCGCCGCGATAATAACAAGCAGCGCCGCTATCGCAAGGAATCTGCGCCTGCGTTTTGCACGCGCAGCCGCCTCGGCATTGCGCTTTTCCTGCAGTTCCCTCTTTTTCCGCAGGTCCTCGCGCCTTTCGCTGCGCTCGCGCTGCCGGTTGCTTATGGCGTTTTCCAGAATGTCTTCCTTGAAATAATCCCTAGGCATCCTCTTCTCCAAACTCCAATCCCCCTGGGATAACCATAGTCATGGCTGTTCCCTTACCCAATTCGCTTTCTACCTTTATGGTCCCCCCGTGCGCTTCTATGTACTCCTTGGCTATAGGAAGGCCAAGGCCTGTACCCCCTGCGGCCCTGGAACGGGCCTTATCCACGCGGAAGAACCTGTCGAACACCCTGTCAAGGTCGGCTTTGGCTATGCCGATACCGGTGTCCGCTATGCGTATCTTTATGTCGTCCCCCTGGTCTTCTACCAGGAAGGATATAATGCCGCCCTCGTTAGTGTATATGACGCTGTTGTTGCTGATGTTCAGCAGCGCCTGCTCCAGGCGGGTCTTGTCTGCATTTATGACCCTTTCCGGGTCGGTTTTGTATTCGTATACGACGCCAACGCCCTTTTCCCCGGCCCTGCCTCCGATCTGCGCAACGATGGAATCGATGAGGGGCTTGAGTTTCACGCGCTTGTAGTTCATGCCCTCCTGCTTGTTGTCCAGCTTGGCCAGGGTCAGCAGGTCGCGGACTATGTTGTTCATGTGGTCCGCCTCGAAATCTATGCGCTCCAGCATCTTTTTCGATATTTCCGGATCGTCCGAGCCGCCGTCTATAAGCGTTTCGGCGTGCGTCTTTATGATCGTGATGGGCGTTTTCAGCTCGTGCGATACGTTCGCCACGAAATCGACCTGTTTTGCCTCCAGTTTTGCCGCGTTTTCCTGGCGGAAGCTCTCGTTGTCCCTGCGGACTCTGCGGGTGGTCACGATAGCCAGCACTACGCCGACCGCAAAAGAGATCAGGAAGCTGAACAGCACCACGTAAAACATGCTTGGACTTCTGTTAAGAAGGCTCCATCTGACCACCTCGGCAACCTCTGGATCCAGCTTCCTGACGCCGGCATACATGAAAATATTAAAAAACAGGAGCGATAACAGCGAACAGACGCCGCAGATCACAGCGATCACAATATATAGATACTTGTTGGTGCGCTGTTTGTCCATGCCTTATTGCATCTGATTCTCGGAACTCTGGAAGAAATAGCCCAGGCTTCTCTTTGTTCTTATGTACTTGGGCTGCGAGGGGTCGTCCTCGAGCTTTTCGCGGAGCCTGCGGACGGTAACGTCCACGGTCCTGATATCGCCGAAGTACTCGTATCCCCAGACCTTTTCCATAAGCTCCTCGCGGGAGAATATCTGACCGTTGCCTTTGGCGAGGCAGTACAGAAGATCGAACTCCCTGATGGTGAGCGGGATGAGTTTGCCATTTTTCAGGACGTCATAGCGGGTCGTGTTCAATATAATATTGCCTGTGTTCAGTATTTCGTCCGGAACGCCGCCTTCCATGGTAGCTATCCTGTTTCTGCGCAGCAGGGCCCTGATCCTGGCTATAAGCTCGCGTATGCCGAAGGGCTTTGTGATGTAGCCGTCGGCGCCGAGCTCCAGGCCCTTTACCTTGTCAGCCTCGTCTTCCTTGGCAGACACGATTATGATGGGCACGGTGCTTTTTTCGCTGATCCTGCGGCATACCTCGTAGCCGTCCAGGCCGGGCAGCATCAGATCCAGAAGGATCAGGTCGTATTTTCCGGAGAGCCCTTCCGCCAGACCTGTATTCCCGTCCAGGGCTATAGTGGCCTCGAACTCTTCTTTTTCAAGATTGAATTTAATGATCTCCGCGATGGACGCTTCGTCTTCGATTATCAGTATTTTTTTCTTTTCTTCGGACATGTTCTGTGCATTCCTCCCTAATGGTATATTATATCACAAACAATAGCCCGCAGACTATGAATTTTTAATGTAAAAACGGCCCCGGGGATAACCCCGGGACCGTCTGTGATCCACTTTCGCTTGCGCGGTTTACAGCTGCGGGCCTGCCTTTACGAGGCTCTTGCCCTTTTCGGTGGTCTCGTACTTCTTGAAGTTCTTGATGAACCTGGCTGCAAGATCCTTGGCCTTCTCTTCCCACTCGTTGCGGTTCTGATAGGTATCGCGCGGATCAAGGATTCCCCATGCCACGCCGTCGAGCTGCGTGGGCACCTCGAGGTTGAAGTACGGGATCTTCTTGGTGGGCGCGTTGTTGATGTTTCCGTTCAGGATAGCGTCGATGATGCCGCGGGTATCCTTGATGGAGATACGCTTGCCGGTGCCGTTCCAACCGGTGTTGACCAGGTAAGCCTTAGCGCCGCTCTTCTGCATCCTCTTGACGAGCTCTTCGCCGTACTTTGTGGGGGGCAGCTCCAGGAAGGCCTGTCCGAAGCAAGCGGAGAATGTAGGAGTCGGCTCGGTGATACCGCGCTCGGTTCCGGCCAGCTTTGCGGTAAAGCCGGACAGGAAGTAGTACTGGGTCTGTTCCGGATCGAGGATGGATACCGGGGGCAGTACGCCGAATGCGTCCGCGGAGAGGAAGATGACGTTGTCAGCTGCCGGACCGGAGGATGTGGGCCTTACCTTCTTTACGATCTTTTCGATGTGCTCTATCGGATAGCTGACGCGGGTGTTCTCGGTGACGCTCTTGTCCGCGAAATCGATCTTGCCTTCCGCGTCTACAGTGACGTTCTCAAGAAGTGCGTTCCTCTTGATGGCGTTGTAGATGTCGGGCTCGGATTCCTTGTCCAGGTTGATGACCTTAGCGTAGCAGCCGCCCTCGAAGTTGAAGACGCCGTTGTCATCCCAGCCGTGCTCGTCG
>JAFRXM010000043.1 GCA_017443515.1 Bacillota bacterium | reverse complement strand
GCAAGGATTCCATATCCACCACTATGGCCATTCAAGTATTCTTTGACTACTTTAAGCTTAAACTCATCTGTGTACTTCTTTTTTCCTGACATTTCAAAACCCCTTTCATTAGGTTTTGTCTAACGAAAGGGGTTCACTTCAGTGAGAGCCGGTCTTATATTTTTCTGTCTGTAAACGCAGTGCGCTACTTTGCCAGGGAAATTATATCCGCTGCCATAGCAGAGCCTGTGGGGTCCATCCCCGCGCCGCGGCCTGAAAGGAAGATCTTGTCGGCCATGTTGCAGGAGAAGAGTATGCCGTTGAACTCGTTGCGGACCGCTGCCAGCGGGCTGTCCTGCGGCACTTCGGTGGGCCTTACGAAGGCCTCGATGCTGCCGTCTTCTTTGCGCTCTGCGCTGGCTATGAGCTTGAGCTTGCAGCCGTTCTGGGTGGCTAGGCGCAGATCGTCGCGCGTCAGCTTGCTGATGCCTGTGCGGTCCAGTTCGGTCGGTTTGATGTACACGCCGAAGCACTCCGCGATGAGTATGCTCAGCTTGTTAGCGGAATCTATGCCTTCCACGTCAGCGGTCGGGTCCTGCTCGGCAAAGCCGCTCTCCTGGGCCTGCTTTAAAGCGTCGCCGTAGGACATGCCTTCCTCTTCCATCTTGGTGAGGATATAATTGGTGGTGCCGTTTACAATGCCCTGGACCTTGGTGATCCTGTTGGCCACGAGCGATTTCCTTATAGTCTCGATCACGGGGATGGCGCCGCCTACGGATGCCTCGTACCTTATCTGCACGCCGTTTTCAGCCGCTGCCTGGCGGAACATGTCGTAGTTTGCCGCGATGACGGCCTTGTTGGGTGTAACTACGTGCTTTCCGGCTCTGAGCGCGCGCAGCATGAATGTTGTAGCAGGCTCGGATCCGCCGATTATCTCTGCGACTATGCTTATTTCCGGGTCGTTGACTATCGAATCAAAGTCCTGGGTGAAGAGCTCCTTTGGAGCCAGGCCGGATCCTATTACGGCAGGGTTCTTCTCGAGGATCTTTTTGACCTCTATGCGCTTGCCTGTCTTGCGTTCTATTTCTGCGGCGTTCTGGGTGAGAGCCCTGTAGGTGCCTTTCCCGACGGTGCCGAATCCCAGCAGTGCGATCTTGGTAGTCATAGTGCTGCCTCCTGAAAATATGGTACTAGTATAACATATTTTTTCCTCTTGTGATGCATTTGTTCGAATAATGTTGTATAATATTTTAGTTGAAAAGCGATCCTTTGCGCCGCAAAGGATATAGAAGAGAATAAAAAAGGAGCTAACCATGAAAAAGACAGTAAAAGACATAGACGTTAAAGGCAAGCGCGTCATCTGCCGCTGCGATTTCAACGTGCCCATGAAGGACGGCGAGATCACAGACGATAAGAGGATAGTGGCAGCACTGCCCACCATCAAGTACCTTCTCGAAGAAGGCGCATCCGTTATTCTCATGAGCCACCTTGGAAGGCCCAAGGGAGAGCCCAAGCAGGAGTTCAGCCTCGCTGCTGTAGGCCAGAGGATCTCCGACCTTCTGGGCGAGGGAGTCATCTTCGCCAAGTCCGACGTAGTAGTGGACGATGCCGTAAAGGCAGCCGCTGCGGACCTTGAGCCGGGCCAGATAATGCTTCTTGAAAACCTTCGCTTCCGCAAGGAAGAAGAGAAGAACGATCCGGGATTTGCAAAGGATCTGGCTTCCCTTGCCGACATTTACGTAAACGACGCGTTCGGCACCGCTCACAGAGCCCACGCTTCCACAGCCGGAATTGCAGACTACCTGCCTGCGGTAAGCGGCTTCCTCATTGAAAAGGAGCTCAACTTCCTTGGCGAAGCTGTCAACGATCCTGTAAGGCCGTTCGTGGCTATCCTTGGCGGATCCAAGGTCTCCGACAAGATCGGCGTCATCTCCAACCTCATTGAAAAGGCCGACACCATACTCATCGGCGGCGGCATGGCGTACACCTTCATCAGGGCCAACGGTTTCGGAACAGGTACTTCTCTTTGTGAGGAGGACAAGCTTGACCTGGCGCTGGAGCTGCAGGCCAAGGCTAAGGAAAAGGGCGTCGAGCTGCTTCTTCCGGTAGACACCATCGTAGGCGACAAGTTCGCTGAAGACGCAGACAAGAAGGTCGTATCCTGCGACAAGATCCCCGAAGGCTGGATGGGCCTGGACATCGGTCCCAAGACCCAAAAACTCTACGCCGACGTCATCAAGAAGGCCGGCACCGTCATCTGGAACGGCCCCATGGGCGTGTTCGAATTCGAAGCTTTCGCAGGCGGAACCAAGGCGGTAGCAGAGGCCATGGCTGAGTGCAAGGGCACCACAGTCGTTGGCGGCGGCGACAGTGCGTCCGCGGTCAAAAAGCTCGGCTACAGCGACAAGATGAGCCACATCTCCACAGGCGGCGGCGCTTCCCTGGAGTTCCTCGAAGGCAAGGTCCTCCCCGGCGTTGAAGTGCTGCAGGACAAGTAGAGGGGGAAATAGTAATGAGAAAGCCTTTCATAGCAGGCAACTGGAAGATGTACAAGACCGCGGCCGAGGCTGAAGCCTTCGCAGAGGAATTCAAAAAGATCTATGCCCCCAGCGACGTGAGGGTCGCCATCGCAGCCCCCTACACACAGCTCTGGACACTCAGGAAGGCCTTCGAAGGCACCGGAATAGGCGTTGCCGCGCAGAACATGCACTGGGAGGACCAGGGCGCGTTCACGGGCGAGATAAGCGCTCCGATGCTGAAGGAGATAGGCGTGGACTACTGCATCATCGGTCACTCCGAGCGCAGGGAGTACTTCGCCGAGACCGACGAGACCGTAAACAAGAAGGTCCGCAAGGCCCTTTCCTGCGGCATACTTCCCATACTCTGCTGCGGCGAGTCTCTTAAGACACGCGACGCAGGCCAGGAGAAGGAATTCGTCGGCGCCCAGATCCGCGCGGATTTCGCCGGGATAGAAGCTGAAGACGCCAAGAAGGTCACCGTCGCTTACGAGCCTATCTGGGCCATAGGCACAGGCCGCACCGCAAGCCCCCAGCAGGCTCAGGACATGTGTGCCTACATCAGGGAAGTCCTTACCGAGCTCTACGGCGAGGACGTTTCCGAGGAGATCACCATCCAGTACGGCGGCAGCGTAAAACCTGCCAACGCCACTGAACTGATGAGCCAGGACGACATAGATGGCGCTCTGGTGGGCGGCGCGAGCCTCAAACCGGCGGATTTCCTTGAAATCGTACACTTTTGATCAAAAAATAGCGATGTTTTTGGAACAATAATCCTTGAATAGAAAGTGCCTCTGTGCTAAACTATTAAAATCACTTTTCAAATTATATTACATCAATTGAAGGAGTAATCAATAATGAAAACAGCTCTTATGATCGTACTTGCCATCATTGCAGTGCTGCTCACAGCTTCGGTTCTGCTGCAGCAGGGCAATTCCGACGGGCTCAGCGCTGTAGGCGGCGGCTCCGATTCTCTCTTCGGAAAGAAGAAGTCCAACGGCTACGATGAAAAGCTCTCCAAGCTTACCGTTATTTTTGCGGTCGCTTTCCTTGTCGTAAACCTGGTGATCCTCATCATAGAGTGATCTGGCACAATCGGAGGCATTTCTAAATGGAATCTTTAAAGATCGTAGCGCCGATAGTCGGCGCATGCGCGCTTATCGTAGCGCTGATCCTCACAAAATGGATCACAAAACAGTCCACAGGCAACGCCCGCATGACTGAGATCTCCGGATTCATCCACGAAGGCGCTATGGCATTCCTCAAGAGGGAATACCGCACCATGATCATCGTTGTCGTAGTTCTGGCTTTAGTTCTGGGCTTTGGCATCAACTGGATAACCGCAGTTCTCTACGTGTTCGGCGCAGCATTCTCCGTCCTTGCAGGATACTTCGGAATGCAGGTAGCCACAAGAGGCAACGTCAGGACCGCAGCTGCCGCAGAAGACGGCGGAATGAACAAGGCTCTTAAGGTCGCTTTCAGGAGCGGCGCTGTAATGGGTCTTTGCGTAGTAGGTCTTGGAATACTCGGCGTCGGCCTTTCGTTCCTTCTTCTGGACCCGGAAACAGCCAGAAGCTGCCTTACAGGCTTCGGTCTGGGCGCTTCCTCCATGGCTCTGTTCGGCCGTGTCGGCGGCGGTATCTACACCAAGGCTGCTGACGTAGGCGCAGACCTGGTCGGCAAAGTAGAAGCAGGCATCCCCGAGGACGACCCCAGAAACCCCGCAGTAATCGCAGACAACGTCGGCGATAACGTCGGCGACATCGCAGGCATGGGTTCCGACCTCTTCGAATCCTATGTAGGATCCATCATTTCCGCTATCACCCTGGCGCTGGGCACCGGTTTTGCGGCAATGGGCTTCAACGCGGTATACGGCGCTATCTTCCCGCTGGTCATCTCGGCGGTAGGTATAATCGCTTCCATAGTCGGTATACTTTCCGTCAACTGCAAGGAAGGTTCCAACCCGGCTAAGGCTCTGGATATGGGAACTTACGTTGCCGCTATCCTCTCCGCAATAGTTGCTGTAGTCCTTTCCAAGGTGTTCTTCGGCACCTTCAAGTTCGCCTGGGCGGTAATAGCCGGCCTGGTAGTCGGAACAGCAATAGGAAAGATCACAGAGGTCTACACTTCCGCGGAGTACAAGTCCGTAAAGAAGATCGCTGAGCAGTCCCAGACCGGTCCTGCCACCACCATCATCTCCGGACTTTCCGTAGGTATGATGTCCACTGTGTTCCCGATCATAATCATCGCAGCTGGCATCATCGTAGCCTATAAGTTCGGCGGAGTTTACGGCATAGCTCTTTCCGCAGTTGGCATGCTCTCCACCGCAGGCATGACTATCGCAGTCGACGCTTACGGCCCGGTATCCGACAACGCAGGCGGAATAGCCGAGATGTCCGAGCTTCCCGAGCGCGTACGCAACATCACTGATACTCTGGACTCCGTAGGAAACACCACCGCAGCCATAGGCAAGGGATTCGCTATCGGATCCGCTGCTCTTACAGCTCTGGCACTGTTCGTATCCTACGCGGAAGTCGTAAAGCTTTCAACGATAGACCTTCTCAGCCCCACCGTGATCGCCGGAACATTCATCGGAGCGATGCTCCCGTTCATGTTCTCCGCTTTCACCATGAGCTCTGTAGGCAAGGCCGCTAACCAGATGATCGAAGAGGTCCGCCGTCAGTTCAGGGAAGACAAGGGTATCATGGCCGGCACCTCCAAGCCGGATTACGCAAGGTGCGTAGATATCTCCACCGGAGCAGCTCTCCGCGAGATGATCGCGCCGGCTATCATGGCTGTTATAGCACCGCTGCTCGTAGGCTTCGTAATGGGTGCCCAGGCTCTGGGCGGAATGCTCGCAGGCGCACTGCTCTCCGGCGTTCTTCTTGCCATCATGATGTCCAACTCCGGCGGAGCATGGGACAACGCCAAGAAGTTCGTTGAAGGCGGAGCTTTCGGCGGCAAGGGTTCCGAGACTCATCACGCTGCAGTCGTAGGCGATACCGTAGGCGATCCGTTCAAGGATACCTCCGGCCCGTACCTCAACATACTCATCAAGCTGATGACTATAGTTGCTGTAGTCTTCGCACCGCTCTTCGGCGCAGGACTGTTCTAAGGTCAATAGTTTTGGCGGGTCTGCCATGTGCAGGCCCGCTTTTATACTGATATGGAAACAAGAGTTTTTTACTTTACAGGTATACTGGGGTCCGGGAAGACCACATTCATAGATCAGACCATCGGGGACCTTGCCGAAGGGCAGAGGTCCGTCGTCGTGTGCACGGAAGTTGGCGACGAGGAGATCACGCAGCATGTCCCGGTGGAGTACGCTCCTGCGCTCAGCAGGAAGCTGTTCGAGGACATAGGCAAAAAGTATGAGCCGGACCTGGTCTTTATAGAGGACGACGGCACAAAGCGGCCGGATATTCCCGGGCTTATAAAGCTTCTGCCCAGGGACTGGGCGCTGGTGCAGGTAGTCTGCATGATAAACGCCCGCACGCTTGCGCATTATCTCGCCCAGGCTCCTAATCAGATCGTTGAAAAGGTCATGCCTGCCAGCATGATAATCATAAACCGCTGCACGGACGAGCTTGCTGAGTTCGCAAGGGGCGCCAAGCTGCGCACCATAAACCGCCAGGCAGAGATCTGGCTGGAGTTTGACGACGGCAGCGTGGAGAACTACGTCCGCGAGGACGAATCGTACTTCGACCTTTCAGAGGGCGAGCTGTTCCTTTCTGAGGACGAGTTCCCGATCTGGTATGTAGAGGCGCTGGACTATCCGGACCGCTTCGAGAAGGTCACGATAAATGTGGACCTGATGGTAGATAAGGAAGGTCCCGCAGATCCGAGATACGACGTTTTGGGGCGCTGGCTTATGACCTGCTGCGAGGCGGACCTGCAGTTCTTCCCGGTAGCCTGCCGCAAGGGCATGCTGGATGAATTCAAAGATGAGGACATTGTAAACGTGACGGCCATCGTCCATAAGGGCGAGTGGGAGATCTACGAGGGCGAAGGCCCGGTCCTTGAGATAATAGACGTTAAAAAGGTGTGAGAAACAAAGACGGCCCCGCGTTCGCGGGACCGTCGTTTTTCACTTTTGACCGTAGTACTGGTAGTAGCAGACTTCGAGGTCGCCGTTGTAGAGTTTGCGGCGGCGGTCGGCGGGCCGGCCCATGGCTTCTTCGAAGCTCTTGTCAGCGGTTATCAGGAAGAGCGACCACTGTGGCCTGCTTTCAAGGAAATTGCGCAGTGCACCGTAGATGCCTGGCAGCTGCTCGGCTTCGCCTATTCTTATTCCGTAGGGCGGATTTGCGATCATCACCCCGCGCTGCATGTCTACGCCAGAGATCTCAGCATCTGGGACTGTCGCCTTAAGATCCTTAAGATCCTTCACGTCCGAGACCACGAATTCTATGCAGTCGTCCACGCCGGCTTCCTCAGCGTTTTTCTTTGCGGCGCGTATTGCCCGCGGGTCTATGTCGGATGCGATTATCTTGAACTGCGCGTCGTAGTCTATGGCCTTGAACGCAGCGGCCTTTTCTTCCTTCCACAGTTCGGGCGGGATCTGTTCCCACCACGTGCAGTCGTACTTTCTGGAAAGTCCCGGGGCGATGTTTCTTGCCACCATCGCGGCTTCTATCGCGATGGTACCCGATCCGCAGAACGGGTCTATCAGAAACCTTCCGGGCTTAAAGAACGACAGGCTCACCATCGCGGCAGCCATCGTCTCTTTTATAGGCGCGGGCACGTCCTTTACGCGGTAGCCGCGGTCGTGCAGGCCCGGTCCGCTGGTGTTTATCATCAGGACGAACTCGTCTTTTTGCGCCATGAAACGCACCGCGTACACTGGTCCGTTCTTTGCGAAGCGCTCCACCCCGTATACCCCGGAAAGCCTTGTTACTATGGCCTTTTCGATTATCGACTGGCAGGCGGGCACGCTGTGCAGCACGGATCTTGCGGAGCTTCCGGTCACGGAAAAGTGCGCGTTCACCGGCAGCCACTCTTCCCAGGGCAGGGCTTTGGCGGCCTGGAACAGCTCCTCGAAGGTCTTTGCCGTAAACTCTCCCATCTTTACGTAGACCCTGTCCGCGCAGCGCAGCCACAGGTTGGAGCGCACGACGGCGCGCAGATCCCCCTTGTAGGTGAGCCTGCCGTTTCTGGAGTCCGTTATCTCGTAGCCCAGCGCCTCTATCTCTCTTTTTACTACCGCCTCCAGCCCGAACGTGGCTGTGGCGATCAGTTCGAATTCCTTCATCGGATGCAGCCTGCTGCCTTATTTCAGCTCAAACGTCATGTATACCGGGTTGTGGTCGGAGTACTTGAAGCCGTAGTCGAACACCTTAGACTCTTTTACCTCAACATTTTCGCTTACCAGGAAACCGTCTATCGTAAGCACGTACTGGCCCGGGTGGTAAGGTCCGTCGGCGTTGCGGCAGGAGGGCACGGGCGAAGCCTCGTCGAGCGGCGCCACCAGAGTCATTCCGTATCCGTCGAGGGTTCCTTCCGGGATGGGCTGAGCCCAGGTGTATTCTATGTCGCTCTTGCCGAAGTATTTGGAAGAATCGCCGAGGATATCCTTGTTGAAATCGCCGCCGGCTATGCAGTAGTTGCCCTTTTTGTACTCTTCCTGCATGTCTGAAAGCAGCATCTTAAGCTGCTCCGTGGCGATCGCGCCGTCCGATGTGTAGGCGGACAGGTGGAAGTTGTAGAGCACCAGTTCCTTGCCGTTTGCGGTGGGCACTCTGCTGACGCTGTAGCAGCGGTCGAGATCTAAAAGCTTCATCAGGGTGTTCTCTATGGGAAGCTCCCTTCTTACCGCGGAGCTGATCTGCGCTTTGGAGAAGGTCATGATGCCCGCCTTGCTGGCGCCGTGCGGCTGCGTTATGGGGTAGAACAGGAAGGGCGAGTCGTAGTTCTGCGCGAAGGTGAAGCTGCGCCCCGCAAGAGCCTTCGACATGTATTCCCGCTGGTCCACGTGGTAGCTTCTTGTGGAGTCGAAGTCAACTTCCTGTATCAGGTAGAGGTCGGCGTCCTGCTCCGTAAGCCTTGCGGATATTGCGTCAAGGTTTGCCGTGAGCCTCTCTTTGGACCAGGCCCAGCTCTGGGTGCCGCCGTCCATGAAGAACCCGTAGTCATCCTCGTAGGCTCCGAAGCCTATGTTCCAGGACACGATCTTCTGCTCCGTGCCAACGTCTATGGCGTTCTGGCCTGCCTTGCCCTGGACCTCCAGCTTTATGTTGTCGCCCAGCCTGTGGTAGGCTATGAACACGTAGGCGACGTATGCCGCGGCGATGATGACGATCGCCAGTATTATGCAAAGTATGATCTTGAGTACCTTTTTCATGGTGTCCCTCCGTATTTGTTAAGAGATTTACATTTTATTATACCATGATTCGGCGCAGGATAATAAAGAAAAAATTATTGTAAAAATGCTATAAGTACGCGTTCCAAAAGTATTAAAAGGGAGCACCCGATGGTGATATAATATTTCCGTAAAGGAAAGACAGACATGGCAGGAAACAGCAGCATAGCAGAAAGAAGAGCCGCCCGCAGGGAAATGATGCTCACCGGAAACCTTCTGAAGGTAATACCTTTGGTAGCGCTACCGATGATAGTTTCCATGGTCATAGACGGCCTTTATAATATGGCGGACACTTACTTCGTGAGCCAGCTGGGCAATGTCGCGACGGCCGCCGTAGGCGTAAACGACGCGCTGCTGCACCTGATGCGCTCCATAGCACTGGGATTCGGAATGGGTGCCTCAAGCCCCATCTCAAAGCTCATGGGCGCCAAGCGCGAGGACGACGCCAGCAGGGTGGCTACCACCACTGTCATAACCTCCATGATAACTCTTTCCGTAATCTCCGCCATAGCCTTCCTCTTCCGCGACGGCATGGTGGTCTTCCTTGGCGCCACGGAAACGGCAAAGCCCTACGCTGTGGACTACGCCAGCTTCATACTCATCTCCGCGCCGTTTACGGCAGGCGAGGTAGCCTGCAGCCACACCTTAAGGGCCGAGGGCAGCACCACTTATTCCATGATAGGAATGGTGTCCGGCTGCGTAATAAACGTAGGCCTGGACCCGATATTTATACATAACCTGGGCATGGGAGTCGCCGGCGCAGCTCTTGCCACCACCATCTCAAAAGGCATCAGCTTCCTGATCCTTCTAAGCCCGTTCCTCCGCAAAAAAACTCTTATAGAGCTGAAATTCAAGTTCTTTACGCCAAAAGCATACATCTATAAAGAGATCGCCAAGATGGGCATCCCCACCTTGCTGCGCTCCAGCGTCATGAGCTTTTCCGCGGTGTTCGTCAATAACATGGCGCGCACCTTCGGCGATTCGGCTCTGGCTGCGGTCTCGGTGTCCAACAAGTGCACCAGGCTCATAGGCTCGGCGGTCATGGGCTTCGGGCAGGGCTTCCAGCCCATAGGCGGCTACTGCTGGGGCGCCAGGAAGTACAGCAGGGTGCGCAGCGCGTTCTGGACCTGCACAGCTATAGGCGCGTGCGTCGCGGTAGTGCTGGGCGCTCTGATGTTTATCTTCGCGCCGAACATCCTCGGGCTGTTCATGAGGGCCGAATACGTGGAAGAGACCATGAGCATAGGCAAGCTCATGCTGCGTACGCAGTGCGTGACGCTCTTCCCCCACGTGTGGGTAATGATATCCAACGGTCTGTACCAGGCGCTCGGAAGGCCAAAAGAAGCTACGGTGCTGGGGCTTTCCCGCCAGGTAATATGCCTTATTCCTTTGGTATTCATACTCAGCAAGCTGTTCGGCGTTGAGGGCCTTGCCTGTGCGCAGGCTGCGGCAGACCTTGGAAGCCTTTTCATAGCCATACCGCTGGTAGCGCACCAGACCCGCATCATAAAGCGCCTCAAGGACGGGGATCCGCCCCCTCCGGGCTACGGGCTCAGCGGGTCCTCTGCCAAAGCAGCCCCGGAAAAGACGCCGGCCGAAGAGCTGGAAGTCGATGCCCCGGAAGCCGATCCGGACGCGTGAGCACGTGTTTTTGAGACGGATCTTGCTCAGCAGTAAACAGTTGCCTCGTTTTCAGGCAGTATTGTAGCAATGAACACAAACGCAAACGGCGCTAATTTACAATAAATGGTAGTTAGAGCCGTTTTTTATGACATTGTTATGGGTGGTCCGGCTTGTTTTTGACGGATCATAGCATCTGAAAGGTATTGAAAAGCGTTTGCAGCATCCTTTTCTGCAAGTCGGCTTGTGTTCATTGCTACAGTTTGTATCGTTTTGGGCGCTTTTGTGTACCAGGACTTGCTGGCTGTCTCAACAATTTGCCTTTTGGCCCATTCCATATGAGTTCCAAGGCTGCGGATTTATGGTATACTATGCTTATGGATCAATTAACTGTCGCGATACTGGCGCATGTGGACGCCGGAAAGACCACCACCGCTGAGGCCATGCTCTACAGGAGCGGAACCACCAGGACTTTAGGCAGGGTGGACCATAAGGACGCATTTTTAGACACGCACTTCATCGAAAGGCAGCGTGGAATTACCATATTCTCAAAGCAGGCGGTGCTTGAGCTTGACGGGCAGGCGGACAGCCTTTCAGGGGCGCCGGCCGGGCCGCTGCGGGTCTTTCTTCTTGATACCCCGGGCCACGCGGACTTTTCAGCGGAGACCGAAAGGGTGCTCTCCGTTCCGGACTGCGCTCTTCTTGTTATCAGCGGGCCGGATGGGGTGCAGGCGCACACCAAGACCCTCTGGCAGCTTCTTTCCAAATACCGCATCCCCACCTTCGTATGGGTAAACAAGATGGATATCTGCGCAAAGAGCCGCGGCGAGGTCCTGGAGGATCTTTCGCGGCACTTCGGCGAGGGCTTCTTCGATTTTTCCCAGGAGCTGGCGGGCGGCATACCCGCAGCCGACCTGGAGGCTGTAGCAGCGCTTTCCGAAAGCACGATAGAAGAGTTCCTTGAGACCGGCGCGCTTAGCGAGAAAAGCGTGCGCGGGCTCATAAAGCGCAGGCGCGTCTTTCCGTGTTTTTTCGGTTCGGCTTTAAGGCTGGAGGGCGTGGACGGGCTGCTTTCGGGCATCAGATGCTGGGCGCCGCGTCCTGTCTATCCGCAGCAGTTCGGCGCCAGGGTCTTTAAGATAACCCACGACCAGCAGAACAACCGACTCACCTGGATAAAGGTCACAGGCGGAAGCCTTAAGGTCCGCGACACCGTGGGCGGCAGCGATAAGGCCGGGGAAAAGATCACGCAGATACGCATCTACAGCGGCACGAAGTTTACGACAGCCGACGAGGTACCCGCCGGCACAGTCGCGGCGGTCCTGGGGCTTTCCGCAAGTTACGCGGGGCAGGGCCTTGGCTTCGAAAAGGACAGCAGGGCGCCGCTCCTTGAGCCTGTGCTGTCGTACCGCATAGGAATAAAGGACGGAACCGACCCGATGACGGCTTTCGCGAAGCTCCAGCAGCTAGCCGAGGAGGACCCGCAGCTTCGCATAATCTGGGACAGCCGTTTAAAAGAGATACATGCGCAGTTCATGGGGCGCATACAGGCGGAGGTCCTCACGCAGCTGATCTCGGACCGCTTCGGGATAGACACCGAGATAGGTGCCGGCGAGATACTCTACCGCGAGACCATAGCTGCTCCTGTGGAGGGCGTTGGTCACTTCGAGCCCCTGCGGCACTACGCGGAGGTGCACGTGCTCTTGGAGCCGCTTCCTTTGGGCAGCGGGCTGGTGTTCGAGTCTGCGGTAAGCACGGACGATCTGGACATAAACTGGCAGCGCCTCATAATGGGAAGCCTTATGGGAAAGCAGCACCTCGGAGTGCTGACGGGCTCGCCCCTTACCGACGTGCGGATAACGCTGGTGGCCGGAAGGGCTCACTTAAAGCACACCGAAGGCGGGGACTTCCGTGAGGCGGCCGGAAGAGCGGTCCGCAATGCCCTTATGAGGGCCCAGAACGTCCTTTTAGAGCCTTTTTACGCCTTCAGGATAGAATTGCCCGCAGCGCAGATAGGACGCGCCATAAGCGACCTGAGAGCCATGCAGACGGTATTCTCAAATCCGCAGGATATGGACGGCAGCATGCAGATAAGCGGCAGGGCGCCGGTGTCTGAGATGGCGGATTACCAGCCCGTGTTCCTCTCCTACACCAGGGGCCAGGGGCAGCTGAGCCTCCGCTCCGGCGGATATTACCCGTGCCACGATACCGAAAAGGTCATACAGCGCCTGGGATATGAGCCTGAGCGCGACACCGAGAACCCCGCGGATTCAGTTTTCTGCAGCCACGGCAGCGGGGTAATAGTAAAGTGGGATCACGTTCGCGAGTTCATGCACATGGACAGCGGCATACGCATAGTCGGAAGCGAAGAGGAGCCCCAGGTGGAGATGCATGCCCCAAAGCTGCGCTCCGGAGGCACCGATATAGACGAAAAAGAGCTCGAGGCTATAATGCAGCGCGAGTTCGGGCCTATAAAAAGGCCGAAGTACTCCAACGCCGTCTACAACAGGGCGGTAAAACCTGCCTCGGGAACGCAGGCCAAGAAGGACTACATCATAGTCGACGGCTACAACATGATCTTTGCGTGGGACGAGCTTTCGGAGCTCGCAAAAGACGATATCTCCGCCGCTCGCGACAGACTCATAAATATGCTTTCGGACTATCAGGGTCTGCGGGGCATAAAGACCGTGCTGGTGTTCGACGGCTATAAGGTAAGACAGGGCGCCGGCAGCGGCACCGATGAGGAAGGCCTGGGCGTTGTCTACACCAAAGAAGGTGAGACCGCGGACGCGTACATCCAGAGGCTCGTCCATGAAATAGGAAAGAACTACAATGTGCGGGTGGCAAGCTCGGACGGCATGGTGCAGCTTTTCGCGCTGCGATCTGGGGTCCTTCGCATGAGCGCTCCGGAGCTTTATTCCGAGGTGCAGCTTGCCCGCGAAGAGATACAGGACATACTAGATGACCAGGGAAGAACAGATACTTTCAGCAACAATCCAAGACAAGTGTAGGCTCGCCGAAAAGCGCGGGATCCCAATGCATACCGGCTTTCTTACTCCTGCGGAAGCGAACTTTGCGGAGGCGGTCTGCCGCGCCGAAGGGGTCTTCCCTGCAGGAAGGGGCGGATCGGGCACAGAGTATCTGCTCGACGGCGGCTACGAGGACGCGGATCGCAGGATATGCGTGCTGTTCCCGTCCGGACCTGATGGCTTCAGGACTGAAGAAAGCCCGGAGCCTTCAGACCGTTTTCTCTGCGTCCTTAAGGTATCCGTCCCTAAGGGCAGCAAGCCGCTTACGCATCGCGACTACCTCGGCTCTCTTCTGGGCCTTGGCGTTGAGCGCAGCGTCGCAGGGGACATACTTGTCCGCGAAAACGGAGCTGATATAATAGTCCTAAGGGACATGGCGGATTACCTTGCGCAGAACCTAACATCCGTGGGAAGGGCGCAGGTAAGCGTAAGCGTCGCGGAGCTTTCGGAACTGGACCTGGGGCAGCAGCGCACGGAGGAATACCGCGACACAGTAGCCTCTCTGCGTCTGGACAGTGTTGCCGCAAGCGCTTTCAGGCTGGCCCGCGGAAAGGCCCAGGACGCTATAAGGGCGGGGCTGGTATCTGTCAATGGCAGGCAGGTGGAAAAACCGGACGCGGAGCTGTCCGAGGGGGACAGGATCTCCCTCAGGGGCAAAGGGAAAGCGGTCCTTTCCGAAGCCGGAGGCCGCACCCGCAAAGACCGCATCGCTGTAGTCATAACACGCTATCTGTAGAGAACAGATATCGTTGATATAGGAGGTTTCTAAGAGATGCTGACACCTAAAGAAAATTTCAGGCTGTTTTACACGCACCACATTCCGGAGTGGCTGCCGGATTACCGCAAGGACAGGCAGGGCGCAATGTGCTCCTTTATCCAGCAGCTGGAACGCCCGTGCGATCCGAACGACCCAACAAAGCCGCTTCGCGCGGGCAGGGGCCAGGACGGATTCGGGATATGGTACAGAGTTGAGGAGACAAGTTTCTCCGCGCCCTCGCCCGACACCCAGGCGGAAATGGTCCTAAAAGACATCACCCACTGGCAGGATTACGTGCACTTCCCGGATATAGAATCGGTGGACTGGGAATCCATGGCCCACAAGGACATGGAGCGCTGGGACCCGGACAAATACTGGAACATGAGCCTCGGCCACGGCCTTTACGAGCGCCTTCACTTCCTTATGGGAATGGCGGAAGCGAACATGGCGCTGCTCGAAGAGCCCGAAGCCATAGACGATTTCTTCACGGCATATTACGACTACAAGATAAAGCTCGTGGACAAGATCGCCGACTACTACCCCGGCGTGGACATGCTGGAGATCAGCGACGACTGGGGCCACAAGAACGGACTGTTCATGAGCCCGGCAACATGGGATGAGCACTTCGCGCCCCACGTCACAAGGCTTCTCAACCACATCCACGAAAAAGGCATGCTCTTCCTGCAGCACAGCTGCGGCAAGAACGAAAAGCTCATACCGCACATGATAGACGCGGGCATAGACTGCTGGACCTCCAGCCAGGCCATAAACGACCTGCATATGATAGTCAAGACCTACGGAGACAGGCTGATCTCGGCCGGCGGCATGGACCTTCAGGAGTTCTACGACGAGAGCTATCCTATAGAAAAGATGCGCGAGATAGTAGAGGAGAGGATAAAGGATCTGTGCCGCGGGGGAGCATTCCTTCCTTACGGAACGTTCAGCATCCCGCGCCTTGCGCACCTGGTGTCCGACATAGTCCAGGAGAACAGGGATTTCTTCAAGGATCCCGAGAACTGCAAGCTCCCCACAGATTAGAAAGAGGTGGAAAAATGATATCTTACAAGGAAAATCTTCATAAATTCTATCGCCACGAGTGCCCGGACTTCATCCCGGACATGCGCAGGGATTTTTCCCGCGTGAACTACGCCTTCGGCAAGTACGAATCCCACCCGCCCATGGGCGAGAACGGATACGACGGATATGGCGTCTACTGGTTCTTCGAGCCGAAAAACAGGGCGCACATGCCTCTTCAGGACCCGAAGACCGGAAAGTACGTCATGACCATGGACGACATCGAGAACTGGCGCGACTTCATCCACTTCCCCGATCCAGACGACTTCGACTGGGAAGCCCATGTGGAAGAGGACATGCAGGGCGTGGATACCGAAAACAAGCTCGTTACCGTATCCTTCAGCCACGGAATGTTCGAACGCCTGCACTCCCTGATGGGCATGGAAGACGGGGCGATGTGCCTTCTTGCCTATCCGGACGAGACTTTGGATTTCTTCAACGCGCTTGCGGATTTCAAGTGCAAAGTGATGGAAAAGATAGCGAAGTATTATCCGAAGGTGGAGCTCATAGAACTCAGCGACGACTGGGGACACCAGAACTCCGCGTTCTTCTCGGTAGATACCTGGAACGAGCTGTTCCGCCCCGGAATGACTAAGATGTTCAAGACTGCCAAGGACCTGGGCCTCATCCTGCAGCTGCACTCCTGCGGGCGATGGGAGAAGATAATCCCCGCCGCGGTGGACGCAGGTCTGGAGCACTGGACGTCAAGCCAGGCCGTAAACGACATCCCCACCATTATTAAGAAGTTCGGGGACCGTCTCACCATGATAGGCGGCTGCGATGTGCCTGAGATACAGCTTCCGGGCATGAACCTCGAATGGATGAGGCAGATCGTAAGCAAGCGCCTGGATCTGATACTTCCCGGCGGATGCATAATCCCCTTCGGGAATTCCTCCACTCCGTTCTTCAGGGCGGCGGTGGAAGCCGAAGTGGCTGAAAGAGCCGACTACTACCAGAAACCCGAAAACCGCATTTTGCCCCACTAGATGGGTCATGCAGAGCAGCGCTCAGCAAGGCGCTGCTCTATTTTTTCGCGTGCAGCTGTTTCGGCAGGAGCCTCCGGCAGCGCCAGCGCCATGAGCTCTGTCACCTGTGCCTCGGTGTGTACGTATCCGCCTTGCTCTATCAGTTCCAGAGCGTTTATGGCAGCCCGGCGGTATCCGCCCTTTGCGGCTTTGATGTACCAGTTTATCATATCGAATCTTGTCCAGGAGCTGAAGAACCAGTTCTTCTCTCCGCAGCGGGCTCTGAGGTACTGCGCAAAGGGGTAGCCCTTATTTGCCAGTGTACTGAGTTCTCTAAGACCCATCTCTATGTCCTCAGCCGATTTGTTCCGCAGCAGGAGGTACAGCGCATAAGCCAGCGCCGCTTCGTTGTCGCCTGCACGGCCGATGCTGCGGATCTCCTTTGCCGCGCTCCAGTCCGTTGCATTGTCGAGATACTCCAGCACTGCGATCGCCATCCCATCCGCAGAAACAGCACCGCTGTATTTTTTCTCTTTGATTATATCCACGAAGCGCCCGTGGCAGTCCTTATACAGCAGACCGCTGCCGCAGGGGCAGAGCTCGTTGGGATCCGCTTTTACTGCGCGGCGGAATCTGTTCTCACTGTTATCGCTCATAATAAGACCTCCTGTTTATACGGATATTATATCATGAAAAATCATAATATGATGTCTATAAGGTATCAAAAAGTCCGGACGCTCGGACAAAGCTTCCGCCGGGTTTGCATTCTCCTGTGTTTGTGTTATAATATACCAAATTAATATTGTTTCAGAGGCGGGGCATACGTAAAGGGCCAGAACCCAGGTGCTGCCGCTTAACAAGGAAATGAGGTGCAACTCCTCGCATTGAACCAATACCGTGAGTGCGTAGGTATCTGTCCGTCGGCGAAAGCCGGTCATTGGGAAAGCGCAGCTGCAGCAAAGCAGCCGTAAGTACTGAGAAGGCAGGGCAGACTACCGTCTGATGCATAAGTCGGGAGACCTACTGAGGCAGGATCGTAGTCAGTATATAAGGTTATGGAAAGTGTTCAACCCTGGTGGGGTCACTGTAGCCTTGTATTTTGGTATACGATGTCTGCCGGTAACAATTATCACAATAAGCTTATAAGGATCAGGGTCAACAAAGCTCTGGAAAAGAAAGAGGCGCAGTTTGCCGAAGAGCACAAAAACGACACTGATCAGCAACTTTTATTCTATCTTCATCAGCAAGCTCTTCTCATCCATCACACCCCAAGAAAGCGCGAGATAACAGGCTGGCGATATATTTCCGAACGCTTCGGAGGCTGGGACCGTGCCATAATAAAGTCCGGCCTCAAACCAAGTGAGGCTGTAGTACCTATCTCTGAATGCTCTATGATAAAGGAGGAGACTGCGCTTCAGGAACGGCTCCTTAAGGATCACAAAACAAAGAAAAAACTGAAGGCCGAAGAACGCCGTGTAAAGTTCGCCCGCCGTAAGGCGGAAGAAGCCAAATGGCGCCGTGAGCATGGTAAACCAGAGTAATGATTTGATGTTGAACGTCAAACGAGCGCAGATCCATAAAAACACAAAACCCCGAAACCACAGATATTTCGGGGTTTTTAGTGGAGCTACCGGCCGGATCGCTTATGCTGCGCCCTTAGGGGCTTGCAGTCGCGTGAACCGGCGCCGGCCCTCATCCGTCCGATACATGCCATTTAAAAACCCGCCGAATGGCGGGCTTTT
>JAFRXM010000042.1 GCA_017443515.1 Bacillota bacterium | reverse complement strand
GCGGTGGGGATGCTTATCCACGAGCATACCGCAAGCATCACCGCGCAAATCGCTATATATACCAGGTCGGTAGTTTTAAACTTGTTATTGCCGTTCATTATTTGCAGCTCCCCTCGGTCTCAGTGTTTTTGCAGAGTTCGAACCACTGGCAGCTGCCGCAGATCTTTTCGAATTCCTCTATGGCAAATACAGCTGCCGCAGCCTTCTGCGACAGTTCCTTCCAGCTGCCGGTGCTTCCGTAGGATAGCCCGCAGGCCTTAAGAACGCCTTCGTCTATGCTTTTTGCCTTTTCGTGAGATCTGCACACCGCACCGTCCCTGTTGGGGCATACCGCGCAGAGCTGGTCTCCGCCTTCGACGAGCTTTATCGGGGTCCGGGGAATACCCTTGAGTCTCCAGGCAAGATGATACATGTGGGCAGTAAAGGTTTCATCGTAACCGTGTCCGGAAAACTTCTGCACGCACAGCAAATGGTGCGGCCTTAGTTCTGTCTGCATTTCAAGTCCTCACACTAACTTCTCCGGAGGAGAGAGCCTCCGTGCTCCCGTCCTCATAGCGCACTATGAGGCGGCACTCTTCATCTATATCCAAAGCCTGGGCAGGTCGCACCTGCCCGCTTCGAATGACATTTATATGCTTTCCTATGATAAAACTGCGCTTTTTGTACTCTCCGGCGGCGCTGTTGCTGCAAAGATCTTCGCAAAGACCGTAGAAAGCCTTAAGGAAAGCGGCTGTGATGCGGCTCCTCAGGTCCCTGGCGCGCACCGGGGAGATGGCTCCGGCTATGTCTTTAAGTTCTTCAGGAAAGCCTCCTTCTGGCTCATACACGTTGAAGCCTATGCCCATGACAGCCCAGTCCAGGCCTCCGGACTCGATGTCTATCGAGGCTTCCGTCAGTATGCCGCAGGTCTTTTTACCCCGCACGAACACATCGTTTACCCACTTGATGGAAGGCTTCTCGTCCGTGCATTCTTCTATGGCAAGGCAGGCTGCTACTGCTGCTGCGGTGGTTATCCTCAGCGCTTCCTGGGCTGGAAGCTGAGGCCTAAGAAGGACGCTTAAGTATACTCCGGTTCCGGCAGGCGATGCGAAGCTTCGCCCGAGCCTTCCGCGGCCGGCGCTCTGAGATGACGCGACAACGGCGTGCCAGGCGGGAAGCTCTGCGGCTCTGCTTTTGAGGTAGTTGTTCGTGGAATCCACGCTGCCCAGCACTTCGAGGCTGTAGACGGCAGAAAGGCTCCCCAGGTACCTTCGTATGCTGCCTTCGCTTATCGCGTCGGAAAGCCCGCCCAGCCTGTAGCCGCGCTTCGTGGATTCTATGCTGTAGCCCTCGTCTTCCAGTTGTTTTATGCACTTCCAGACAGCGGCCCTCGTGAGCCCGAGGCTCTGAGCGATGGCGCTTCCGGATATATATTCTGATCCTCCCTGTTCCAACAGGGCTGCGACTTGCTGCCTGGTATTCATATTCCACCGCCTTTACTGTCTGACCTTTGATAGCATACCATAGCAATAATAATGTGTCAACTTTTTTGGATATTCAAAGTTGACAAGACGCGTGGTATAATAACCTGACTATAGCAATTCAAAAAAGCAGGAGGACGCAGGACGTGGACCAGGCAGAGTTTGACAGAAAATATCCCAGAAGAAGATGCGCGTTCAAGGGCGGGGCTGAGTTCAGGTACCGCTACGCGAAAAACGCCGGTTCTGACAAGACCATCGTGCTCCTTGTCGGTACGGTAGGGATATCCGACGTCTTCGCGGAGCATTTCGATCTGCTGGCCCGCAGTTTTTCCGTCCTGACCTTCGACTATCCCATGGAACTTAAGACCTGCAAAGATCTTGTAAACGGCATAGCGATGCTGCTCAATGTCCTGGGCATAAAGAAAGCGTGGCTGTGCGGGCAGTCGCTGGGCGGTTTCCTTGCGCAGATCATGGCGCACAGGCACCCCCTGTACGTGGACGGTCTCATTCTCTCAAACACCGCGTCTCTCAACGAAGATATGGATCCGAAGGCGCGGGAATATCTTCTTTCGATGGCTGCAAAACAGCGTACCAACCGGGCTCTTGTGGGTCTTCTTCCCATGGATCTCGTGAAAAAGAAGATGTTCTCGATAGCAAAAAGCGTGGCGGACGGATATACCGAAGAACAGCTAAAGCGCTCTGAAATGATCAGCTCTGTCATGTACGCGCAGCTCGACAGGGCGTACTTAAGGCACATGCTGGGGCTTCTTACGGACCTTCCGTCGTACCGGGGTATGCGCAGCCGGGACTTTGAGTTTCTTAAGGGCAGGGTGCTTCTGTTACTTTCTCCGGACGATACCATGTTCAGCGCTCCGTGCGCGCAGTCTCTTATCGATATGATGCCGCAGCCCGAGGTGGACCGCAGCTTCTTTGGAGGGCACATGGCTATATTCCTGGACCCAAAGCGCTACGCAAAAAAGGTCGCGGATTTCATAAGCAGCCGCTGACAGCTGCTTTTTTATTGCATACAGACCACAGTATAAAAAGTCATAGCTATATTGCAATGAATACCCCGTATTTTGTGAATTTGTATTTCTTGTTAATTATGTTACAATTATATTGATAAAATATATTTTGATCAGGAGGAATTGTTTATGGCGCTATCTGATTATCTGCCCATGCAGGAACGCTGCAGCAACTGCTCGTTCTGCAAATGGGTACCGTTCGACAAGATCAACGGCGTTAGATTCGCAGACAACTGTCCAAGCGTTGTCCTCAACGGATACAATACCTACGCGGCTCGCGGCCGTTTCCACATGGGCGGCGCTATAGTCCGCGGAGAGCTTGAATACACCGACACCATGGCGGATATCACCCGCCAGTGCCTCGCGTGCGGTGCCTGCGACGTGGCGTGCAAGATCTGCCGCTACAATCTTGAGCCGCTGGAGCACAACATAGAACTAAAGCACGACGCCATCGTAAAGGGAAAGACCAGCCCGGAGCAGCTAAAAGTCATGGAGGCCTTAAAGACCGAGCAGACCATGATCCCGGGCGCAAAAAAGGCTTCCCGCATGGACTGGGCGGAAGGGCTGGGCCTCATCGACGTGTTCGAGGCACCTGCGGACGTTCTGTTCTTTGCGGGCTGCAAGTACAGCTACGACGCATCGCTTCAGGAGACAGCACGCAAGGCTGTAAAGATACTCCAGGGCGCCGGCGTAAAGGTCGGAACGCTTGGAAGAGGCGAAGCCTGCTGCGGCGGAAGAGCCTATCAGATGGGCTTCTTCGAGGAGTTCGAGGAGCGCGCCAAAGCCAATATCAGGGGGTATGAGAAGGCCGGAGTCAAGCTCATCGTAACGCCCTGCTCGGACTGCTACCACGCCTTCAAGCGCCTGTATCCGAAGTTCGGCTCGGAGGTAAAAGTCCTTCATATTCTGGAGTTCCTGGAACAGCTCATAGGCGAAGGAAAGCTGAGCTTTACCAAAGAACTCGACCTTACAGTTACTTACCACGATCCCTGCCATCTGGGCCGCCAGGGCGAGCCTTACGTGGCCTGGGAAGGCGTGGAGAAGAAGATACGCAATCAGATCCATACCTGGGATCCGCCTCGTCCCCGCTACATAGGGGCTTACGGCATCTACGACGCGCCCCGCAACGTGCTCAAGGCCATCCCCGGCGTAAAGCTCGTGGAGATGGAGCGCATCAGGGAATATTCCTGGTGCTGCGGCGCGGGAGGAGGCTGCTCGGAGGTGGCTCCGGAGCTTTCGTCTTTTGCGGCCAAAGAGCGCGTGGAAGAAGCCAAATACACCGGCGCCCAGGTGCTGGTCACGGCCTGCCCGTGGTGCAGGGCCAATTTCGAGAACGCCGGCGGCATCGAGGTAAAAGACATACTCGATCTCGTCTGCGAGGCTCTTTAGGCGTCAGGCAAAGGAGGTATCAGAATTGGCAAACATTAAAGAAGAACTTATAAAGATATTCGGCGCAGAAAGTGTAGACGACAGCGCAAAGCATCTTGCGGAATACGTTAAGAGCACAGGCTTTGTAAAAGGCTTTAAGCCCAGCTTCATAGTCCGCGCAAAGGACTCCGCGCAGGTGCAGGCTCTTGTTAAGCTTTGCAACGACACGAAGACCCCGATAGTAACAGTAAGCTCAGGCGGATCGCACCGCCACGGAGGCACCGTGCCTTCCGTGCCACAGGCTGTTATCCTCGATCTTTCAGGCATCAAGGAGGTCTACTTCACCAACTACACCTGGCGTATAGCGGCATTCTCAGCAGGCCTTACCTATGGCGAACTGGCTCCGATCCTCGCAAAAGAAGGGCTCTTCCTTGAGAGCACCATAGCCCCGAGGGCGGACAAGTCCGTTGTTGCGAGCCTTCTTGAGACGGAAGCCCGCATCAACCCGAATTGCCAGTGGAACTCCTCGGATCCTATCCGTTCCACAGAGACGGTATTCGGCGATGGCACGCTTCTTCGCACAGGCGACGCAGGCATGGCTCCTCTTGACATGCCCATAGCTGACGCACTGAAATTCGGCGAAGAGAAGTTCCATTCGCACTACGTTGGTGCATGCGGTCCTGAAGATATAGACTACTACAGGCTGCTCACCGGCGCGCAGGGAACGCTCGGCGCGGTCACATGGGTCAGCGCCCGCTGCAGCCGCATCCCCACTATACGCAATTCCTTCCTGTTCCCAACAGACGATCTTGGCAAGGCCATAGAGTTCATGTACAACGTGGAGCACATACGTTTCAGCGACGGCCTGTTCCTTCTTAGCGGGCTTGGGCTGGCGCTCCTTATGGGCTTCGAAGGTGAAAAGGCTGCAGAGGCTGCGAAAAAGCTTCCTGAATGGGTCGTTGTTGCTACAGCGGCTTCAAGGGAGCTTGCGGCGGAGCTTCGCTACAAGGCTCAGGTCGCAGGCCTTAAGGAATGCGCAGAAAAAGCCGGAGTGGAGATGAAAGAAGAACTGTGCGGCATCAGCGCAGCTGACGTTCAGAACAGGGCCTTTAACCCCTGCGAGCCCGGAAAGTACTGGCACGACGGCCTTAAGGGAAAGTCTGCGGATATTTTCTTCCTCACCACCATGGACAAGGTCGGAGGCTTCGTTGACAGGATGAACGAACTTGCCGAAAAAGCCGGCGTATGCCCGGACGATATAGCGGTCATAGTTCAGCCCAGGCACATGGGCGTTTGCTGCAGGCTGGAGTTCGTGCTCCCGTACTGTGACGCCTGCGCAGAAAAGGTCCAGGCTCTGTTTGAAAAGGCTTCAAAGGAGTTCTGCGACATGGGCGGCTACTTCTCGCGCCCCTACGGAAAGATGGGTAAAGTGCAGCTCAACAAGGACGCTCACGGAGCATCAGTGCTCGCAAGGATCAAAGGAATCTTCGATCCAAACGGTATCATGAACCCCGGAAAACTGAGCGTAGAGTAGCGGAAAGGAGAAAAGACATGCTCGACAGAGAAATATTCAAAGCATTGCAGGATGCTGTCGGAGAGCACTGGGTAAGCGAAGACCCGGGCATACTCGAGACCTACCGCTGCGTACCGCCTCAGTCCTCCGCGCACTACGGACCGTACGACCAGCGCACGCCGACTCCGCAGGCCGTGGTGATCCCCGGCACTGTAGAAGAGGTGCAGGCGGTCATACGCATATGCAACAAATACGGGATAGTCTTCAAGGCTTCCTCCACTTTCTGGTCCGCGCACGGCTACATCGGATCCGGCTACGGCATCCAGATAGACATGCGCAGGTTCAACGAATTCAAGATAGACCCCAAGAACATGATATTCACCTGCGGCTCGCAGATAAACCACGCTACAGCCCAGGCTGAGGCCATGAAATACGGTCTTACATACAACATCCCCGGCGTCGGCTGCTCCAGCTCCATCGTGGCTTCCACGGCAGGCTGGGCAGG
>JAFRXM010000004.1 GCA_017443515.1 Bacillota bacterium | reverse complement strand
GGTATCCCCCGCGTACTCCTTTGCCGCGTTCAGGCCTCCTATGTAGCCTATGGTGCTGTCTATGATGAGAAGCTTCCTGTGGTTGCGGTAGTTGAGCTTAAGATTCAGCTTGAATATCCTTGCCGGAAAGAAGAACACCACAGAGCCTCCGGCGCTGCGAAGCTCCTTAAAGTGCTTTGCGTGCATCTGCCTGCAGCCCATGGCGTCAAGAAGGAGCCGCACTTTTAAGCCTTCTTTGGCCTTCTGCGTGAGTATCTTTATGAATTCCAGACCTATGTAGTCGGGCTTCATGATGAAGAACTCCATGTTGATGGAGCGCTTCGCATTTCTGAGGTCTTCGAACATGGAATCGAAGGCTTTCCTTCCGTCCGAAAATATCTGTATGTCGTTGTCCTGCGTGAGGTACGAGGCCGCGTACTCCTGGTTGAAGCGTATCAGCGGGCTCCAGGCGGCGGTCTGCGCGTTGGCAAAGTGGAAGAGCCCCTCGCGCATGCGCGTCTTCTGCTCCAGAAGGTAGGGGTTGTCCTTCATGTGCATGTAGCTCGAAAGGCTGTACAGCTTGTACCTTGCCAGCAGCTGGCTGAAGATGACGTACAGCACAAGACCCGCGCCGGGGAGCACGAAAAGTATCATGATCCACGCCACGGTCGCCGATGGCCTCTTGCGCTCCACGAATATTATCAGCAGAGCAACAAGGAAATTCACTATGTAGATGGCGTCAAGAAACCGCATCCTCTGTTTTCCTCTACAAACCTACCGAAGCTATGCTGAACACCAGCCTCAGCACCGCGCTCAGAGCGGGCCGCAGTATGTTGCCGGTGATCCCGAAATACATCATTATGATAAGCACTATCATGCCGTAGCGCCTTGCGTACCAGTAGAACTTCGTCCCGTACAGGTTGAAGATGCCGCAAACTACGCCAAATCCGTCCAGCGGCGGTATCGGGATCAGGTTGAAGATCATGAGCGAAAGGTTGATCACGACGATCTCCAGCAGGATATTCACCACAACGCCTCCGAAGGTGGACGCCAGGAAGGTCCTGGGCAAAAGCTGCAGAGCGAACCTATACACGAACGCGAACACCAGCGCGCAGATCAGGTTGTTGAACACGCCTGCCAGACCTACGAGTATCTGATCGCGTCTGGGATGTCTGAACTGCCTGGGATCTATCATGACGGGCTTTCCCCATCCGAATCCGACCAAAAGCAGCGCAATTATACCCACAGGGTCTATGTGCGCCCTCGGGTCCAGCGACACCCTCCCCTGGTACTCGCCGGTCTTATCGCCGCACATCTGGGCCACTTTGGCGTGGCCGTACTCGTGCACCGACAGTCCGATGAGTATCCCGGGGATGACGTATAATCTTTCAACTATGAACGAAAGTATCGACGACAATGCGTTCTTCCTCTACTTCGCGAGCTTTGCCTCTATAGCGGCAAGCCTTGTCTTATCCTTTTCAAGAAGGTCCTCGAAGCTGGCGAGCTTTTCGCGCTCCGCGGCTATGACCTTTTCCGGAGCCTTGGCGACGAAGCCCTGGTTGGCGAGCTTGCCCTTTGCCCTTGCTATCTCGGACTCTATCTTGGCTATTTCTTTTGCGAGCTTTTCCTTTTCCTTAGCGTAGTCCACGAGCTCGTCCATGGGGACGTAGATCTCCATGCCCGGAACTGCCGCTGACTTTGTATCCTCGGGAAGGACGGACCTGTCCGCGCTGATGATAAGGCTCTCCAGCCCGCCGAGGGCCTTTATGTAGGAAGCGCCTGCGTTAGCAAGATCCGCGTCGGCTCCGTCCGCGATTATAACGGCGTGCAGCTTCTTTGAAGGAGCAGCCTCGGCCTCCGCCCTGATGTTCCTTATCGCTTTGATGACCGCCATGGAGCTTTCCATGAGCGCCACTTCCGCGGAGTAGTCAGCGCCAGTGGGTACCGGCCAGCTTTCCGTCATCAGGAATCTCGGAGCGTTCTTTGCCTTGGGCAGGTAGCTGTAGATCTCCTCGGTGATAAAAGGCATGTAGGGGTGCAGGAGCTTGAGCAGGTCCTTAAGGGCCGACAGCAGCACGAAGCGGACGGTCTTCTTGTCCTCTTCGTCATCGCCCGAGAGCCTTGGCTTTGCGAGCTCTATGTACCAGTCGCAGTAGCTGCCCCAGATCAGGTCGTAGATCTTGGCGGCGGCCAGAGCGAACTCGAAGTTCTCCATGTTGGCGGTTATCTCAGCGGCGGCGGACTCTATGGAAGCCTTTATCCACTTGTCCTCCGGCCTTAAGACCGCTGTCTTTTCGCAGGCCATGGGCCTGAACTCGCCGTTCTCGTCCTGAAGGTTCATGATCACGAACCTGGATGCGTTCCACAGCTTGTTGGCGAAGTTCCTTGCAGCCTCCACCTTTTCGGTCTGGTAGCGTATGTCGGAGCCCGGCGCTATGCCCGAAAGCAGCATGAAGCGCAGAGCGTCGGCGCCGTACTGGTCTATGACCTCGAGCGGGTCTATGCCGTTGCCAAGGGACTTGCTCATCTTGCGCCCCTGGGAATCGCGTACGAGGCCGTGGATCAGGACGTGCTCGAACGGTGCCTTTCCCATCTCCTCTATGCTGCTGAATATCATCCTGGCTACCCAGAAGAATATGATGTCGTAACCCGTTACCAGAACGCTGGTGGGGTAGAATTTCTTAAGGTCTTCGGTGTTTTCCGGCCAGCCAAGCGTTGAGAACGGCCAGAGCGCGGAGGAGAACCAGGTGTCCAGAACGTCCTCGTCCTGGTGGAAGTGGGTCTTGCCGCACTTGGGGCAGACCTTAGGCATCTCCTTTGCGACTACCATCTCGCCGCACTCGTCGCAGTAGTAAGCGGGTATCCTGTGGCCCCACCACAGCTGGCGGCTGATGCACCAGTCCTTTATGTCCTCCATCCAGTGGTAGTAGATCTTGTCGAAGCGCTCGGGGACGAACTTGGTCTCGCCCTTGCGGACGGCCTCGATGGCGGGCTCAGCCAGCGGCTTCATCTTTACGAACCACTGCTCGGAGATGCGCGGCTCGACTGCGTTGTGGCAGCGGTAGCACTCGCCTGTGGGTATGATGAGGTCTTCTGTCTTTACCAGGTAGCCTGCTGCGTCCAGATCGGCGACCCAGGCCTTGCGGCACTCGTAGCGGTCCATGCCTTCGTACTTTCCGCAGACCGGAAGCATCCTGGCCCTGTCGTCCATGCAGTCGAACATGGGCAGGCCGTGCCTCTGGCCTACTTCGAAGTCGTTGGGGTCGCAGGTCGGAGTGATCTTTACAGCGCCGGTACCTTTTTCGGGATCCGGGTACGGGTCCGCGATGACGGGTATCTCGCGGTCAAACAGCGGCAGGAGCACGTTCTTTCCTACCATGTCCTTGTAGCGCTCATCGTCCGGATTCACCGCGATGGCGACATCGGCGAACATGGTCTCGGGGCGCGAGGTGGCTACGGTTATGCCTTCGGACCCGTCGGCTCCGGGATAGCGGAAGTACCAGTACTTGCCCTGCTTGTCCTCGTGCTCTACTTCTATGTCGGAAAGTGCCGATCCGCAGACCGGGCACCAGTTGATGAGGCGGCTGCCCTTGTAGATGAGGCCCTTGTTATAAAGGCGCAGGAAGTGCTCCTTTACGGCCTCGTTGCAGCCGGCGTCCATGGTGAAGCGCTCGCGGCTCCAGTCGCAGGAGGTGCCCATCTTGCGCTGCTGGGTCGTGATGCGGTTGCCGTACTCTTCCTTCCAGAGCCAGGCGCGCTTTAAGAATTCCTCGCGGCCGAGCTCTTCTTTGGTCTTTCCTTCTTCTTTCTTTATCTTTTCTACGACCTTGACCTCGGTGGCTATGCTGGCGTGGTCCGTTCCGGGGAGCCACAGGGCGCTGTAGCCCTGCATCCTTTTAAAGCGGATCAGCACGTCCTGAAGCGACGCGTCCATGGCGTGGCCCATGTGCAGCTGCCCCGTGATGTTTGGCGGGGGCATGACTATGGTAAAGGGCTTCTTGTCCGGGTCCATGTCCGGCGCGAACTGGCCGGACTCTTCCCATTCCTTGTAGATGCGGTCCTCGAAGGACTTCGGGTCGTAAGTCTTTGCTAGATTCTTCTCCATTTATTTCACCTTTTCCGTAAAAGTTTGTTATCGTTAGTTACTGCTGCGCAGGTGGCTGGTTTATGAAGCGCTCCGCCAACTCGGAATCCGACTCCACGGGATCGTATGAGCTTCCGCGGTGCTGGTACTGCTCGCGGCCCTTGCCTATGATCAGTACTACCGTCTTGGGCTCCGCGTTTAAGATCGCATCGCGTATGGCCTTGGTGCGGTCCACGCATATGGCGCCTTTTCCGCCGAAATCCTGCAGGTTCTTTAGCACCTGCACGGAGATCTCATAGGGGTCTTCGTCTGCCGGATCTTCCTCTGTTATCCAGGTGAAGTCCGCGTATTTCGCTGCCACCTTCGGAAGGTCTACCCTGCGCGAATAGCCCTTGCCGCCGGGGCAGCCGAATACGGCAACCAATCGGTATCCCGGATATTCTTCCTTAGCCGAGCTTAAGAGCTTTTCGTAACTCAGCTCGTTGTGCGCGTAATCCGATATCGCTATGACGTTGCGCTCTTTGTTCTCGAAGAACTCCATGCGCCCCGCCGCGCGCGCGTTAAGAAGGCCGGATCTGATCTCGTCCTCCGTGGCGCCGAGCTTCAGTGCCATGGCTGCTGCAGCCGCGGCGTTTTCGGCATTGAACAGGCCGGGCATCGTCAGCCTGAGGCCTTCGATCACGGTCTCGCTGCCAAGGCTTGAAAGGACCATGCCTAACGGGCTCTCATCCTGATGCGGCACAGTTTCCGTGATAGTAACATCGAAAACTGTAGAACTTCCTTTCTTTCTGACATTCTCCGCCCTGTAAGTGGTAAGATTGCGGCACTGCTTTGCGGCGCTTAAAACATCCATGATGCGGATGTTCTCCATGCCCACTATCGCGTTTTCGCACTGGTCGAAGATCTTTAGCTTGGAGGCGAAGTAATCCTCCATGCTGGGGTGCTCGGTGCTTCCGATGTGGTCCGCGCCGAAGTTCGTGAACACGCCGTACTTAAAGCGCACTCCGTAGGTACGGTCGTATTTGAGCGCCTGCGAGGAGACCTCCATCGCGGCAGCTTTTATATCCGAATGCGCCATGTTCCAGAGCCTTTGGCCCAGCTCTATGGCCTCGGGCGTGGTGAGGTGGCTCTCGAAGAGCTCCACGCCGTCGTAGGTATCTATGGTCGAAAGGTAGCCGAAGCGGCCCTTGCCGCAGGCATGGCTTCCTTCCATTATCGATTTGAGGTAGTAGAGCGCCGTGGTCTTGCCCTTGGTGCCGGTGATGCCCACGAGGTTGACGTCCTTCCAGGGCTCGCAAAAGTACATGTTGGAGAGCACAGCCATGGCTCTTCTTATGTCAGGCCCGGCTACGTAGGCTGCCGCGCCGTTTTCCAGCGCCTTTACGAGGTATTCGGGCTTAAAACCGACGCCCTTGCACACGAAAAGCGTGCCCGGAGTTACCGTCCTGGAATCGCAGGAAAGCCCCGTGACCTCTTTATCCAGAGCCTCTTTGTTGACGGTGCCTTCGCCGCATCCGGCGGCGGTGACTGTCACGTCGAGGCCTTCGCTTTTAAGTTTTTCGCAATAATCTCTGAGTTTCATCTTTCAGTCTGATCCTCTGCCGGCTCCTGGGTAAAACCGGTTATTTCGTATGTATCCCTTGCGTAAGGGTCGTTTGTCTGCGGCACCTGTCCGCCGAATTCCAGGCGCAGATTGCCGGAAGCTATGTCGTAGAAGCACGCGTTCGCCATGTACATGTACGCGCTGACAAACAGCGGCAGTATGCTCAGTATGCGCACCAGAGGCTGCGCCTCGGCGATGACCACAGCCCTCAGTAAGTCGTCGAGTATCTTCTCGCTGATAAAGATCCCTGAAAGATCCATGGAATCCACCACGACGTAAGATGAGGGAATGCTGGCCAATATCAGCCAGGGCAGGAAGCTCAGCTGCAGGAGGAAGTACTTTCCTTTGTTCTGCTGCATCATCTGCTTGCTTCTTGCTATGCACTCGAACGCGGGCATGCCCGGGTTGTCGGCCAGTATGTAGAAAGCCTGCGAGTAGCGAATGGCCGCTATTATGCCCGGCACTATGAACAGCATGGACCACAGCATCGTGAACACCAGGCTGACCACGAAGAGGCTCACGCCGCTCCAGAAGCGCCCAAGGCCGTCGGTTATGCGGCTGAATCCCGCGTCTTCTTCATTCCGGAACTGTGATATGAAGTAGTTCGCTAGCCCTAACAAAAGCGGCCCTGTTATGAGCAGGCTGTAAAGATCCGCGATGTATGATACCACTTCGGAACGGCTAAGCGAGGTCAGTATGAACGGCGGCGCGGTGCGAAGAAGCGCCGTAACCAGCACCACTGCGATCGCAAGCGGCCACCTGCCCTTAAACATCTGCCTTGCCAGCCTTTTGAGTTTTCCGGTCCTTAGCTGTACTGTCATCGAGTTATTCGTCCGATCCGTTATCGGTATCTTTGTCTTTATCTGTTCCGACCACGTCTACGGCCTTGTAGCTTCCAAGCCCGTAGGACGCGTCGTCGAGCTCGTAGTCCAGGCCTTCGGAGAAGTCCAGAGCATGGGTCTCTCCGCCGAGTTTTTCTTCCCTTGCGGCGGTTACCGCCTCAAATATGCTTGCGGGCTTTCCGTCTATGCTTGCTTTGCCCTCGGCCTTGAACCAGCTGCGGAACTTGTGGAGCTGCTCTGCGAAGCTGCGCCTGGCCTCGTCCTGGTCCAGGTCAGCCGCTAAAAGAAGCAGGTTCTGCTCCACAGAATCTATGATGGACACGAGTTCGTTCTCATCGTCCGGCGCGGCCTCGGTGAGGTCTTCGAAGTAGTTTTCTATAAGATCGCCGGCTTTTTCCGGATCCAGGCCGGAAAGCACCACGTAGAAGAGGTCGAAGGGGATGTCCTCGTCCATCTCCATGAGGTCCGCCAGCTGCTCGAAATAGTCCAGATCGGCGGGACTTTCCATCTCAAGGGCCTTGTATAGTTCTGAAAGCGTCATGTCTTCACCTACAGTCTGTGCTGCTCGAGCACATAGTCGCCGCTGATGCCAAGAAGGTCTATTACCCCAAGGAACTTCTGCGAAAGATCGCTTGCGTAGAAAGTGCGCCTGCCGGGCCACTCGCTTGCGGCCAGGCCTTCTTCCTTAAGAACGCTCTTTACGCGCTCCGCCAGGGCAAAAGACGGGTCTATTATGGTAATGCCGGGGTACAGTTTTTCTATAATGCCGCGTATTATCGGGTAGTGTGTGCAGCCGAGCACCAGCGTGTCTATATCGTTGCTTTTTATGAAATCGTCAAGGGTGTGCTTGACGGTGGTGTCCATGCCGCCGTTCTCGTAGGCGCCGCTCTCGATAAGTGGCACAAAGGCCGGACACGCCTGCGCGTGGACCTTAAGATTCGGGTTGAGCCGGTGGATGTACGTCTCGTAGGCTTTGCTGCCCACCGTTACCGGCGTGGCTATGACGCCTATGGAATTATCCTCGGTGCATTCCCTTGCGATCTTTTCCGCGCAGGGCTCTATTATGCCCTGGACCGGCATGCCGGGCTGCTTGGCTCTTATTGCGTCCAGCGCTATAGACGAGGTGGTGTTGCACGCCGCAACAAGCATCTTTGCGCCCTGGCAGACCAGGAAATCCGCGATCTCTACCGAAAATGCGCGCACCGTGCGGGGGCTCTTTGTCCCGTACGGAGCTCTTGCCGTATCGCCGAAATATATTATACTTTCATGGGGCAGGACTTCCGAAAAAGCATTGATGCTGGTAAGCCCGCCAACCCCGGAATCGAAGATCCCGATAGGCCTGTCATCCATTAGTTATAGTCCTCCATTTTATTAACAAGTTATTATACAACAAATATATATTAGTAGCAACAAAAAAAGGACGGCTCCCGGCTTTTAACCAGGACCGTCCCCTATGAACTTTTCAGCAGCCGGGTCCGTCCCCTATTCCAGGGCCTGAGCGAGATCTGCAATCAGGTCTTCCTTGTCCTCAAGACCGCAGGATATACGTATGAGGCCTGCGGGAATGCCTGCAGCGATGAGCTGCTCTTCGGTCATCTGCCTGTGAGTGGAGGTGGCCGGGTTGAGGCAGCAGGTGCGCGCGTCCGCGACGTGGGTCTCTATGGCCGCGAGCTTAAGCTTTTTCATGAAGCTTTCCGCAGCCTTTCTTCCGCCCTCGAGCTCGAACGAAACGACTCCGCAGCCGCCGTTCGGCATGTATTTCTTCGCGGTCTTATAATACGGGTCGCTCTTAAGGCCCGGATAGTGCACAGCAGTCACCTTCGGGTGCTTTTCCAGGAATTCGGCCACGGCCTGGCCGTTTTCGACGTGCTTTGGCATGCGAACGTGCAGAGATTCGAGACCCAGGTTGAGTATGAACGCGTTCTGCGGGCTCTGGATGCAGCCGAAGTCCCTCATCAGCTGGCTGGTGGCCTTGGTGATGAAGGCTCCCCCCTGGCCGAACTTTTCGGCGTAGACAATGCCGTGATATGATTCATCCGGGGTGGTAAGGCCGGGGAACTTGTCCGCGTGCGCCATCCAGTCGAACTTTCCGGAATCCACGATGGCTCCGCCCACAGCGGCGCCGTGGCCGTCCATGTACTTGGTGGTGGAGTGCGTCACGATGTCGGCTCCCCACTCTATCGGCCTGCAGTTTACCGGGGTCGGGAAGGTGTTGTCCACTATGAGCGGCACGCCGTGCGCATGAGCCGCCTTAGCGAACTTTTCTATATCCAGAACGGTAAGCGCAGGGTTTGCGATGGATTCACCGAACACCGCGCGGGTGTTTTCCTTAAAGGCCGCGTTCAGCTCTTCCTCCGTGCAGTCCGGGGACACGAAGGTGACCTCTATACCCATCTTCGCCATGGTGACGGCGATCAGGTTGAAGGTGCCTCCGTAGATGGAGCTTGAGGCCACGATGTGGCTGCCGCACTCGCAGATATTGAACAGAGCGAAGAAGTTGGCCGCCTGTCCCGAAGACGTGAGCATAGCTGCGGTGCCGCCCTCAAGCGCCGCGATCTTTGCCGCGACATGATCGTTGGTGGGGTTCTGCAGGCGGGTGTAGAAATACCCGCTGGCCTCCAGGTCGAAGAGCTTTCCCATGTCCTCGCTGGTGTCGTATTTGAACGTTGTAGACTGTATGATAGGTATCTGGCGCGGCTCGCCGTTTCCCGGGGTGTAGCCCGCCTGAACGCATTTCGTACCGATCTTCTGATCTTTCATGATAGCCTCCGTATGTTTTTTCTTTAAAAAAGATCTTATCAGCTATTATACCGAAAAACGAACTCCTGTGAAAGAGTTCTTTTATCATCAAAGCTGCGTTTTATGGTATAATTTGATGTGTACCCCAAAAAGTAGAGTCTGAAGAAACATGGTATAATGTTTATGCAGACAGGAGGTACATCATGTCAAATCGTTACACGAAGGCCTTCAGGGTCAAGGTCGCTAAGGAAGCCTCACAACCCGAATTTAAAGG
>JAFRXM010000041.1 GCA_017443515.1 Bacillota bacterium | reverse complement strand
GCCTGTCCGAAGCAGGCCGAGAAGGTCGGTGTGGGTTCCGTGATGCCGCGCTCTGTCCCGGCAAGTTTTGCCGTGAATCCGGACAGGAAGTAGTACTGCGTCTGCTCGGGCGTCAGGATGGAAACGGGAGGCAGAACGCCGAACGCGTCAGCGGACAGGAAGATGACGTTCTTCGCGGCGGGGCCTGCGGATGTGGGCCTTACCTTCTTTACGATCTTTTCGATGTGCTCTATAGGATAGCTTACGCGGGTGTTCTCGGTGACGCTCTTGTCCGCGAAATCGATCTTGCCTTCCGCGTCTACAGTGACGTTCTCAAGAAGTGCGTTCCTCTTGATGGCGTTGTAGATGTCGGGCTCGGATTCCTTGTCCAGGTTGATCACCTTCGCGTAGCAGCCGCCTTCGAAATTGAACACGCCGTTGTCGTCCCAGCCATGCTCGTCGTCGCCGATGAGAAGACGCTTCGGGTCAGTGGAAAGAGTGGTCTTGCCTGTGCCGGACAGACCAAAGAAGATGGCGGTGTTCTTGCCTTCCATATCGGTGTTGGCGGAGCAGTGCATGGAAGCGATGCCCTGAAGCGGCAGGTAGTAGTTCATCATGGAGAACATACCCTTTTTCATCTCGCCGCCGTACCATGTGTTCAGTATAACCTGCTCTCTGGACGTTACATTGAACGCAACGCAGGTCTCAGAGTTAAGACCGAGCTCCTTGTAGTTCTCTACCTTTGCCTTGGAGGCGGTGTAGACTACAAAGTTCGGCTCGAAGTTTGCAAGTTCTTCAGCGGTGGGCTGGATGAACATGTTCTTTACGAAGTGTGCCTGCCATGCAACTTCCATAACGAAGCGCACTGCCATGCGGGTATCCTTATTGGCGCCGCAGAAAGCGTCCATAACGAAGAGCCTCTTGCCGGAGAGCTGCTTTCTGGCCAGATCCTTTACGGTAGCCCAGACTTCCTCAGTCATGGGGTGGTTGTCGTTGGGATACTCCGGAGTTGTCCACCAGACGGTGTCCTTGGAGTTTGCATCCATAACGATGTACTTGTCCTTGGGGGAACGGCCGGTGTAGATACCAGTCATTACGTTTACGGTATCGAGCTCTGTGAGAGTTCCTACATCGTAGCCGGTGAGGCCTTCCTTCATTTCTTCTTCGAAGAGGAATTCGTACGACGGATTGTGGATGATCTCGGTAGCGCCGGTGATACCATACTTAGTAAGATCGATTGCCATGTTCAAATTACCTGTCCTTTCATATATTCACGATCATGAATCATATTTAGCACTTAATTATACATCAATCTGTAATAATAATGAAGTAGGAATTGAGAAAAAGGCTCGTCAACGATTTGACTATCTCAGCGCTTCTGTCAGCTGCTGGGCAACGAAGGCGTTCGTCTTGGGGCTGAAGTGCATTCCGTCCGCCATGTAGATATCGTTTGATTCGGGAAGACGGGCAAAGAACAGCTGGCTTCCCTCGCAGATCGCTTCTAGTTCCTGGCGCTGAGCCTCGGAAAGCGGCTGGCTGCACACCAGCGCCACCCGGTAAGCCAGACTGCCGTTTTCAGCGGCGGCGGAAAGATCCGCCTTAAGGGCCTCGTAGCTGTAGTCTTCTTTTGAGGCGAACTGCGCCTGCGGGAAGGCCGCGCTAAGCTGGTCGTATACGCCAACAAGGAGCTGGTCGCCGTAGAAGGCAAGCGTCTTCTGATACTCTTCGTCGTGCTTGCGTATGAATTCGTCACGGGCTGCCTTCCACTCGGCGATGCGGTCCTGGAATATGGAATCGTAAATAAACGATGCGAACGCTTTTCTTCCGGGTTCTGTGAGGTGCAGCCCGTCGGTGTAGAAGTATTCGTCGTGGCCGGCGGACGCGGTCTGCCAGTCCAGTATAGTCAGATTATCGTAGCGCTCGGCAAGTGCCCTGATCCTGTCGTTTACGAACTGCGTCTTGGGCCAGGTATTTGTGAGCCAGTAGACTTGCTTGCCGGCAAGGTCCTGGAGTATCTTTTCTTTTTCTTCGTCGGGGCAGTCCCCGTTGGCGCCGAAATTCATGACGACAGTGTCGTAGCTGACGCCCTGCTCCGCAAGGTCGGCCAGTATCCCGCGCACCACCCACGCCGAACGCGACACCGCGGCGTCAAAATAGCCGTTGGGGAAGGTCTCGTACAGCGCCGGGACTGCGCCAAGCATCACCGAATCGCCAAGGCCCACTATGGGAAGATTTGCGACCGCTTCTTTTATCTTTTCCTCGCCGCTGTCGAAGTCCGCAAGGGCCGCCTCCCATTCCGCGGCCTGCTGGGCCTGCTTCTGAGCGAACTCCTTCTGGCGCTCCGCCAGCATAGCGGCGTTTTCTTCCATCATGGCCTCCATTGCGGCAAGTTCCGCTGTGTGGTCTTCGGCCTGATAGTAGCGCCAGCCGCCGAAGGCCGTTGGAACGAGCACCGCAAGAAGCACAAGGACGCGAAGGACCAGGACGGCAGTGGTCTTCCTGCCGGCGCGGCGCTTGTTTTCGTGCTTTTCGCGGCGAGTGGCGGCACCTTCGGCTGCCTGGACACCGGCCAGGCTGGCTGTGTGGTATTCCGAGGCCTCCGGAACCATTTTTTCAGCCGGGCTTGCCAGCCGCACCGGCTTTTCGGCCTGAAGCGCGGCGTTTTCCGCCTTCGCCCTGGCCCTGCCGGAGAACGGCTTAAAGCCTGCTGCGAAGTGCAGCACCGCAGAAAGCGCCAGGATAAGCGCTATCATCAGTATGTATTTAAGGATTGGATCAAATGTGGTCGGCACCAGCTCCTGCGCCAGGAATATGACCGGGTACTGCCACAGGTAGACTTCATAGCTGATGCCCGAAAGCCCTTGCATAAAACGCCCAAAAGCGCGCGGGGCCTTCTGGCCGCACAGCACCGCCATGTCGATGAGCCTCATGCTTACTATCGTGAAGGCCATCATGATGTGCGGGAAGAATTCTGACGCCGCGTCAGAAACGTAGACCAAGCCGCACCAGACGGCCAGCCACACGCAGAAAACCGCCCTGGCCACAGCCGGTCTCCGTTCAAATTTAAAGGAAAGCGGGGGCTGCTCGCTTTGGTAGAAGCCCATCAGCACGCCCAAAAGCAGCGCAAAGCAGCGGGATGCCGTGCTGTAATAGGCCTGCATCACCTGGCCCTTGCTGGCCAGGATGTAGAACCACAGCATGCTTATAGCAGAGCCTAAGACCAGCAGCGCGCAGGGCAGCGCCACGCTAAGCTTCCTCTTGAACCAGCGCAGCAGCAGGAAGACGAACGGGAACAGCACGTCGAACTGCAGCTGGATGGCTATGTACCAGAAGTGCATGAACGGCGAATCCACGTGCCTTGCGAAGTAGTCCAGACTCGCCAGAAGCTGCCAGCGGTTGTTGTAGCCCAGCAGCACCGAGGTGGTCTCGGGCTTTAGATTGAGCCATTTTATCTGCGGAAACGACGTTACGACCAGGATCGTTACCAGCACCGTGACCGCAAGCGGCAGGTAAATGTGCAGGAAGCGCTTAACGTAGTACTTCAGGATGTTGAATTTCTCCCCAGACAGCGCCGCGCGGGCCGAAAGGTAGCCGCTCATGACAAAAAAGGTGCATACCGCCAGGTACCCGCCTTTTAAAAATCCCAGATGGTACAGCAGCACCGCCGCGCACGACAGCACCCGCAGTACATCCAGCTCGATATTGCGTTTTCTTTCCGAATTGCTCATTCAGCCACCCCTTTGGGTAATATTATACTTGGCGCAGGGCTGTTTTTCAAGCATTAAAAAGCCCGCGACTGATTTTCAGTTACGGGCTGGTCAAAATCTCTAAAACCGTTGATTTTTCTAGGGTCTTGCGGGCTTGTCCGAATTCGGGGAATCCTTCGGGGCAGCTGTTTTGATCCCGGCGAGCCTTGCGGCGTCATCCACGATCCTGGCGACAGCGTCGGCGTCCACCGGAGGCTCCGCTGTACGGTCTTCCGACGTTCGCACACCACTGGCAGCAGCGTTTACACCACCAGCTGCAGCATGCGCTTCACCAGCGGCGGGATTTGCCCCGGCGTTCCTTCCTGCAGGCTCCGCTCCGGTGTTTGCAGGAACAATTCTGCCGGCATTTTCCGATCCTGCAGCTCCCGGGCCGGCATTTCCTGCCTCAGTAGCCAGCGCCGACACAGCTCCTCCGCGCCTCGGGCCTGCGAACAACGGCAGCGTCGGCCCGCGCCTGAACGTGTCCTCGTTGAACAACGACCTCAGCAGCCACCAGAACAGCAGGAACACCACTATCGGTATAAGGCATGAGGTCACGATCATAACCGCAAACGCCTCTATCATATTCGTAAGCGTCTTTTCAAACTTGTCGGTGACCGTCTTTACGCCGCCCTTGATGCTGTTTATGAACCTTTCGATAGCGCTCTGGCTCTCGGAATTGTCTTCTATTTCTTTAGTGTCCTCTTTGGCTGTCTCGATAGTTTCCTGGATGGTTTCCTGATAGGTGGACTCTATGGTCTGCGATATGAACACGCTTACCGGAATTATCGACGCTATCAGAACACCGCAGATCACAAGCCTGGCGCCCAGCCTGAAAAAGCGGTCCCTGTTGACCAGAAGGCAGATCGCCACTATCAACAGCCCCACCGGTATTATGATGCGGAACGCCGCCACGATTATCAGCTTCAGCAGGTATTTTTCAAGAAATACAGCGCACAGGATGATGACCGAGTACTTGCTAAGGTCCGCCAATTTGTCCGCGATTGGCGTTCCTATATCCCCCGGCACCAGTGTTATGGCCGCCGACGCAGCGATAGCCACGGCCGACATCTCCATGACTGTGGTCTTCTTTTCGTCCAGATACTGCACTCTCGGCCGGACGAACTTGTCCGCCGAAAACGCGTTGTACAACACGGTGAACGACAGCACCGCCACCAGAAGCAGCGCTACCGCCACTATTATCCTCTTGGCTTTATTGCTCATCAGATTCTCCTTGCATTGCATAACTCCGGCCCCTTTGCCGGACAAGAGGATTGTACACAGAAAAGGCCTGCAATGCAAGCCTCTTCACAAAAACCACACTTTCGGTGGAGAGGGACGGTTCTTCTCCACCGAAAAACTGTGGACAACCGGGGCAAATGACGGTATAATGTCTTAATTACAACGAATCGACTCAGCAAAGTATCAGGAGATGTGAAGATGATCAACGAAAACATCAGTATTGTAGAACAGAAGGATCCCAAGATCGCGCGCGTGCTCTCGCTGGAGCTCAAACGCCAGCAGAACAACCTCGAGCTCATCGCGTCCGAAAACCTCGTAAGCCCAGAAGTTATGGCGACTATGGGCAGCGTGCTCACCAACAAGTACGCGGAGGGCTACCCCGGGCACCGCTACTACGGCGGCTGCGAATACGTGGACATGGCCGAGCGCATCTGCATCGACCGCGCCAAAGAGATCTTCGGCGCAAAGTTCGCCAACGTGCAGGCGCACAGCGGCTCGCAGGCCAACTTCTGCGTGTACCTGGCCCTCGTAAAGCCCGGCGACACCGTCATGGGCATGGATCTTTCCACCGGCGGCCACCTCACGCACGGCAGCAAGGCAAGCTTTTCCGGCAAGTTCTATAACACGGTTTTCTACGGCGTCAACACCGAGACCGGCCTCATAGATTTCGACGAGGTCCAAAAGAAGGCCGAGCAGTACAAGCCCAAGATGATCATCGCCGGCGCCTCCGCGTACCCCAGGATCATAGATTTCAAGCGTTTTGCAGAGATAGCGCACTCCGTGGGCGCATACCTTATGGTAGACATGGCGCACATCGCAGGTCTTGTCGCCGCGGGCGAGCACCCCAATCCGCTGCCCTACGCGGACGTTGTAACCACAACCACGCACAAGACCATGCGCGGCCCAAGAGGCGGCATCATCCTCACCAACAGCGAGGAGATCGCGCAGAAGATAGACAAGGCCATGTTCCCCGGCACCCAGGGCGGCCCGCTGATGCACATCATAGCTGCCAAAGCCGTCGCCATGGGCGAGGCGCTGCGCCCTGAATTCAAAGCCTACCAGGCGCAGATCGTAAAGAACGCCAAGACCCTCGCCGAGACCCTTACCGCGGGCGGCATAGACCTGGTGACCGGCGGCACCGACAACCACCTGATGCTTTTAGACCTGCGCAAGCTGGGCATGAGCGGCCAGGAGCTTGAAGACAGGCTCGACCGCGTGCACATCACCGTCAACAAAAACTCCATCCCCGGCGACACCCGCCCGCCACACGAGACCTCCGGCATCCGCGTAGGAACACCGGCCGTCACCACTCGCGGATTTGGCGAAGAGGAGATGAAGATCGTCGGCGACCTCATCCTTAAAGCCGTCTTCGACTTCGACATGAGCCGCGGCGAGATCCTCTCCACCGTGGACGAACTCTGCACCAAATTCCCGCTTTACTGATCGCAATAAGGGACGGTCCTGATGACAGGACCGTCTTTTTTCGCCAATTATTTATCGTTTCTCGATAAATTTTTATTGACAAGCGTATATGCAAGGGCTATACTGGGGCTGCAAAAGGAGGTTTCAGATATGGATCAATCAAAACTCGCGCGCTGGCTTAAGGCCGCAATCATCGTGATCGGGCTGTGCCTGGCTGTAATCTACTTCGCGGTCATCCCCACCATGGGCCGCAGCCTCGCCGACGCTTACCCGGAATTCGCGCACTGCTTCTGGCCCTGGGTGGTGTTCATCTGGATCACCGCCGCCCCCGTCTACGCGGCTCTGATCTTCTGCTGGCGCATCGCATCAGGCATAGGCCGCGACCAGTCATTTACGCATCAGAACGCCGAAAACTGCAAGTGGATCTCCAACCTCGCGATCCTGGACAGCGCTTACTTTTTCGTCGGCAACATCGTTCTTCTGTTCATGAACATGAACCACCCCGGAATCATCCTCGCGTCTCTTCTGGTGGTGTTCGCCGGAGCCGCCATAGCCATCGCCTTTGCGGCCCTTTCCAACCTGGTCAGCCGCGCCGCCGCCCTGCAGGAGCAGAGCGACCTTACGATCTAGGAGGCTGCCATGGACGGAGAAATAATCTTCAACATCGACGTGATGCTTGCAAAGCGCAAGATGAGCCTTACGGAGCTTTCCGAAAAGGTCGGTATCACCATCGCCAACATGTCGGTCCTCAAGACCGGCAAGGCCCGCGCCATCAAAGTCTCCACGCTCGCCAGGCTCTGCGCCGCTCTGGACTGCCAGCCCGGAGACATCCTGGAGTTCAGGCCGGTCTCCGGTTCAGACCAGTGACCGCTGCGCGAAAGGAGGACCCTATGGCACGCAAAGAGGGCACTATACCCCGCAAAGACCGCGAAAATCTTCGCGTAGTCATCTTGCTTTTAGCGCTGCTTGCCGTTCTGTTCGGGCTTTTCAAGTGGCTCAGCCGCCCTTCGCTGTCCCATTTCCAGAGTTTCGGTTTTTCGCTGGACGGAATCAAGGTCAAGATCGTGGACTATTACAACGAAGGTGCCTGGCAGGACAATTGGTCCGCCTACACCTGCAAGATCAGCGGCGCCACGGAAGGCAGCGTGTTCGACCCGGCCCTCATGGACGAGGGGCTGTCGCCCATGATAAAGAAAACGCTCGAACTCAACGACGCCGGCAGGGCTGCCAAAGGTCTGGAACCCTTCTTCAAAGAAAAAACAGGCGCCGTCTACAAAAGCCGAGTACTTGTCGGCCCTAAAGACAACAGCCCGGATGCCTGGACAAATCGCCTGTTTATTATCTACTCCCCCTCAGAGGAGCTGTATTACGTTTTCTATGAGACCTTCGTGGCCAGCAACTGACCACATCGCTTAGTGCGGTGCCGTATACTTTATACCATAACGGTCCAGATCCCTGAGCGTCATCAGCCCGCGTTCCAATGCCGTACGCACACCTATGGCAGTGCCGTCGGACAGGTAGACCCAGGGCTCTCCTATATCCTCATAATACCCGATCAGGTATTCGATGCCGTTTTCTTCCCAAAAGCTTGTATAAAACGGATCTTCATTCCTCAGATCCTTTCTTGTGCGGTATTTTATATCCACGACCGCCGGTTTTTTCGGGTCTGCCTCCGTATATTTTTTCAGCCACGCAAGCCCCCGCCCTGTTTTGAGATCCACGTAGTTATCACGGTCCCATACCCAAAGCTCAACGTTCTGCAGGGTCCCCTCGCCCCAGGCTTTGCTGCCTATATAGATATGAAAGATCCCTGCCTGGCCCTGTATGTCATAACCTCCGTCCTTATACTCACTGCGCCTGAACGGCTCAAAGTCGGCCCAGTTAAGACGAGCTCCCTTTCTCGCAAGCGCCTCCACATCTGCCTTTTCCAGATTGCGCAGCGGAACTGCCGAGGAATCCTGCTGTATCCAGCGCACATAGGCCCAGCGGGGCTGCTCGCCCTCTTCTGTCTTAACAGTACCGCAATTCTGATACGTGTAAAGATCGGATTCGGTCTTGGATCTGAACAGCATTATCGGTTCTGCTCCGTGTTCCAGAGCTTCTGTACTGTTCAGCAACAGAGCGTACAGATAACCATCAGGGAGAGTATCCGACGGCATTCCCGCAGTCTGATACTTCACATTGTCAAGCTCGAAAGAAGGCAGAGTTTTCCATGTGCAGGGAAGGCCTTCATAGATCGAACGCATTTTAAGCTCTTCGTCTTTTAGCACCAATGTGCCTGTATCGGATACGGTCTGGAAGCTGGCAGGATACTTCTGCACACAAAGCTTTTCGTCCTGAATAATAAGCTGGTAATTGAAATTGCGGCTGTCTTTCTGTTCGTACAGTTTGTCGTTTTTCAGGTCATAAGCAAGTATAAACTCTCTGACATTGCCCGACCCAAAGCTGCATGTCGAACAGAGCTCCGGTTCGCCGTCCCCGGTCAGGTCGCAAAGGTACAGATCCCAGACGGGCAGTGCGCTGTAGAGCTTTTTCTCTTCAGCCCCGTCCGTCCTGACGGTAAGAGTATAGGAAGAATAACGGATCTCCACCCCGGGCAGCGCCTCGGTGTCTGTTCTTTCTTCTGCGTAATCGCTTCTTTCCCAGACCACTTTGGCATTTCCATCAGCGTACTGGAATTCAGTTGCAGAGTTTTCAGTCTCGTTCTGCTCGCTGTTTTCGGCGTTGTTGACGTTATTTGTGTTGTTTGCTGTTCTCTGAGCGCAGCCGCACAGCAGAAGCAGCGCAGCAAGAAACATTGCCGTAATCGTTTTTCTCATGAATCTTTCCCCCTTTTGGACCGAAGGTCCGTCCCCTATCTTAATCCTCGTCGGATTCGAAGTTCTCCCTGGCGTTGAAGGTCTCGCTAATGGTGCGGTAGTCGCCCAGGACCGTTATTCTGTCACCCGGGTCGAATTTGGTCTCGGCGTTCGCCTGACGCATGCCCTTGCCCTGCTTTTCGATCAGCATCACCAGGATGTTCTTGTCTTCCTTAAGACCGGACCACGCCAGAGGTACACCCTGATACGCCTCGGGCACCTCCACGAGGGTGATCCTTACTATGGCGTTACGACCAATGTGATCCAGTATCACCATGGTGTTGACGCCTTCTATCTTAAGCATCTTGCCCGCGATCTTTTCCAGCAGCCTGTCGCTCTTCATGCGCATGGAAGGCACGCGGACGAACACGATGATGAACGCCACCACCACAAGGGGTATCACTATGGCCAGCAGGAAATCCTTGGCCTCCTGCATTTCTTTCAGCGACAGGAACACGTTGATTATCGTGGTGACCACGGTGATGTTGAACACGTAGCCGAACAGCATCGTCACCCTGGCCAGGCGCCTCCTGGATTTGGTGGTCAGCAGCATTTCGCTCTCGCGGGTGGTAAAGCCGCAGCCGGTCAGGATCGACGTAACCTGGAAGCGCGCCTTCCCGTAGGGCAGCCCCGTAAAGCGGAACAGTATCGTAAACAGCTCTGAAATTACCCAGTACAGCAGTACTATCAGTGCAAACAGCGCAAATGCGACAATTATATTCATTTGTTCCTCCTATATGCTCTGCCCCGGGGCGTCAGTTATTATATTCCGGACCAGCCTGGTACCATCGTAGCGCAGGTTGTTGCTGACGCAGTCGTAAAGAATGTTTATGACGTCTATCTCACGCCTGTCCTTGAATTCCGCCAGCGGAAAATCTTCCCCGAACATGTCTTTATATTGAAAAAGCAGTACTTCCAGCATTTTATTCCTCGTAATATGTCACGTTGTGGTCCCGCAGGAACTCCTTGATCTTGTCGGCGTGTATGCAGTGCCCCACATGCAGGAAGGGCTGGTTGTTTATGACGTGCTCCTTGCCGTGCAGCATCATCTTTTCGCCCACCATGTCGAATCCCAGGTGCAGGTGCTTGGTGGCCGACTGCATGCCGCATATCCTGCCGTCCGGCGAAAACAGCGGCCCTCCGCTCTGCCCCCTCAGGCCCGGCGTGCTTAGTTCTATGCCGTAGATCTTGCCGCCTGCGTCCGCAAGGTGCCTTGTGAACATGCCTTCTATAGGAAAGCGCGGCGTGTTGGAGCTGCCGGCGGACTTGTCCCATTCTATGCTGTCCGTCGCTGCATCGTAGCGAAAGTCCGAATATTCCGGGAACGGAAAGCCCAGCCTGCATAGCATGTCGCCAGGTCTGATACCAGAGCCGTCCTTTACGAACACCGCGTGGCCTTTGTACAGCGTGCGCTCGTAGCCCTTAAAGCGTATCAGCGCCAGGTCCAGCTCCGGGTGCATGTTGATATCAAAGCTCGAGATGTTCGAAACGCTTCCGTCGAACTGCACCTTCATCTGTATGGTGCTGCCCTGCTTTATCTTGTGCACAAGCTCCAGCTTCTTGACTGCGGCCTGCTTGCCCTTGCCTTCCGGAACGCGGCTGCAAGCGGCTTTGAATTCCGCGTACTTCTTGTTTATCTCCTGGGCCTGAATGATCTGCCTTGCCACGTGTTTGCACGTTACTGCGCAGCCTTCGTCGTTTACGAAGAACAGCGTCGCAAGTCCGGGTATTATTGCCGGCTCCTTGTAGTTCCTTGAAAGTATCTTTATCGGTCTGGTGAACCCGCCGACTTTTTCGATAGCGTCCGCAAACATGGTCTCTCCTTACTTGTAAAGGTCGCTGGTTCCGTCCCAAAGAGCCCAGGGGCTGAGGCTGTATTCGCCTATCTTCAGTTCGAAATGCAGGTGCGCGCCTGTCGCGTACCCGGTAGCGCCTACTTTTCCTATTATATCACCTTTTCCGACGATGTCGCCTGCTTTGCAGTCGATCGAACTCAGATGGAAATAGTAGCTCTTGAGCCCGCCGCCGTGGTCTATCACCACAGTACCACCGGTTATTATGACATCCCCTGCATAGACGACTTTTCCGGCATTGCTTGCCGGAACGGGAGTGCCTTTTGCCGCCCCTATATCCACTCCGGTATGCCTTACGACCTTCCTGCTGCTGCCGTCCGTGTAGGTAGTGTAGCGGTACAGGCCGAACTCAGTTGTCACCGGCCCGCTTACGGGGCGGATGAACGTTCCCTGCCAGTAGCGCTGCGATTCTGCGGTATAATACGTCGGGGTCACTTTCTGGGCATAGTCCTCGTTAGCGTTTTCGGCACCTATGGTGGCGCTTGCTGTGGCAGAAGACATGGTCATATGCTGCTCGCCGTATTTGCGCGCGCTGACCGTTACGGAGCCTTTGTATTCGCGGCCGTCAGCCGTTACGCTTACGGAATATTCACCCGGGGTCTGGGCATAGCCTACCGGTACGTAGGCAGTATAGACCGGGCTGCCCGCCGGCTCCGCAGTTATACCGGCGACCGCAGGGTCCTCTATAAATACCGGCTTTCCAAGCTCGGTCTGTATCTCCGGCAGGCCTTTGGCCGAGTTCATCTCGACGTGGACTGTCAGTATGTCTCCTTGCAGAAATTCGTTTCCGGAAAAGACCACGCGCGGAGCGACGTACGATTCCGCAAGCTTTTGGGAAAGCTCCTCCACCTGTGCCTTAAGCCCGCTTATCTCTTCGCTTGCCGCCGCCTGCTCCTTTAGCATTGCAGATCCGAGCTTGTCAGCCCGGTCCTTTTGGTACAATGCAAAAGCAGCCGACGCTGCCAGAAGCACCGCAAGCACTACACAGATGATCCTGCCGCCTTTAGACATAAGAACAGCCTCCTGCCTGATCTACAAACGCCCTTCCACCAATACTATTATACCACAATATCCGACTGCCCGGAATATAAAGCGAGTACAGCGTGTCTATGGGATAAATAAAAATAACACGGACTTAGCCCGTGTTATTTCATATATTGCGGCAAATTAGCCCTTCTTTTTCGCTTTTTCTGCGGCGGCCCTTGTGACGACTATCATCCTGGCCTGCTCGTCGGCCTTCTCGCGGGCCTCCTTAATGGACTTTGCCTGCGCCTCCTTGGCGGCCTTTACCGCGGCTTCGTGCTCCGAATTGTCCGGAACCACTATCTCCATGCCCGGCTTTACCATCTTAGGGCCTGCTATTCCGTTGAGCCTTACAAGTGCCTGCGGCGTGGTGCCGTATTTCTTTGCGATCTTTGTGAGGGTCTCGCCTGCGGCGACTTTATGTGTGAGGGTCTTGAACTCCGGAGCAGCTGTCCTTGCCTCTGCGACCGCCTGCGCCGCTGCTGCAGCCCTTGCCTTTGCTATGGCCTTTTCCTGTTCCGCAAGCGCCTTGGTCTTGTCTTCGGCAGCTACCGCAGCTTCGTGGACGGAATTGTCAGGAATAACGATCTCCATGCCCGGCTTGAGCTGCTTAGGCCCGGTAATACCGTTGAGCCTTACAAGCGCCTGAGGCGTCGTGCCATATCTTTTTGCGATCTTTGAGAAAGTATCGCCCTCTACTGCCGTGTATTTTATGGTCTTAAAGGCCGGCGCTGCTGCATTTTCCGCAGCCGCAGCCACTGCCCTGGCCTCGGCAACAGCCTTTTTCTTTGCAGCCGCGACAGATTTTGCCTGAGCCTCCTCAGCGGCCTGTACTACAGCCTCATGCTCCGAATTGTCCGGAACTATGATCTCCATGCCCGGCTTTATCATTTTGGGGCCCGGGATATCGTTGAGCCTTACCAGCGCCTGCGGCGTCGTGCCGTGCTTTTTGGCTATCCTGGTAAGAGTATCGCCTTCGACCACCTTGTATGTTTTGTATGCCATTGTTATTACCTCCGAACTGCAAACGTTGACATATTAATAACATTTTATCACATTAATACACCGCCGTATAGTAATATGTGCAAAATATTACAAATAACCACATCATTTATCGGGCGAGCCTGGTGCCGCCGCACGCTCCGTGCCCATTGAAAAAATCCCGGAAATATAGTAAATTATATTATATCGATCAAGGGAAGGGATCCGTAAACATGAAAACAATCATAGTCGCCTGCCGGACCCTGCAGGCGGAGATAGAGCTTGCGCAAAAGAATACAGGCACCTCGTACAGCGTGGAATACATAGAATCCGGCCTTCACGAGAGACCAAAAAAGCTCTCTGCGATAGTGCAGGAGCTTTTGGATACCTTGGACGCCGACAGAGTGCTGCTCTGCCTTGGGCAGTGCGGAAATGCAATGATAGGCATAAAAGCCGGCGCTTTTGAAATGATACTTCCCAAGGTGGATGACTGCCTTTCCCTTCTGCTCGGCTCCACCAGGGACAAGAGCCGGATCTCCTATACGGACAAAGCCTTCTTTCTTACCAAGGGCTGGCTTCTGGGAGAAAGCACCATTATGAGCCAGTTCGCAAAGTCCGTTGAAAAATACGGCGAGGAAACGGCGCTTACCATCATGGAGATGATGTACGAGCACTACGAGACTCTTGGACTTATCGATACCGGTACCGGTCCCATGGACGAGCTCTACGAGCAGACCGAAGACATCTCCAGGCTGCTGGACCTTGCGCGCAAGACCTATCCCGGCACCGTCTCCTACATAGAGGAGCTTCTGACCGGCCCCTGGCCAAAAGACCGCTTCATCATCAAGAAGCCATACGAAGAGATCGTTACAGAAGACTATGAAGGAATGCTTTGATCATCACCAGTACAGCTTCGGATAATTCCTGTGTATCGCGTTACCGTGAAAGATATCCCGGTAATAATCGCCAAATCCCGAATCGTACTCTCCGCACCTTACGGCATCGTCCAGACTGCATCGCAGCAAGCCGAGATACTCCAGGCCCGATGGCCCGAATATCCATATGGTCTGGGCGTTGGCTAAAAAATCTTCCCCTACAACTTCTCCGGCTTCGTTTCTTGTGGCCTTTGAAAAATACGAGCGCTGAACCACTGCGAAGCGTTCTCCTGCAGACGTTGCCGTTATAGCACCGTACGCCTCTGTGAGATAGAAGCGCAGCGTGCCGGAATCAAAGCTTTTTTCTTCAACCTTAAACAGCTTGCCTTCCGCAGTAAGGCAGTAGATATTATGTCCCGTCGCGGTCCAGCCATTCGGCTTACTGGAAAAGACATATTTGTCCTCTACTATGGCGATCACAACAGAGCCTCTTCCTGCAAAGAGCTTCGGGAAAACGTGCTCACCATCACACTTTTCGATCTCGACCGTGTATAAGACCTTGCCGCTTCCGGCATCGGTCACATCTGCAAAATAGTACCCTTCTTTAGGATATACCTTATATACGATGTTCTTTTCCAGATCCTTTATCTGGGGCTGCTGTCTTTCAACAGGATCGCTGCTTACCTCCGGATCCTGCCAAGACTCATCCGGCAGAGACGGATTGATGTTCGCATCATGCACGTATTCCACAGATACGGTTTTTGGCTGACCATTTTCTATCTTTATGTCAGAAAGCCAGGTGTCACAACGGTCAAGAGCAAGCATTTCCCTTGTGATCGAAAGGAATCCTCTGATCTCCAGCCCTTCTGCAGAAGAAACATCACCGTATAGGGAATCCACTCTGAACTCCAGGTCTTCAGCCGAGGCGGCTATCCTGCTTTCTGCGAAGGCCGAGACCGCTCCGAATACAATTATAAGTGCCAGTATCAGTATCAAAGCTTTTTTCATGAACATCAACCTCCCTTAATCCCAGGGAATGTCTTCGACATTGCTGCCCTTATTTGCTCTGGAATATGTCATGTACAATGTTCCGGCAGGAATCAGGATCACGAATATAAACAGCGGGATCACTAATTCCGGATCCATATGTGGAACGATGGGCATGGCCCATAACATCGCAGCGGCAGCAGCAAGGATGAACGATATCACCGGTGTGTATCCGCGCCTTACGCTTACATTCATGTGCGCAGCTGCAATCGCTGCCAGAATGATGCACAGCAGGCTCTTCACTCTCTGCACTCCTGTCCAGAGCGGCACAAGATTATACAGGAAATAGGTGTTGTACCTCATGTCGATAAAGATTCCCTGCGCCCCCTCGCTGAAATACTTTCCGCCCTCGAAAAGCTTTGCCATCAGTACGGTAAGGACTACCTGAGTCAGCAGGAACAGCAGGAAGCACAGCGCATAGTAAACGGTCTGCACTGCCGTAGCGGAACGTTCCGATAAAGTCAGCCTCTGCAAGGTATAACGGTAGGTCGAGTTCCTTCCCGAAAACCAGGCCAGAGCCCAGTACATTGCCAGATATGCAGCGCAAAACACCACAGGTATAAAGGATCTTATCACAGCGTTCTCGAAGGTATACACCTGCCTTGAAAGACCGAAGATCCAGAACAGGATGAGCTCCAAAGCGGCCATGCTGCCAAGCACGACAAACATCCTTTTTATCGTAAGGCCCGCAAAGACCTCTATTGTGGAAATGATCTTTTTCATATCACTCGCCCTCCGGGCTCAGCTGCTCCAGAGCCTGGAACACCCGATCCGCCTTGTAGCTGTATGCATCCTTGATGTAATCGATCAGACCGGCATTTTCGCTGTCGAGCTCCGCTATCTGTTTATCGCCTATGATCTTCCCCTTATCCAGAAGCACTGCGCGGCTCACAAGACCGGAGACCTCTTCTATCAGGTGGGTCGACAGGAGCAGCGTCTCGTCCGGCCCCAGCATGCCAAGCAGCACTTTATAAAAGTCTTCGCGGTTGAAGATATCGTTTCCTGCGAAAGGCTCGTCCAGGAAAATGTAGTCTGATCCCTGGCTTAAAGCCATAATTACCTCGAACTGGTTCTGCTGGCCTGTGGACATATGCTTGATCTTCTTATTCCTGGGCAGATCGAAAAAGTCCATTAGAACGGCAAAACGTCTCTCATCAAAGCTCTGAAAATGATCCCTGTAGAACTCCGCGTGGTCGTTCGCGTTTATCCCCGGGAAGAAACTGTGCTCGCAGGTACCGAACGACATCCTTGCGATGTTCTTTCTGGTGATCGGCTCGCCATCCAGTGTTATACTGCCCTGATAATTCACAAAGCCGAATATGCTTTTGATCAGCGTAGTCTTGCCTGCGCCATTGGGTCCGAACAGGCCTATTATCTCTCCCGGATGTATTTCCAGATCCAGTCTGTCCAGCGCCACCGTGGAGCCGTATTTTTTCGTGAGGTTTTTAATCTGTATCATATCAATGCCCTCCAGAAGTTGAAGTCGTAGTATTCAGCCGGGATGGGAAATGAGCTGAAGATCCTTGTGTATTCCTCCTGATAGCCGAGCGCGACAAGATATGTCAGCAGCAGACCGGCTATCAGCCCGATCACCGGAACCGTAAGACACATCCTGTGGATCTCAAAGCCGCTTTTCGTGCGTTTCATAACATAATTGCTTCTGCTCTGAGCAGCAAAGCTGCGGTAATTCCTTACTACGATCGCCAGACAGGCCGCAGCATATACCCAAAAGCCTGCGAGCCTGCCGTTTAGTATATCGCTGAATGGTTTGATGCGATCGTGCGGAATGAGCCATATGGCCTCCCTGATGTTGTCTCCCAGAATAACGATAAAGATCAGCGCCGTAACAAACAGGATACCGAACATCGCAACAACACTTTCGCCGGGTGGGTAGAAGAAAAAGCGCTTTATATGTCTTTTCATTTCCTTACACCTCCTCCCAGTACGCTGCCAGAAGCGCCGCAGCCTGCTCCAGCGACAGACCGTTCTGTTTGAACAGCGCGGCAGTGCTCTTTGCGTCAGCGGCAAGGATCTCTTCCTTAAGCTTGTTAACACGCTCTGGCGGGGCGGTTACGATGCTGGTGACGCCGTGGGACGAGGATATGAGCCCCTCTTCTTCCAGCATGCTGAATGCGCGCTGCACAGTGTTCGGGTTTATGCCCAGAAGCACAGACAGCGCCCTCCTGGAAGGCAGCTCATCGCTGTCTTTTATTTTCCCGGACGCAATACCGCGTTTGACGAACGCCAGTATCTGCAGATATATAGGGGACGAATTGTCCGGTTTGAAACTAACGAACGAGATCATTTTCCCTCCTGTGTATTAACTATTTAATACACTCTTCATGTGTATTATTGCATTAATACACGTGCTTGTCAACAGTTTTTTAGACCATGATCTTAACTAACTATAGGAAAAGCAAGAAAACAAAAAACCCACAATCGCTTTAATTTCAACGATTATGGGTTTCATGGTCGGAGTGCCGATCAGGGATTTTTTGAAATGCAGCCGGGCAAGGGTGTCTCATTCCAAAATCCCCATCATTATAATAAACTGCTTTCTATAATAAGCAGATATACTACTAGGCCGGATCCCATCCCATTTCTTTGTATAAGTATTCTTTAAATCTGAACAACGCATACAGTGGAATCGACCACACGTGGGTCTCTCCGTCCATATTGTCACCGACATTCTTCAGGGAAGACTTTATCGCTAATTTAGGCCTGTACTTTGTACAGAATTGATGCAGGCTCTTTGCTTTGGTATTATCTGCAGATTTTGTTTCAACAGGGACAAGGATCCCTTCATGATCAGTGATAAAATCAAGCTCGGCATCAGACTTGGATCTCCAGAAATAACTGTCTATACCCATATATTTTAGCTGAGTGTATACATAATTTTCAGCTATTGCGCCTTTGTAATGGATATATGCTTCGTTTCCTTCAAGTACTGTTCTGAAATTTAAGTTGGATTTTCTCCGAAGAAGTCCTACATCAGACATATACACTTTAAAATATGTATAGTCAGCCATTCCTGACAATGGTATCTCCGGAACAGAAACCATGCAGAGTTTGCCTGTGATCCCTGCATTCACCAGCCACTCCAGAGCATCTTCAAGATCCTTTGATCTGGCTCCCTGTTTCACATGCGAGAAAACGAACTTATTGTTCTCCTTTGCTATCTGTGAAGGGATCGAATCCCAGATCAGTTTGATCTTGATAGCAGTTTCCGGCGTAGTATGCTTTGAAAAATCATCCGAATAATCTCGTAATATATTATCCTGGATCGCTTCGACTTCCCTGTAATCGTGAGTTTCCACCCAGGTCCTGACAGCTTCCGGCATCCCGCCGACAATATAGTAATTCTTAAGATACTTCTCAAGAGGAACCGTATACAATTCGGATATTTCTCTTTCGAGCGGCCTTTTTTTCAGCCCATCGATGTACTTCCCGCCCCCGTCAGCTATCACGAACTCTTCAAAACTCATGGGATACATATCGATCCTGTCTACCTTGCCTACCGGAAAAGAGATCCCTTCGTCTTTCAATGCCACGCCCAGAAGTGAACCGGCGGCTATTATATGAAGTTCCGCCATTTCTTCGCAAAAGTATTTAAGTGATTGGATCGCCCTGGGACAGTCCTGTATCTCATCAAAGACAACCAGTGTTTTCCCCGCCTTGATAGGCTTTCCAAATATAATGCTGCCAAGTTCATCGATTATTCTTTTCGTATCAAAATCATGATCAAATACGGATCGAAGACCGGTATTACCATCGAAATTAAAGTAAGCTATCTCATCAAATTCGGTCTCCCCGAAATACTTGATCAAATAAGTCTTGCCACATTGCCGGACCCCCGTAACAAGCAAGGGTTTCCTGTTTTTCTTGTTTTTCCATGCCTTGAACTGCGAATACACCAGTCTTTCCATCATTTCGGCACCTCCGTGATAATTCTTTTCGTGGGGAATTATAACATTTTACGGACGATTAATCAATATATTGTTGCGTTTTTCGGATGAATATTGCAAACTGCTTCGCTTTTATTGGACGAATATGCTATTTGTTTCAGTAAAACAATAGTTTAAAACAAAAGAATGACACTGAGATCCCTCAGTGTCATTCCAAGTGGTACGATTGTAAATAACGGATTTAGTGAAGCTGCAGCCAGGTGAGCATAATTGATATTAGTTATTAAAACTTATAATGAATCT
>JAFRXM010000040.1 GCA_017443515.1 Bacillota bacterium | reverse complement strand
CTTAGGTGCATAGATCTGGATCAGTTCTTCAAAGTTAAATTCAAGGCAACTGACGGATCTGAGATCACCCTGGATATGTGCGCACTGAGCTGGAGCAATGCAGCTTACGACGCGCTCGGATCCAACCCGGACAACCAGACCCTGAAGGTGGCCAAGGCAGTAGCGCTCTACAGCGCAGCAGCTGAAAACTACTTCAAGTAAAAACACAACCGAATCGACCGGGAGGGCGGAAGCTCTCCCGGCCGGTCCGGCTTTTCTCGGGGCCCATCTCCCCGGGAAACAACTAACTGACACACGGAGGGAAAAAGGATGAAGAAACTATTAGCGGTAATACTTACTATCGCCATGATGTTCTCCTTTGTTCCAGCAGCGTATGCCGAAGGAGAATCATCCCCCGATAAAGTTACAAAAGTCAGTACATTCGGCGCCTACGAAGGCTTCTACGATGACGAAGACCTGTATCCCGGTGCCGAAGTCCACAATGTTTATGTGGAAGTCCCGGCAGCTTATGAAGGAGCATTTCCTTCAGAGCCGACAGCGATAGCAGCCTACAAGAATAAGGACGCAGATCCTGATGCATGGGCTGCTGAGCTGGCAAAAAAGATCCAGATAGCAGTTACTTATGTACTCCCTGCTGATGCTGAAGGAAAGGCGATCAGCGGAGAAAAGTATCCTGCTCTTATCCAGTGTGTAAGGTATGATACTGCTCCTTCTTCTACTACAGGTCGTTACAGGCCGGGAACAGATTCATACTATATCGAACGCGGATATGTAGTAATGCGCATAGACCTTCGAGGAATGGGTGCTTCCGGCGGCGTAGCCAAGGGATTCGGCACTAGAGAGAACGGTCTTGATGTCGCTTATATCATGGAAAAATGGCTGCCCACGCAGCCGTGGTACAGCGGCAAATGCGCAATGTACGGTGCTTCCAACCAGGGTGTTATAGGCAATACAACAGCTGTAAATACCCCTGAAGGAATGGCCGGATATCAGGTCGGCGTTGCCAGCATAGACTACTACTCACAGAAATACAATAACGGCGTATCTATATCCAATAACGGCTGGGGAGCCCAGGCTGGTATTCTGCCTCCTTATTCCGTAGATACATTCACAAACAAGATCCTTGAGCCCGCAGGGCCGGATAATCCCCGCGGTATATTCCCGGCTTACCTTGATGAGAACGGGAAGATCATGGGATATGATGAATGGATCACGAAACCTACTGCCCAGTTTGTAGATGACGATCCGAAAGGCCTTGTCGCTTACGAGAATTTCGTTAAGCAGCAGACCTACAACGAGATGTTCTTTACCTACATGACCGTTCCTAACATGTATCGCGATTCTGTCGATGCGGATGGCTGGGAGGTATACGAGGATATAGTCCTTTACGAGGAAGTAGGGGATATCAAGGACAGCGGAATGGCCACGTACAATTACGGAGGCTATCAGGATATCGCTTCTACCGCTCAGCTTGCGATGGCCACACTTACCAACGGCCACATGGTTATCAGCAATGGCAACCACGGTGGCGCAATGACTGGCGGAGATTTCCCGAATTTCGACAGCAAAGCGGACTTTGTCCGTTACTTTGACTGGCTCCTTAAGGGCGTTGATAACGGTTTTGGAGACACTCCTTTAGCATATTATTATATGCTTGATACGGCTTACGGGGATAATGGTCTTGCTCCAAAGGATGGAAGCGCAAATCCCGCACGTCTTGCCGATCACATACCATATACTGGTACGATCAAAAAGGATCTCTACCTTACCAATACCAACACTCTTGTAGATAAAGCTCCTGCCGGAGATTCAAGTGTTGACTATCAGATCCGGACCGATATCAGCTTCGATATAACCGGTATGGCAAACGGCCCGATAGGCAGGGCAGATCTCAGTGGATCGATAGATGCAAAGAGCATTTCCTTCACTACTGAACCTCTGACAAAGAAGCTCACCTATGTCGGAAACGGCACTATGGAGATCTGGGCTTCCTGCGCAAACAGCAAGGACTTTGACCTTATCGGAATGCTCGAACTTGTCAGAGCTGACGGCACTTCTCATTACCTCAGCCGCGGCACCATCCGTGCATCCCACAGAGACGGTCTGTCTGAAGACAATCTCCAAAGGCAGGTCTGGGATACTCTCAAACTCTCCGATTACATGCATGACTCCACCAAGGCAGAGGTAGAAGCAAGGCAGGCTGAGGGCATTGCAGAGCCGACCCTACTTAAATTCAACCTCGAGCTTGGTGCTATTACCCTCAATCCCGGCGACGCTCTGAGAGTCACACTCTTCGGCGTTACCACAAGAACGGGCGCACCGACTCAGTCTTACATGTACTACAATGAAGATGGAACACTTAAGACTGGTACAGATCTCCCGCTTGTTACCTTCTATACAGCAGGAGATCACGCATCAAAGGTAACTCTTCCTACACTCGAGACAGCATACAACACTTTAAACGGTGTTGTGGAGATGAAGGACGGCAGCTACAACGGCCCGGCCACGATGTACATGCTCGAGGACAACTACTACCTCCAGTACAACGGCGACTGGATGAAGCTCGACAAGTCCACCGACAAGATCAAGTACACCGTTGAAGGCACCAAGGCTGTCTTCGCTAACGCAGGCTTCAGCTTCCAGCCCTACGGCGAGATCATCGCTGACGGAGCGGCTCAGATCTACAGAGAAGTGGGCAAAGATGAAAAGCCTTACGCTTTCCCGACCACCTTCGAAGGATGCGAGACTCAGATCCTCGCAGAGCTCAGGCAGGGCGATTACCTTGGCAAGGAGAACAACGGAGTATACATCTGGAGAGGTATCCAGTACTCCAAGGCTCCTCTGTTCGAGGCTCCTGTGATGCTGCCCGACAAAGCAGCGGATGCAGAACCTATCGAAGCCTATGTGTCCGGTCCGGGAACAAGCGGCATGGCCAGTGTCAATGAGGACTGCCTCGATCTGTCCGTATACGTCAACCCCAGCTGGGATGTTGAAAAGGACGGACCCAGAGCAGTATTCATGTGGGTATTCGGCAGCGCCAACATGGGCGGCCGCGTGACCAGCGACTGGACCAACTTCGTAAAGAATTACCCCGGCATCATAGTAGTAACTCCGACCCACCGCGGCGGCGCTCTGGGCAGCATTGACCTCAGCGTCCTTGAGGACTACGATGATTACACAGATGCCAGCGGCTTCAACAAGTACCAGTATGCAAACAACCTCGCAAGGCTCGACATACTGCAGGTACTCAAGTGGATCAACCAGAACATAGCCGACTTCGGCGGAGATCCCAACAACGTCTCCATCGGCGGCCAGTCCTCCGGTGGTAACCTCTGCGCATCCGTCATGATGATGCCTGAGTCCAAGGATCTGTGGAAGCATGCACTGCTTCAGGAATCCTTCCCGCTCGACGGCAGCCTCATGCCGCTTGACGAGGCCAAGAGGGTAGCTAAGAACACCTACGACTTCTATAACATCAAGACTGTACCCGAGCTGCTCGCATACTGCGAAGAGCACAAGAACGATGTAGGCTTCGGCGCCGGCTTCAGCACCAAGAACCCGGCCGACTTCGGATATAAGGCTCAGTGCCCGGTCGTCGACGATGTAGTCATCCACAGCAATTACTACGATCAGCTTCTCGGCAAAGACGGTCTGTGGAAAGGTAAGTCGGTACTCTTCGGTTCCAATGACGGTACATACGACCAGATGTACACGCCTGGCAACGACGAGGCCAACATGACAACAGCCCGCGGCCGCAGCTTCGGTAACCTCAGTGCGGACGGCTGGTATGGCGACATCATCGATGGCGTACTGGATGAGTTCCTCGCAAACAACGAGCTGTACGGACGCAACGGCAACTACGCAGCCAAGGATCTTGACCGCGACATGAACATGCGTATCCCGAGCATACTGTTCGCTGAGGCAGCGTCTCAGAACACGAACGTTTACTTCTACGATCTGCAGTTCAACTCCAGCGCGACAGTGAACCATCAGCGCGCTGCTCACGGAAGCGAGAACAGCGTGATCATGATGAGCTGGGTACCCAATGCCCGCGAGGACAAGACCGCAGAGGAAAGAGCTGTAACCGCAAGGCGCATAGCGGATATCTGGGGCCAGTTCATACTGACCGGCGATCCGAACAACGCTGATCTTGGCGGAGCCAAGTGGCTGCCGTACAAGAGCGGTACAAGAGATACCATGGTGCTCGGCGATGAGTTCAAGATGGTCAACGGCATCAGGAACGAGGATACCGATGTCCTCCTGCCGCTGTTCAGAGAGTACTCCAAGCTGATCCATATCACAGGTGTTCCCACATCGGTAAGAGCCGGTGAAACACCGGATCTGTTCAGCTCCGTAGTAGAGCCTGCCGGAATTCCTCTCCGTGCTACAAGCGGAGTCATCTGGCAGATAGAGAAGAAGGCCGACACCATTATCGCAACAGCAACGATAAAGAATGCCATCGTCGACATGGCTGAGGGCGAATCCGGTCCGTCGCCGCACGCATCCCTGGGTGTCGTTACAAGCAATTACACTGAAGAATTCACGATCGACATCATCCCGTCCGACCTTGTCGTAGAGCTCAGGCAGGGCGATTACGCAGGCAAGGAGAACAACGGAGTATACGTCTGGAGAGGCATCCAGTACTCCAAGGCTCCTCTGTTTGAAGCTCCTGTGATGCTGCCCGACAAGGCAAAGGATGCACCGCTCATCGAAGCCTTCGTATCCGGTCCGGGAACCAGCGGAATGGCAAGCGTCAATGAGGATTGCCTCGACCTGTCCGTATATGTCAACCCCAACTGGGATGTCGAAAAGGACGGACCCAGAGCAGTATTCATGTGGGTATTCGGCAGCGCCAACATGGGCGGCCGTGTAAACAGCGACTGGACCAACTTCGTGAAGAACTATCCGGGAATCATAGTAGTAACTCCGACCCACCGCGGCGGCGCTCTGGGCAGCATTGACCTCAGCGTCCTTGAGGACTACGATGATTACACTGACGAGAAGGGCTTCAACAAGTACCAGTATGCAAACAACCTCGCAAGGCTCGACATACTGCAGGTACTCAAGTGGATCAACCAGAACATAGCCGACTTCGGCGGAGATCCCAACAACGTCTCCATCGGCGGCCAGTCCTCCGGCGGAAACCTCTGCGCATCCGTCATGATGATGCCCGAGTCCAAGGATCTGTGGAAGCACGCTCTGCTTCAGGAGTCCTTCCCGCTCGACGGCAGCCTCATGCCGCTCGCAGAAGCTCAGAGGGCAGCTAAGAACACCTACGACTATTACAAGATCAAGACCATACCCGAGCTGCTCGCATACTGCGAAGAGCACAAGAACGACGTCGGATTCGGCGCAGGCTTCAGCACCAAGAACCCGGCCGACTTCGGATACAAGGCTCAGTCGCCGGTAATCGACGGTGTAGTTATACCCGTTGACTACTACGATCAGCTCCTCGGCGAAGACGGTCTGTGGAAGGGCAAGTCCGTACTCTTCGGCTCCAACGATGGTACATACGACCAGATGTACACGCCCGGCAACGACGAAGGCAACATGAACACAGCCCGCGGCCGCAGCCTCGGCAACCTGGGCAAAGACGGCTGGTATAAGGATATCATCGATGATGTCCTTGCAGAGTTCCTCGCTCACAACGAGCTGTACGACCGCAACGGCAACTACGCAGCCAAGGATCTTGACCGCGATATGAACATGCGTATCCCCAGCATACTGTTCGCTGAGGCAGCATCGCAGAACACAGATGTATACTTCTACGAGCTGAAGTTCAACTCCAGCGCTACCATCAACCATCAGCGCGCCGCTCACGGCAGTGAGAACAGCGTGATCATGATGAGCTGGGTACCCAATGCCCGCGGTGAAGATACAGCTGAGCAGAGAGCAGTTGTTGCAAGGCGCATAGCGGATATCTGGGGCCAGTTCATCCAGACAGGCGATCCTAACAACGCTGATCTTGGCGGAGCTACATGGCTGCCGTACAAGACCGGCACCAGGGACACCATGGTGCTCGACAACGAGTTCAAGATGGTCAACGGCATCAGGAACGAGGATACCGATCTGCTCCTGCCGCTGTTCAGAGAGTACTCCAAGCTCTTCGACCTTGACGGAGAAGTCAAGCTCGGAGAAGACGGAAAGCTCGATACCTCCGCTGTCAAGATGCTCCCGGTAGGCCCGCAGGGCGAATCCGTAGGCATCTCCAGAAGAGCTGAAGGCGATATCGTCTGGACGATCGAAAAGACCGATGAAGGCACTGTTGCCAGAGCAACTCTTAAGGGCGGGATCACCGACGTAGTGCTCGACGATACTGTCGGACACTCTCTCGGTGTAGTCACCACCGATTTCGTGAAGGACTTCCCGCTCAGCAACGCAGAAACTCAGACCGCTACCGTAACAGGCATCAGCCTCGACCTGCAGGACAAGATCAGCATCCAGTTCAAGATCCAGGAGGATGAGAACGTAGATTACGCTGAGCTTGCTCTCCAGAAGATCGACGGCACATTCGAAGAGCCTGTAAAGGTAGTCCTCGAGAACGCAGCAGGCGGCGTATACACAGTCAAGTACTCCGAGATCACCACCAGAATGATCTCCCAGGGCGTAAAGCTTACTGTCTACGACAAGAACGGCAACGCCATGGACATCTACCGCAAGACCAACGATAAGACCTATACAAAGGACGATCCGCTTGTTTACAGCGCGGCAGACTGGTGCAACGCAGCCATCGAACATTACGGGCCGGACAAGACTCAGAAGACCGCATGGCTTGCGATGTCCGTCCTGAACCTGGGCGGCGAGGCACAGAAGTACTTCGATGACTACAACCCGGGCAACCCGGCCAACCCGAAGGGATACCTGGCCGACGACATGGCAGCATTCAAGAAGGATGCAGCTTATGATCTGGTGGTATCTGATGCAGCTTACAAGCAGAAGGGCTACTCCGGAATGAGTCTGGATCTGGCAGCAGATACCAGGCTTAGGGTGAAGTTCAATGCAGAGGTCGAAGTAACAGTCGACGGCAAGGCCGGAACACTGGTCAAGGAAGGCGACAAGTACGTCCTCGACATCACGGGTCTTAGGTGCATCGATCTGGATCAGTTCTTCAAAGTGATATTCAAAGCAACTGACGGATCCGAGATCACCATGGATATGTGCGCACTGAGCTGGAGCAATGCAGCTTACGACGCGCTCGGATCCAACCCGGACAACCAGACCTTGAAGCTGGCCAAGGCAGTAGCGCTCTACAGCGCAGCAGCCGAAAACTACTTCAAGTAATGAGACCGGGGACGGTCCCTGATCTCATGAAAAACGGGAGGGCTATTCGCCCTCCCGCTGTTCTTATGTGTTTCTAGAGCCCTGACATGCCTTTGTACGCGATTTCTGCGGCACTTGGATCCATATTGCATCTGAGAGAATAAAAGGCGCTCAGACCGGCGATTTTTGCCGCGGTGTCAAGCATCTGCAGCATCTGGGCCGGATCTTCCGGTCTGTAGATGTACTTAAGAAGCTGGGGCAGGGCGCTGTCCCTGTCGAGCGGCGTTAAGGCATTTTCCCTGCCGCGCCCGAGGAAACATACCGCATGCAGCGGTGCTGAGGTGTTCGTTCCGATGTGGTGCTTTCCGTTCCACGGGGTGCCGTAGATGCGTACCTGGCCGCCGCGCACGCGGACCAGAGGTTTGTCGTCGTTTATCATCAGGACCCTGTCGCCCAGGTACTGGCGCCACAGCCTGGTGTGGGTGCTCTTGCCCGTGCCGCTGGGGGCGCAGAAGAGGTAAGCTTTCCCGTCCACAGCAAGGGAAGACCCGTGCATCAGCACAGTGTCCTTTCCGTACATGCCCGAACAGATCTTTCTGTAGATAGCCATCCATTCCAGCTGCCATTCAAATGGCTCTTCTGCCTTGGCGCACTCCCTTTCAAATTCTATGTCGGCGTCCGAGACGGAAACTGAAAACTCCGCGGGCTTATCGGAGAGGTAATCGCGGCACCTGCCTTGAAAAGCTTCGCGGCTGGTATTGATCTCTATCGGGGTTTCTGCAAGTTCTATAGTGAAACGGTACATCATATATCCTCTATGTCCAGAATGTTCAGGATCTCCTGGGATCTCCGGAGCTGTTCATCGTCGATATGGACCAGGGCATCGGCCTGGGTCTTGAGTTTTTCGCGGTACTTCCTGTTGAAGACCTTGGTCCAGCGCACCACCTGGAAGACCGGTGTGAGCCATTTATGCTTCTCGATGACAGGGTATGCATTCTTCAGGATGTTGTAGGGAAGGAAGACTCGCTTCCACACATAATCCGATACGCTGTCGTCGTGCAGAAGATTGGCCGTCATCCTGTTGTTGTTGCCGCTGAGGCTTCCTGTCATGATGTACTGCTCCAGTTCCCCGTAAGGGGCTTCCTCGCCGTTCATCCATGCGCTGGCAAGCGCGGACATCTGCTTGCCGAACTGAGTCAGAGAGCCCTGCCTGAGCAGTTCCTGGCGGTCTCTTTCTTCGCGGCTGCCGAGCCCATCGAGTATCCACAGATCCATGAGGCTGCGTACGGTGCACCCGCCGGCCAGTTTTATGTGCTTGGCCATATGGGCGATGTGGTAGAAGTAGAACATGCCGTCGGACATCAGATACCAGTGCGTAAAGCCCGGCTTCTTTTCGCAGTAGGGCGTATTGCTTGCCGGGTTTTTCCCGTTCCATATGTTGTTTACGATACTGCGTATGGTCTTCCCGAGATAGTGTTCCCAGAAAAGCTCGTGGTGGAGCTCCACCTGGACGTCGCTTCCTGGGGCTGAAACTCCTATATGGTTGGTCTTCTCCTGGTCGGGATCATAATTGTAGCCCAGTTTTTCGACTACCTGTTCTGTTGCGCGAGGCAGATCTTCGGGCCTGACCAGTATATCTATATCTGCGCTGGTACGCATCCAGGGTTCAGGATACAGTGGACGCAGGACTGAGCCTTTGAGCGGGATGAAATCGATGCCTTCTTCTTCGAAAAGCCCGGCTATGCTTTTAAGCTCGTGATCCATCTGCTCGGCGCGCCATATCGCCGCAAAATACTGCTGCATGGCGGACTGGCTGTTGCAGGACAAGCCGTTTTTCGTAAGAGCATCGAAGACGAGATGCGCCAGGTCGTGCTTTTTTGCCAGTTCTGTCAGCGCTTCTTCGTCGGAAACAGCAAAACCCTGCGGGAACGGTCTGCCGCAGATCTCAAAACGTATGATGTTTATCAGTTCTTCCTGTGTCTGTGTCCTCATGGATCCTCCATATCTTAGCTATTATATACCAAACTCGCGCATCCTGAAAGCAAAAAGATAATTTACAGGGGCTTTGGCGGAAAGTATTCTGATCAAATGGTGACAGATCATGAAAATAATAGTATAATAACTTGTTAAATCATGTTATCAGGTCAAGGAGAGACTATGAAACTCAATAAACAGTTTGTAACAAGGGAGATAGGCGGCACTCAGGTGATGGTGGCTGTCGGAAGTGCGGCGTTTTCCGGCGTGGTGCGCAGCAATAAGACAGCGGCCTTCGTGGTGGACCAGCTAAAAAATGACACCACAAAGGAAAAGATCGTCGCTGCCATGCTCGAAAAATACGAAGTGTCGGCTGAGCAGGCCGGCGCGGACGTCGACAGGATACTTGAAAAGCTCCGCAGCATCGGAGCGCTGGACGAGTAATGCCGGACCAGCCGATCAATTTCGAGGAATATCTGGCTAAGTACGGGTCTCTGACTTACCGCAACAAGGGCGTCAGCATGATGCCTTTGCTCAAACAGGGAAGGGATCTGTTTACACTTGTCCCAAAAGGGCCCGAGCGCTGCAGAAAATACGACGTAGTGCTCTACAAGAACCGCGAGGGCAGCTATGTGCTGCACAGGATAATCAAAGTCCGCGGGGACAGCTATGTCATACGCGGCGACAACACGTACCACAACGAGCACCGTAAGGATTCAGACATAATAGGAGTTATGTCAAGTTTTGTACATAACGGCAAAAACGGCTCAGTCGATGACTTCTGGTACAAAGTATACGTGCGCATCAACATGCTGACATATCCGCTGCGCTGGCTGTGCTTCAGGGGCCGTCTGTACGCAGCTGCACTGCTTAAGAAAACTAAAGGGCAGCGCTGATCCGGTATTTTATCACTGATCTTCTGATCATCATGGCAAAGAAAAAGACTGGGAAAACTTCAAAAGGAAAAAGAGCATCGCTTTTGTGGATATGGTCCAGCATGCGCGGACACAGGCTCGGCATACCTGTGCTGACTGTTGTGGACATTATCATAGCTTTGCTTGCCGTGTACGAAGCAATAGCGCTGCGGAACCTCATCAACAACGCCACTGCCGGGGAAGAGCATGCGTTCGTGCTGTCGTCGGTATTTCTGGCGGGTCTGATCCTTGCCCGCATCGCTTTGCACATCCTTACGCGCTGGCTCAACGAGCGCACCAAGGCGGATCTTGAGAACGTCTTTAAAGGGCGCCTCTTTGGAATGCTGCTCACCAAAGACTATGCTTCTGTTGCAGCAGTCCACTCCGGCGAGTGGATGAACAGGCTCACAAGCGACACCGTGCAGGTCGCGTCCAACGCCGCGGAGATAGTCCCGAACGTGCTGGCTACACTGGTGAAACTTGTGGCTTCGGTGCTGCTGGTCATGTACCTCATAAAGGATGTCGCCTGGGTGATCTTCCCCTGCGCAGCCGTGATGATAATCGTAGTCGTCATACTGCGCAGAAAGATGAAGGTCCTGCACAAAAAGATCCAGGAATCTGACGGAAGGCTGAGGGTCTTCCTTTCCGATATACTCTCTAGCCTTATGATAGTGCGCAGCTTTTCCCGTGAGGACGCGAGCATGGAAAAGGCAGAAGAGCGCATGGAGGACCACAAGGCCCGCCGAATGGAGCGCATACGCTTCTCCAACATCGCAACAACAGGCTACAATATAATTCTGGATGCCGTGTATGTTATCGCTGTCGTCTACTGCGGCCACGGCATCCTGACCGGAAACATAAACTACGGAACTTTTGCTGCCGTGATCTCGCTGGTCGGAAAGATACAGGGGCCGATATCCAGCATCTCGTCGTATATCCCGAGGTGGTACGCCATGCAGGCAAGCGCCGAGCGCCTTATGGAAGCCGAAACCTTTGCCGATGACTGCAGCAAAAAAAAGCGCAGCAGGGAAGAGGTCCTTTACGCCTACAGCAGCGGCTTTAAGAGCATACAGCTGAGGGACATAAGCTTCACGTACAGGACTCAGAACGAGGAGGAACGCAGCGTGGTGATAGACGGCGCGGACCTCACCGTAGGAAAGCAGGAGATCGTTGCTATCACAGGGCCTTCGGGCTGCGGCAAGAGCACGCTTCTTAAGATACTCATGTGCTTTTACCCGCTGGACAGCGGCTCGCGAAAGCTCGTCTTCGCGGAAGGTGAAGAAGAACTCGATGCGTCCTGGCGCGGGCTGTTCGCCTACGTACCGCAGGGCAACCAGCTCATGAGCGGTACGATAAAGGATGTTCTCACCTTCGGCGACAGCAACGTTCCGGAAGAAGAGATAAACGCGGCTTTAGACATAGCCTGCGCCTCAGGGTTTATAAGCGAGCTTCCGCAGGGGCTCTCGACAGTCCTTGGGGAAAGGGGCTCGGGGCTTTCCGAAGGGCAGATACAAAGGCTTGCTATTGCAAGGGCAATACTATCCAAGCAGCCGGTGCTGCTTTTAGACGAGGCTACGAGCTCGCTGGACGAGGCCACGGAAGCTGAACTTATAGAAAAGCTGAGGACTCTTACGGACCGCACTGTAATAATTGTCACGCACAGACTGAAGGTGCTCTCCATATGCAACAGGGAGCTGCATATGGACGAGAACGGGATAACGGTAAGGAGCCGTGATGAATGAACAGAGAAATAAAACAATAATAAAGACCAGCATCGTTGGCATAATCGTCAACGTGCTGCTTGCTGCGGTAAAGGCGGTAATAGGCCTGATAGCAGGCTCTATAGCCATAGTCCTGGACGCTGTCAACAACATCTCCGACGCGGGATCTTCGATAATCACCATCGTGGGCACCAAGCTGGCGGCAAAGCCTGCGGACCGCAAGCACCCGTTCGGCTATGGGCGCATCGAGTACATCAGCGCCATGATCATCTCGGTCATCGTGCTGTACGCGGGCATCACCTCGCTGGTAGAATCGGTAAAGAAGATAATACACCCGGAGACAGCAGAATATACCACTCCCGGGCTCATCATAATAGCCGTAGCTGTTGTCGTAAAGATCCTTCTCGGCGCGTACTTCAAAAAGGTCGGAAAGAGCGTCAACTCGGACTCTCTTGTCAATTCCGGCGAGGACGCAACACTGGATTCGGTGATCTCCGCGGCCACGCTGGTTGCGGCTGTCATCTTCCTGATCTGGCACGTGTCCATAGAAGCCTGGCTGGCAGCGGTCATCTCCGTCGTCATCATCAAGTCCGGCATAGAGATGCTCTCCGAAACGCTTTCAAGGATACTGGGCGAGAGGGCGGATTCCGCTACGGTCATCGGAGTCAAAAAGCTCATAACCGGCTATCCGCAGGTGCACGGTGCCTACGACCTGATTTTGCACAACTACGGACCCGACAACTACAACGGTTCCGTGCACGTAGAGGTGGACGACACGCTCACGGCGGACGAGATAGATACGCTCACCCGCGATATCACCAACAAGGTCTACAAGGAGACCGGCGTCATACTTACGGCTATAAGCGTTTATTCCAGAAATACCGGACACGACTCATCAGCTGCCATGCGAGACGCTGTATACGCCATGGCTAAAGAGGAGCAGTACGTCCTTGGGGCTCATGGATTCTACCTGGATGAACCTGCCCGCGAGATCCGCTTCGACCTCGTGGTGAGCTTCGACGCTCCGGACCGCCGCGCCGTCACGGAAGATGTAGCGGAAAAGATAAAAGGTGCATACCCGGGGTACACGCCGTATATCAATATAGATTTCGATTTCTCCGAGACCTGATCAGTAAGAGAGGTATGTTATGGGAACTTTCAACATCGTAGGAGCAGGGCTCACTATAGGCAATATCATCGAATTGTTCGTGCGCATGGTACTGGCGGCCATCTGCGGAGGGCTTGTTGGCATGGAGCGCTCGAGGCGTTTTAAGGACGCCGGTGTCCGCACCCACAGCCTGGTCGGCTGCGCCGCAGCTCTGATGATGATAATATCCAAGTACGCTTTCCTGGATATCGCAGACGCGGCTTCCAAAGGCGCAGATCCTGCCCGCATAGCAGCTCAGATAGTAACAGGCGTCAGCTTTCTTGGCGCCGGGATCATCTACCGCGACAAGCAGCAGCATTCGCTTCGCGGGCTTACGACCGCGGCCGGTATCTGGGGAGTGGCCGGAATAGGGATGGCCATGGGGGCAGGGCTGTATCTTATCGCTCTGTTTGCAACCCTGTTCATCATCTTCCTGCAGCTGATCATGCACCGCTTTGCGGTAGGGCGCGACCGCTACAACACCGCAAAACTGCAGGTCGAAATAAAAGACGACCCCGCTGCGGTGGACCGGATGAACGCGCGGCTTTCCGAGTGGGGCGTGATGCTTTCCGACAGCACCGTTGTCCGCGAGGACGGAAAGCTGAGCTACGATATGGATGTTAAGATGGTGGCCAGGGATATCAAGAAAGAGATAAACCAGTACATTACGGAGGATCAGGACGTGTTCTCCGTACGGCTGAGGGATATCATCTGACAGCACGCTTATCTTTCGAATACGCTTTTGAATGAATTGAATGCTTTCTGCATGCCGACTTCCAGCGGGGAATATTCCACGCCGAGCTGCTCGGCTATTTTTGTGCCTATAAACAGCTCGCTCTCGCTAAAGTCCAGCGGGAAGGGCAGCGGGATGTTCTTCGAAAGCACGTCAGCGACCGTTACCTGAACCGTTGTGAACTCCCTGTCGGAGACCTTTCTTAGCACTTCCATGTACTTTTCGTAGGTCACTACTTCCGGCGCGGAGAGGTTGTAAGCCTGGCCTGTGGACTTGTCCTGCTGCTCTATGCAGGCGCAGATAGCGCGCGCAACGTCGGTTACGAACACGAAGTTCCACTCCGATGTAGAGTCTGTCGGTACGGGTATTGGTTCGCCCTGTACTATGCGCTGCACAAAGAAGCTCTCGCGCGGGGCGTAGTTGAACGGCCCGTAGATGAAGGCGGGGCGCAGGATCGTAAGGCCTATGCCAAGCTGGCTGCAGGTAGCCTGGGCCTCAAACTCGAGGTTGCGCTTCTTCCACATGTAGTCCGCAGCCATGCAGTTTCCTATGTGATCCTGCAGGGGAGTGGACTCATCCTTTGGGGTGCGGATATCCCTGTTGTAGACGTCCGCGGTGCTGAGAATAATGTACTGCTTTGCCTTGACCTTAAGGGAGCGCAGCAGGCTGCTGACGTCGCCGGGCTCGTAGGCGCAGAAATCCACGATCGCGTCGAACTCTCCGTCGACTGGCAGCTGCGTAAGGCCCGCAACGCTGCGGCGGTCGCACTTGTATTCCTTTACTGTATCGCTGAGGAAGGACATGGAGTAGGTGCCCCTGTTGATGAAGCTCAGCTCGTAGCCCTTCTGGTTTGCTATCATGGCGAAGACCCTTCCCGCGAAGTATGACCCGCCGATTATAAGAACCTTTTTCATGGTGACCTCCTTGATGATCCTATTGTCATCTTGGGATAATTATTTGTCAAGCTTCTTTGCTATTTTTCAATGACAAATTGAACATGTTTTGGTATAATAACTCTAACTGTAGATCAATTGTTGTGTTATCGGAGGACAAAAAATGAAGTACACCGTAGAACTGGTTTCAAGCGAAGAGATATTCGAACCGGCTCCTAAAGCGGAAAAGAAGGTCCAGGTCCTGGATCCCTATGCAGGGAAGACCAAGCAGGAAGCTCTTCTTGAACGCAAGGAACTGATCAGAAACGGCGGAGGCAAGAGGCTCATAGACAAGCAGCACGCTTCCGGCAAGAAGACCGCAAGGGAACGCCTTGAGGAGCTTTTCGATCCCGGCACTTTCGAAGAGACAGGCATGTTCGTCCGCCATCGCTGCACCAACTTCGGTATGGAAGATAAATACACCCCGGGCGAAGGCGTTGTAACAGGTTACGGTCAGATCGACGGCCGCACCGTGTACGCCGCGGCTCAGGACTTCACCGTTATGGGCGGATCCCTTGGCGAGATGCACGCTGCAAAGATCGCCATGGCTCAGGAAGCGGCCCTCAAAGTCGGCGCTCCCATGATCTGCATCAACGACTCCGGCGGAGCCCGTATCCAGGAAGGCGTAGACGCGCTGTCCGGCTACGGCCGCATATTCTTCAATAACACAAAGGCATCCGGCGTCATCCCCCAGATCTCCGTCATCATGGGCCCCTGCGCAGGCGGAGCCGTGTATTCTCCGGCACTTACCGACTTCATCTTCATGGTAAAGAACACCTCCCAGATGTTCATCACCGGTCCTAACGTAATCAAGTCCGTAACAGGCGAGATCGTCACTTCCGAAAAGCTCGGCGGAGCCAACACCCACAACAGCGTTTCCGGCGTTGCTCACTTCGCCTGCGAAAACGAAGACGACTGCATTAAGCAGATCAAGGAGCTGCTCTCCTACCTGCCGCAGAGCAACAGGGCAGAGGTACCTGTCAAGGCTACCGAAGATCCGGCAGACCGCCAGGATATCGCGCTCGACGACATCATCCCGGACAACCCCAACAAGTCCTACGACATGTACGACATCATAAAGAGCCTGGCTGACGACGGCCAGATCATGGACGTTCAGGCTCTGTATGCAAAGAATATCATCACCTGCTTCATCCGCCTCGACGGAAAGACAGTAGGCGTCATCGCGAGCCAGCCGAAGGTGATGGCAGGCTGCCTGGACATCAACGCGTCCGACAAGGCTTCCCGCTTCATCCGCACCTGCGACTGCTTCAACATTCCTCTCCTTACTCTTGAGGACGTTCCGGGATTCCTGCCCGGCACCAACCAGGAGTACGGCGGCATCATCCGCCACGGCGCAAAGATGCTGTTCAGCTATTCCGAGGCTACAGTTCCAAAGGTTACAGTCATCACCAGAAAGGCCTACGGAGGCGCTTACATCGGTATGTGCTCCAAGCATCTGGGCGCAGACACCGTATTCGCATGGCCTAAGGCTGAGATCGCAGTAATGGGCGCTTCCGGCGCTGCGAACATCATCTTCGCCAAGGACATCAAGGCTGCCGAGGATCCCGAGGCTGAAAGGGCCAACAAGATAGCCGAGTACGAGAACACCATGATGAACCCGTACGTCGCCGCATCCCGCGGCTACGTGGACGACGTGATCGTTCCCTCCGAAACAAGGACCAAGCTCATCAAGGCCTTCAAGGCTCTCGAAGGAAAGGTCCAGGACGCTCCGTTCAAGAAGCACGGAAACATTCCTCTGTAATAAAGTTTGGTGGAGAGGGACGGTTCTTCACCACCAGTTTCAAATGACTAAACTGCTCTCCGAAAAGGGAGCAGTTTTTTAATGCAGAACTAGGATTCAGCATTTTTTCAGGATTAGGGTTGACTTGGAATATTGATGGATGTAAAATTATGTAAATAATGGAAATGAGGTGCAGCCATGCCTAGGCAAGCAAGGATAAGGGCGGAATCAAAAACATATCACATAATTATGCGGGGAATAAACAAACAGATCATATTTGAAGATGATTTTGATAAAAACCAATATATTGAGTATCTCAGAAAGTACAAAGATGAGTGTGGATTCAAACTATATGCATACTGTCTTATGAATAATCATATACATCTTGTGATCCGTGAAGGAGATGCTGAGCTGAGTTCGATTTTTAAGAAGATAAATACATCTTATGCTATGCATTATAACTACAGATATATGAGGTGTGGTCAGCTTTTTCAGGACAGATTCAGGAGTGAACCAATAATCAGTGAAGCTCAGCTGCTGAATACTGTAAGATATGTGCATTGGAACCCAATCAAAGCCGGGCTATGTGAGAGTCTGGAAGGATACAGGTATTCAAGTTGTCCTGAATATCTCGGGATGCCTGTTCCTCAGATATGCGATAAAGATTTTGTGGTAAAAGTTTGCGGTGGCATCAAAAGTTTTATTGAGTTTACTGAAACCGATTTTGATTATAAATGCATGGATCTTGAGACCGACAAAAACATGAGATCTTTGTTGATAAGCGATGAAGATGCGATAAACCTGGTTTTAAAGATCATTCCATTTTACACGCCAGGTATTTTTCTTTGCATGGATAAAAGAGAAAGAAACGATTATATATCAGAATTAAAAGAAAAGGGTTTGACAAACAAACAGATATGCAGAATAACAGGGTTGGGCAGAGGAATAGTAGAAAAAATCAGATCCATTTAGACTGGAGGAGATCGGTGGAGAAGAACCGTCCCTCTCCACCGACTTCCATTGTTCAGGCTTCTATTATCTCGTCGCAGTATGCGCAGCGCAGGGTGCCATCGGCATCGTAGTAGACTTCGTGCTTTATGCCGCGTTCGTGGGTGCAGACGCACTTGTGGTTGACACAGACGAAGCGCGGGTCGGAGTAGATGTTCTCCTCCTGCGCGGGCAGGTCTTTTTCCGCAAGCAGCTTGAGGATCAGCGCCTCGCGCATGAACTTGCCGTTTAAGGCTTCGCGGAAATAGGCAGCGCGCGGGTCGCTGTCGAAGTCCGTGCTTATCTCATCGACGCGGGGCAGGGGGTGCAGTACTATGCAGTCTTTTTTCGCGTAGTGCATCTTGCGGGCGTCCAGAATGTAGCTTCCTGCCAGGCGCTCGTAGACTTTGGGGTTTTCGAAGCGCTCGCGCTGTATGCGGGTCATGTACAGCATGTCGAGCTTGGGAAGCGCTTCTTCCAGGTCGGCGGTCTCCTCGAACGGGATGCCGTCGGCTTTCATTTTTTCTACGACGTGCTCGGGGAGCTTCAGCTCTTCGGGCGAGATAAGCACGAAGCTGTTGCCTTCGTAGCGGCTCATGGCGGCTATCAGGGAGTGCACGGTGCGCCCGTAAAGCAGGTCTCCGCAGATACCAATAGTAAGCCCGGAGAGTCCGCCTTTTTCGCGGTATATCGTAAGTATGTCTGCAAGCGTCTGGGTCGGGTGGTAGTGGCCTCCGTCGCCTGCGTTTATTACCGGTATGGAGGACGCCTTGGACATTACCCTGGCGGAGCCGGAAAGGTTGTGTCTTACGGCGCATATGTCCGCGTAGCAGCTGATCATGCGCGCGGTGTCGGCGAGGGTCTCGCCCTTGGAAAGGGAGGATCCGGCAGCGCCGCTTACTGTTATGACGCTTCCGCCAAGCTCGTGCATGGCAGCCTCAAAGGAGAGGCGGGTCCTGGTGGACGGCTCGAAGAACAGCGATGCGAGCTTCTTGCCCTTGCAGCTCTGTGCGTATTCCTGCGGTTTTGCTATTATGTCCAGCGCCTTGTCCATCAGCGCCTGCAGTTCTTCGACGGTGAAATCCGTGATGTTTATGAGGTTTCTCATGGCTACCTTCTTGTATAGATTATTTTGTGATCCAGCTCTCGTCGGAGGGGTCGTCTCTGAACGCTATCAGGCGCGCGATGTCGGACTGGGCTATGTAGCCTTCCTCGGCGGCGGCCTTTGCGATCTCGTCGAAGTTCGTAAGGGAAACGTTCTTTACGTTTGCAGCAGCGAGCCTTTCGAGGCCTTTCTTCATGCCGTAGGTGAAGATCGAGACCACTCCCAGGACTTCCGCTCCTGCTTCGCGCAGCACCTGCACCACCTCAAGAACGCTTCCTGCGGTCGAGATCAGGTCTTCAACTACCACGACCTTCTGGCCGGGCAGCAGCCTTCCTTCGATCTGGTTCTGTCTTCCGTGGTCCTTTGCTCCGCTGCGAACGTAGCCCATGGGAAGCCCCATTATGTGGCCGCAGATCGCGGCGTGCGCTATGCCCGCGGTGGAGGTGCCCATCAGCACTTCGGCTCCGGGGTAATTCTCCCTTATCAGCTGCACCAGGCCGTTTTCAACGTCGCTGCGGACTTCCGGTGACGTAAGTGTGAGCCTGTTGTCACAGTATACGGGGCTTTTGATGCCGCTTGCCCAGGTGAAGGGCTCGTCGGGGCGGAAGAACACCGCCTTGATCGAAAGCAGGTCTTTAGCTATAAGTTTGCTGAGTTCCATTGGTTGCTCCTTATTATATTGCATTGATCCTTTGGTTCTGTGTTTTTTTTTTCGCTGCCGATGCAATGCATCAGCAGCGTATAAAATCGCCGATCTGAGCGATCATTTGTTATCAGCCGATGAATTCCTCGACGCAGCGCATATAAGCGCTTACAGGGTCTTCTGAGCGCGTTATGGGGCGTCCTACGACTATGTAGTCGGATCCGATCTCCCTGGCCCTGGCCGGCGTCATGATGCGCTTCTGGTCGCCGGCGGCGCTGTCCGAAAAACGTATGCCCGGGGTGACGGTAAGGAACTGCGCTCCGCAGGCTTCGTGCACCGCTGCAGCTTCAAGAGGAGAGCAGACGACTCCGTCGAGTCCGGCGTTCTTTGCCGTCACGGCGTAGTGCATAACGACTTCTTCCATTGGCTCGTGTATAAGAAGGTCGCGCTCCATGGCCTCCTGGTCGGTGGAGGTCAGCTGGGTCACGGCTATCAGCAGGGGCCTGGTGCCGTCGGGGCGGGTGAGGCCTTCGATCGCGGCCTGCATCATCGCTGTGGTGCCTGCCGCGTGGACGTTGCATATATCCACGTCGAGCCCGGAGAGCACTTTCATGGCGCTTTTTACGGTGTTAGGAATGTCGTGCAGCTTAAGGTCAAGGAATATCCTGTGGCCGCGTGCCTTGATGTCCTTTACTATCTGCGGGCCTTCCGCGTAGAAGAGCTCCATGCCTATCTTTACGAAGGGTTTGCGCCCTGTGAATCTGTCCAGGAATTCCAGCGTGGCTTCCTTTGATGGAAAATCGCAGGCAACGATAACGTCTTTACCCATTTTTATATCCTTTCTGCTGTGAGGGCCGTTCAGAGAGCGGCTCCGATGATATCTTCAAGTCTGTCTATTCCAAGCCTGTCCATCTCTTCGGGCAGCGCTTCTATGATCTTCTTACAGGCGAAGGGGTCCGTCAGGTTCGCGGCTCCGACTTCCACGGCTGCAGCGCCTGCCATCATCATCTCCAGGACATCGCGGGCTGAACTTACGCCACCCATGCCGACTACCGGGATATCCACGGCTTTTGCGGCCTGCCACACGCAGCGCAGCGCCACCGGGAAGATCGCGGGGCCGGAAAGGCCGCCTGTGGTGTTAGCAAGAAGGGGGCGGCGGGTCTTGATATCTATGCGCATGCCCAGCAGAGTGTTGATGAGGCTTATTCCGTCCGCACCGGCGTCCTCGCAGGCCTTTGCCATAGCCGCTATGTCGGTGACGTTCGGCGTCAGTTTTACGATTACGGGTTTTGTTGTGACCTTCTTTACTGCGGCCGTCACTTCTGCCGCTGCCTTGGGGTCTGTCCCGAAGCTCATTCCGCCGCCGTGTACGTTGGGGCAGCTGATGTTGACCTCAAGCCAGCCGACATGCGGTTCTTTATCCAGTTTTTCGCAGGTGTATACGTAGTCTTCCACGGAAAAACCGCTGACGTTGGCCATTACCGGCTTGTGGAAGATCCTCGCAAGGGCGGGGAGCTCTTCGGATATGACCTTGTCCACGCCGGGGTTCTGCAGGCCTACGGCGTTCAGCATGCCGGAAGATGTTTCCGCAATGCGCGGGGTGGGGTTTCCGAAGCGCGGATCCTTAGTGGTACCTTTGAATGAGAAGGTACCGAGTATGTTTATATCGTACAGCTCAGCAAATTCCCTGCCGTAGCCGAAGGTCCCGGAGGCGGGAATGACCGGATTGTCCAGTTCGATGCCGCAGAGTTTTACCTTAAGTCTGTCCATGATCAGTCCTCCCAGATGAGCTCGCCGGAGCTGAATACCGGTCCGTCCTTGCAGACGCGCTTGTATCCGCCGCGCACCTTTATGCTGCAGCCCATGCAGGCGCCGAAACCGCAGCCCATGCGCTCTTCCAGCGAAAGTTCGCCGGGGATATCCATGGTCTTATGCACAGCTTTTAGCATTGGAAGCGGGCCGCAGGTGTAGTAGTATGAGTACTTGAGTCTCAGATCCGCAGCCTGTTTTTCCTGCAGAAATGGAGTGGTTACATAACCTTTTATTCCGTAGCTTCCGTCGGCGGTCGCGACTATGACTCTGCATCCCAGCTCTTTGAATTCCTTCTCGTAGAAGATCTCGGACGAGCTGTTGAAGCCGAGGACTACGGTTATTTCTCCGGCGGCATCTTCCGCGTTCATGCCCGCCGCAAGTCTGATTTTTATGAGCTCCTTTGCGAGCCAGTAGAGCGGCGGGATGCCAATGCCACCGCCTATAAGCACCGGCGTGCTTCCGGCTTTGGAAACATCAAAGCCGTTGCCAAGCCCGGTAAGAATACTGAGCTCGGTTCCAGGCTCCATTGCCGACATTTCCGCGGTGCCTTCGCCCAGGATCTTGTAGATCAGGGTCAGGTTTCCGGTGCCGTTTCCCTTTTCACAGTCGCAGACGGAGATGGGCCGGCGCAGGTATCTTCCGGGCAGCTTGATGTTGACGAACTGCCCCGGCGCCGTAACTGCCGAAACGTCGCCCTCCAGCACCATCCGGAAGATGCCTTCGGCCAGCTTTTCATTCTGTTTTATTGTTAGTATTACTTCCTGCATTTTTCTTAGCTGTTCGTGCATTGAAAGACCGTTCTGTTTGCATTGTGACAGAGAACCGTCCCCTTGTCATGCGTCTATCGTGGAGATCGTCAGTGTGGTCTCTTCCAGAACGTCCAGCAGCACGCGTACGGTGTCCAGGGAGGTGAAGATCGTGGCGTTGTTCTCGGTGGCTGCTTGGCGTATCTTGTGGCCGTCTGACTCGGCGCGGGTCGCGCCTACTTCGCTGGTGTTGATGATGTAGGCTATGTGTCCCTGGCGTATGGATTCGGGGATCTCGTCGCTTCCGTCGCTGATCTTCTTCAGCACTCTGGTGCGTATGCCGTTCTCCTTGAGGAACTTGGCGGTTCCGGAGGTAGCTTCGATGTTGAATCCAAGGTTGTAGAACCTTCTTACAAGCGGAAGTGCCTCCTCGCGGTCCTTCTTGGCCACGGTGACGAATACCGTTCCGTAGTTCTTCAGCTTAAGACCGGCTGCCTGCAGCGCCTTGTACAGTGCGCGGTTGAGCTTGTCGTCGTAGCCTATGGCTTCGCCGGTGGATTTCATCTCCGGGGAGAGGTAAGCGTCCAGACCCTTGATCTTGTTGAAGGAGAAAACGGGTACTTTTACGTAGTAGCGCTTCTTTTCGGGCGGGTACAGGTCGAAGATGCCCTGTTCCTTGAGGCTCTTTCCGAGTATGACTTCGGTGGCGATGTCCGCCAGGCTGTAGCCTGTGGCCTTGGAGAGGAAGGGCACGGTCCTGGAGGATCTGGGGTTTACTTCTATGATGTGGACGTTGTCGTCCCTGTCCACGATGAACTGTATGTTGTACAGACCCACTATGCCTATGGCTGGGCCGAGCTTCTTGGCGTACTGGAGTATGGTTCCCTTTACCTTGTCCGAGATGGAGAAGGAGGGGTAGACGCTTATGGAGTCGCCGCTGTGGACTCCCGTGCGCTCAACAAGCTCCATGATGCCTGGCACGAACACGTCGCGTCCGTCGCAGACCGCGTCGACTTCCACTTCCTTGCCGAAGATGTACTTATCTACCAGAACGGGGCGGTCTTTGTCGATCTCTACTGCGTTCTTAAGGTAGCGGCGCAGCTGCTTTTCGTCGGAGACTATCTGCATGGCGCGGCCTCCGAGGACGAAGCTGGGGCGCACCAGAACGGGGTATCCGACCTCGTTTGCGGCTGCAACGCCGTCTTCGATATTGGTGACAGCGTGTCCTGGCGGCTGTGGAATTCCGAGCTCGGCCAGCAGCTTCTCGAAGCTGTCGCGGTTCTCGGCCTTGTCTATGGCTTCGCAGTCGGTGCCTATGATCTTTACTCCGCGCTTCATCAGGGGCTCGGCGAGGTTTATAGCGGTCTGGCCGCCCAGCGAGGCGATGACGCCTTCGGGCTTTTCGAAATCGATGATGGCCATCACGTCTTCCGGTGTGAGAGGCTCGAAGTAGAGCTTGTCAGCCGTGGTGTAGTCTGTTGAGACCGTCTCGGGGTTATTGTTGATTATGATGGCTTCGTAGCCGGCGCGCTTTATGGTCTGTACAGCGTGCACGGTGGAGTAGTCGAACTCCACGCCCTGGCCTATGCGTATGGGGCCTGCGCCAAGAACTACGATCTTCTTCTTGTCTGTAAGGCGCGACTGGTTTTCTCCGGTATAGGAGGAGTAGAGGTAGGCTATGTATTTTCCGGTGTGCAGGGTGTCGACCATGCGGAAGACCGGGACTATGCCGCTTTCCTTGCGCTTTGCGTAGATCGAGATCTCGTCGGTCTCCCAGAGCCTTGCGATGTAGCTGTCGGAAAATCCCATCTTCTTGGCTTCCGCCAGCACTGTGAGATCGCCCTTGTTTTCCTTTACCTTGCGCTCCATGTCGATGATGCGGGCGAAGCTTTCGAGGAAGTAGGGGGTGATCATGGTCTTTTCGTGGATCTTTTCAAGGCTGCCGCCCCTCCAGATGAGCTCCAGTATCGCGAACACTGTATCCGCGCGGAAGTCTCCGATGTAGTCCCAGAGCTGCTCGTCGGTATAATCGTCGAACTTGGAGAGGTAGAAGTGCTTGGCTCCTATCTCAAGCGAGCGCACGGATTTCAGCAGGCATTCCTCGAGGTTGGAGCCTATTCCCATGACTTCGCCGGTGGCCTTCATCTGGGTGCCCAGGGTGTTGGGCGCGTCGGTGAACTTGTCGAAGGGGAAGCGCGGGAACTTTGCGACGATGTAGTCCAGACTTGGCTCTATCGCTGCGGTGCCGCCGGCTACCGGTATCTCTTCGAGGGCCATGCCCATGGCTATCTTGGCCGTGACGCGGGCTATGGGGTAGCCGCTGGCCTTGGAGGCGAGGGCCGAAGACCTGGAGACGCGCGGGTTTACTTCTATGAGGAAGTACTCGCTGCTGGTTGGGTTAAGAGCGAACTGCACGTTGCAGCCGCCTTCGATCTTAAGCTCGCGTATGATCTTTATGGCTGAATCGTTCAGCATCTTAAGGTCGTGGTCGTTTAAGGAGAGGATGGGGGCAACTACTATGGAGTCGCCGGTGTGCACTCCGACAGGGTCCACGTTTTCCATGCCGCAGATGGTGATGGCGTTGTCGTTAGTGTCGCGCATTACCTCGAACTCGATCTCCTTATAGCCGCGCACGCTCTTTTCTATGAGCACCTGGTGCACAGGGGAGAGCCGGAACGCATTGGTGCCGACTTCAACGAGCTCTTCTTCATTGTAAGCGAAGCCGCCGCCTGTGCCGCCGAGAGTGAAGGCGGGGCGCAGCACCACGGGGTAGCCTATATGCTTTGCTGCTTCTTTGGCTTCTTCCAGGTTATAAGTTATTTCGGAGGGGATGACGGGCTCGCCTATGGACTGGCACATCTCTTTAAAGAGCTCGCGGTCTTCGGCGCGCTCTATGCTGTCCGCCGGGGTGCCCAGGAGCTGGCATCCGCATTCCTTGAGAATGCCTTTCTTGTCCAACTGCATGGCCAGGTTGAGTCCTGTCTGGCCGCCTATTCCGGGGACTATCGCGTCCGGGCGCTCCATGCGCAGGATCTTGGCGATGTATTCCAGGGTCAGCGGCTCCATGTAGACCTTGTCCGCTATCTGGGTGTCGGTCATAATGGTGGCCGGATTGGAGTTGCAGAGTATGACCTTGTAGCCTTCTTCCTTGAGCGCGAGGCAGGCCTGTGTGCCCGCGTAGTCGAACTCTGCTGCCTGTCCTATGACGATGGGACCGGAGCCGATGATAAGTACTTTTTTGATGTCTGTTCTTTTAGCCATTTTATATCTCCTTTATGACAGGGGGACGGTTCTCTGTCACCGTTCCCAGACCTTTTTTCCGTTGTAGTCAGTTTCTATGCACGCTCCGTACACCTGAGTGCCTTTGAAGGGCGTCGCTTTGCCCATGGAGAGGAAGTCGTCCGGATCTATGGTGTATTCAGCGCTTAAGTCCCAGGTGGTGGTACCGGGGTCGGCGGTGATCCCGAAGCGCTTTCTGGGGTTGGTGCTGAGGAGCCCGATCAGCTTTTCGAGGCTTATGACGCCTTCTTTAACGAGGAAGGTGTAGAGCAGGGGGAAGGCTGTTTCCAGGCCGACTATCCCGAAGGCGCTGCCCTTGAGGCCTCTTGATTTTTCTACCATGCTGTGCGGGGCGTGGTCTGTTGCGATGATCTCTATGGTGCCGTCGCAGATGCCCTCTGTGAGTGCTGCGCGGTCGTCCGCGGTGCGAAGGGGCGGGTTCATCTTGAATCGTCCAAGCTCCATCAGGTCGTCCTCGGTAAGCAGCAGGTAGTGAGGCGCTGTCTCGCAGGAGACGTTTACGCCTTCGGCCTTTGCCCGGCGTATGATCTCCACGCTTTCCCGGCAGGAGATGTGGCAGACGTGATAGGCGCAGCCTGTTTCTTTGGCGAGGCGCACGTCGCGCTCTATCTGGCGCCATTCGCTTTCGGAGCATATGCCCGCGTGGCCGTGCTCTTTCGCGTAGCGTCCGTCGTGGATGTAGCCGCCGCGCAGGAGCTCGTTGACCTCGCAGTGGGCGACCACCATCTTTCCCAGGGCCTTGGCGCGCAGCATCGCCTGGCGCATCATGTCTTCGGACTGGACGCCTTTGCCGTCGTCAGAAAACGCGACGACATACGGGGCCATAGCTTCCATGTCGGAGAGTTCTTCGCCGTTTTCCCCGACGGTGATGGCTCCGTAGGGAAGGACCGCTACCGCTGCGTCCTTTTTGATGATATCAAGCTGCTCTTTGAGGTGGGGCAGGCTGTCGGGTACGGGGTTCAGATTCGGCATGGTGCAGACCGCTGTGTACCCTCCGCGGGCTGCTGCCAGGCTTCCCGTTTTTATGGTCTCTTTATAAGAAAATCCCGGCTGGCGAAAGTGCACGTGCACATCGCAAAATCCGGGAAAAACGGTATGACCTTTTTCGTTTACACAAAAACTCATGATGACTATCTTTCTGACCTCTCTGGATCACTTTAAAGATGTATTTGCCTTAGATATTAAACCACAATATGTAGTGATTTGTCAATGGTGAAACCAGGATCGGCCCTAAGTTTATATTTTCACACTTCAGCTTCGGCGACGATCTCGCGGCCGAGTTTTACCTTGGTGCCGATCTTGCTGGTGACCATGAGGAATTCCTCGTGAGACGAAACTTTTATATCGCCTTTTGCTCCGCGGGCGCGGGCTTCTTCGACGGCTGCTTCTTCTGCGGCTTTTTTCGCGTATCCCAGGGCTTCGGGGAGGTTGTCTATCCTGACGCTTCCCTTGGGAGCGTGCACTATGAAGAAGGGCCTTCCTTCGTCGAAGATGTACCTTTCGCTTATGCCTACGCGGGCGACGGCGTTCAGGTCCGCCTTAAGGGCGCCTATGGCGTTGGCTACTTCGGCGTTGTCCGGAAGGACGCAGGGCGCTTTTAGAGCTCTTGCCACTTCGGGCAGGAAGAGGTGGGTCGGCGCGCCTATGCCTACGATCGTGAAATCGCTTGTGAATACATGAGTAAGAAGGCTCGTGCCGTCTTTGTTCCTGTCTTTCCAGGCCTGCTTAATGAGGAAGGCTGTCTGCGGATCGAGACCGTCTTTGAATGCGGCATGGTACTGCCTTTCGAGCGCCATCTGCAGGATGTTTCCATACATCTTTTCCTCGGTGATGTCGTACACCTGGTCTGCGAGCCCAAGTACGTCCTCTTCTGTAATTTCGCCCGTGGGCTTTCCTGTCATCTCCTGGAACATGTAGCGCGCGGCAAGGACCGAAGCCTCCCTGTCAAACTCCAGGTAGTTGCCCTTGATGTGCATGAAATCCGTAGGAGTAAGGCCTATGCGCATGATTATACCTTCGGATTCTACGCGCTCGGTGTCGAGGCTGTATATGTCGAGACCCGCGGCTTTTTCCAGGTTCTCAAGGAGCACCGGGCCTTTTTCGCAGGCTTTGATGAGTTTTTGCTCTTTGGCGTTGAAATGACTGAGGTCTTCGGGCTTTCTGACCAGGTAGTAGAACTCGTGCAGCGGGAATTTGTTGTTGTGATGCCCGCCTTCGATAAGCTCCTTAAGCTGGTCTTTTATCTGCGGCCACTGGACCGCGGCGGAGCACACGGAGCGCACTCTTCTTGGGAAGAGCTGAGGCTGTTTGCTGACCAGCCTTACTGCGCTGTCGCCGCCGAGGTTGAAGGGGTAGACCTTAACGCCGCGCACGGAAGTGGCCCATTCCGCGACCTTAATTCCGTCGTCTGCGGTCTGGGCCTTGCCGCCGCTCACCACGGAGATGTCGGTGGAGGTGCCGCCCATGTCTACGACTATGTAGTTGTCACAGCCGGAAAAACTTTTGCCGGCAAGAACGCTTGCTGCCGGGCCGCAGAGCATGGTCTCCACAGGACGCGAAAGGGCGAGCTCGGAGGACATCAGCGAGCTGTCGCTTCTTACTACCATTATGGGGGCGGTGCAGCCGCGCTTCCTGAAGTCAGCTTCGGCTACGTCTATGAATTCTTTTACTATCGGGAAGAGCCTGGCGTTTAGAAGGGCTGTGGCGCCGCGGGCGAACACGTTGATGCCGCTTGTTATCTCGCTGGCGCTTACGCACTTGATGTCCGTGCGGGCTTCTACCTGCTCTTTAAAGCGCTTTTCGTTGGGGGCGCCGGTATCGTCGGCCCAGACCTCCACGGCCGAGAGGGCGTCGGCGTCGCGAAGCCACTCCCCGTGCTCGGAAAACAGGGCGTCCCAGTCCGGTTCGTCCACGATGAGGCCGTCCGCGCTTCCGTGGGTGTCCACGGCCAGTACGCGGTCGGGCGTGAGCTTGTAGTTTTCAGGAGCATGCATGCGGGCGAGGTACTCGTCGGTAAGGCCGAACAGCACCAGCTTCGCGCGGCAGCCTTTGCCTTCTATGGTGGCGTTGGTGGCCAGAGTAGTTGAAAGCGACACCACCTTAGCGTCGCGGATGAGCTCCTGCGGCAGCATGTCCAGGGCCTTTCCTATGCCTATGGAAAGGTCCTCGCGGGTGGTGAGAGTCTTGCCTTTTGCAAGCAGTTTCTGGGTATCAAGGTCGAGTGCTACGGCATCCGTGCAGGTGCCGCCGGTATCTATTCCTATGCCTATCTTCATCGGCTTCTCCTGATCAAAAGTGCCCGGCAGGGCAAGTTAGCATTAAACAATTGGATTATACAGTATTTCCGGCGCTTTGTTAAGATGCTATAGCTACAAGAAATACGCGCAGCTATTGTGCAGATGGTGACAGGGGACGGTTCTCTGTCACACTTGTAACATTGTTGTTAATAGTAGTATAATATATTAATATGGTAGCGGCATTGAATGCAATTGCACATTTTCTGGTGGACTGGACCTGCGTATGCGCGCTTTACAGCGGCGGGGCGGAAGGCCAGGCGCTGGCTATGGCTGTAGTGCTGTACAACACGCTGGCGTTCTCGACTCAGTGCGTGGTGGGGCTTTTGCTGGACGTTCCGGCAAGGAAACGCAGGCTTGTCCCGTTCTGCGGTATGTGGCAGGCCGCAGGGATGTTCCTGGTGGTCCTTGGCGCTCTGGCTCCAGCCGGGCTTATCCCAAAGGTCATCGTGTTTGCCCTCGGCAACAGTCTGTTCCATGTGGCAGGAGGCATGGTGACGCTCGAAAAAAGCGCGGGAAAGGCAGCGCCTCTTGGGGTGTTCGTGGCACCGGGCGCGTTCGGGGTCACGCTTGGAACGTTGTGGCCGCAGATGCGGACCTGGGCAGCGATACTGCTTGCACTGGCTGCGTTTGCATGCGCCGCAGTGTATAAAAGGAACAGCGCTGCTGAAGATAATGCTGATTCTGAGTCTTCAGGGGGCTTGGCGCTCCCAAAGATCCCTGTACTTCCGGTCGTGTTGCTTACCGCAGCGGTGGCCGTACGGGCGATCGGCGGCAGCGCGGCGGAATTTACATGGAAGAGCGGTGCTGCGGAAGCTCTGCTGCTGACGCTCTTCGTGTTTCTGGGAAAGGCTCTGGGCGGTCTTGCCAGCGACAGGGCAGGGGCAGGGCGCATGTCGTCCGTAACTATTCCGGTGGCGGCGCTTCTTACGGCATTTCTTGCTTCAAGCATGCCGGCGTCGCTTATCGGCCAGCTGCTTCTTAACCTGAGCATGCCGGTCACGCTGTGGCTCCTATACCGGCTCATGCCGCAGGATCCTGGCCTTGCCTTCGGGCTTGCCGCATCGGCGCTGTGGCCGGGTACGATATTCGGAATGTATATAAAGCTCACCGGCCCGGCCGCAAAAGCCTTGATAATACTGTGTTTCCTGTTCGGACTGTTTGCGGTCCTGTATTCGGAAAGGATAATAAAAGGGGGAAAAGATCATGAAAAGAAATAAAAAGGGCGCGTTAAGGCGCGCCGCGGCAGCATTTGTTCTGCTGGTGGTTTTGTTCTGCGGGACTGTTCCCGCGTTCGCTGACGTCAGTTTCGCACCGATGTTCATGTTTTTAGGCATCATACTTGTGGCGGTCATAGCTATAATAGTTATCGCTGCGGTGCTGCTGGCCAGGAAGAGCGCTGAAAGGCGCAGAATGTCGGAAATGACTGACTTCGCTGGAATGGAGCCGGAGGACAGGGCCGGCGAAGATGAGGCGTGATGCGGTTCTTTCTCGCGTGCATAATTACCGTTGCCGTCGAAACAGCGTTCTTCTGGCTGGCAGGCTGCCGCAGGAGGCTCGACCTTGAGATCGTAGCGCTGGCAAACGTCGTCACCAACCTGACGCTGAACCTGCTTTTGGCGCTGGTCCCGGCGCTGTATCCGTTTCCGTGGATACTGCTTCTGGAAGCGGTGGTCGTCGCGGCTGAATACCTTATCTACAGGCATTCCTTCGGAGGCTCCCTGAAGCTGTTTCTGCTGACACTTGCAGCTAACGTTATAACTTACGGCATAGGCCTGATAATAAAACTCTGAACAGGAGGAAGCAATGAAAGCATTGAAAAAAGCGGCGCTTACGGTGCTTGCGGCAGCACTTTGCACAGTACCCGCGTTTGCGGATGTAGTGGTGGTGAGAAACGATACTGCGCTTACCGCAGCAGTAGTTACTGTAGCTGTGATAGTTATCGTTGCCGTGCTTCTTTTGAGGCGCAGACTGGCAAGGCGGCGCGGAGAAGATCGCTTTGAAGCCGGACCTGCTGCGGAACCCAATGCTGCCCCGGCGGCTGCTGCGGATGCGGCAGAGCAGTTCCTCACACAGGAAGCGGACAGCGCTGAGAGTTTTGGAGATGAGATCTCGTCCGGATCCGAGACCGGAGCCGAGGGCGCAGATCCAGGAACAGAAGGCAGCGGAGCGGAAGCCGGTGCGGAATGATAGTACATCCTTTTCCGCCGCTGTACAACAGGGATTCGAAAGTCCTGATACTGGGGTCTTTCCCGTCGGTAAGATCCAGGGAAGCCATGTTTTTCTACGGGCATCCGCAGAACCGCTTCTGGAAGGTGATAGCAGCGCTGTTTGACGAGCCTGTGCCGCAGAGCATACCCGAAAAGAAGGCTCTGATACTTGACCACGGCCTTGCTCTGTGGGATTCCATAGCCTCGTGCGAGATAAAAGGCTCTTCCGACGCGTCGATCACTGACGCGGTGCCTACGGATCTTTCGGAGATACTGGAGAACTCCGCTGTGCAGCGCATCTTCTGCAACGGCACCAGATCATTCGAAATGTACAGGAAGTATCAGCTCCCGCGGACCGGCATAGAGGCCGTAAAGCTGCCATCCACCAGCCCCGCAAACGCCGCCTGCAGCCTCGATAAGCTGATCGACGCCTGGAAGGTCATCGGCTTGCATACCGGCGGATAGTATGCTATAATCAAGTGAACGTTTGTTCGCGCAGAATAGCAGGTCAGAAAATGGAACAGGTAACATTTTTCGAAGAAAAGATAAAACGCCCTCTGGCGGACCGCTTGCGGCCCAAAACTCTTGACGAGTTCGCGGGCCAGAAGCACCTCATCGGCAAGGGCAAGCTTTTAAGAAAGCTCATAGAGACGGACAACATCAGCTCCATGATATTCTGGGGCCCGCCGGGCGTGGGCAAGACTACGCTTGCCAGCATCATCGCAAACACAACGAAGTCCGAATTCATCAACTTCTCAGCGGTCACCAGCGGCATCAAGGAGATAAAGGGCGTCATGGAGCAGGCGGAGCAGAACCGCCGCTTCGGCACGCGCACCATAGTGTTCGTGGATGAGATCCACCGCTTCAACAAAGCCCAGCAGGACGCGTTCCTGCCCTTTGTGGAGCGAGGCAGCATAGTGCTGATAGGCGCCACGACGGAAAACCCCTCGTTCGAGGTCAACGGCGCTCTGCTCTCGCGGTGCAGGGTATTCGTGCTGCGCCAGCTCACAGCGGACGACATAGCCGAGATACTCTGGAGGGCGATAAAAGACCCAAGAGGCTTTGGGAATGAACATATTAACATAACAGATGATATGGTAAAGTCCATTGCAGCCTTTGCCAACGGCGACGCGCGCGCGGCTCTATCCACCCTGGAGATGGTCATACTCAACTCGGATACGGACCCGGAGGGCAACGTCGTCGTAACAGACGAGATAATGCAGCAGAGCGTTTCGCGCAAGTTCCTGCTGTACGATAAGAGCGGGGAAGAGCACTACAACCTCATCTCCGCGCTGCACAAATCCATGCGCAATTCCGACCCGGACGCGGCAGTCTACTGGCTCGCCCGCATGCTGGAAGCGGGGGAAGATCCGATATACATAGCAAGGCGCGTTACCCGCTTTGCCGCAGAAGACGTCGGCATGGCGGACCCCAGGGCGCTTGAGATATCGGTCGCGGCTTTCCAGGCCTGCCACCTTATAGGTATGCCTGAGTGCAGCGTGCATCTTACTGAGGCAGTCGTGTACAACTCCCTGGCGCCCAAGTCCAACGCAATGGAAGTAGCTTACAATATGGCCAAGGCAGACGCTCTTAAGATGCTGGACGAGCCCGTGCCCATGCAGATCCGTAACGCTCCCACAAAGCTGATGAAGGATCTTGGCTACGGCAAGGGCTACCAGTACGCGCACGATACAAAAGAGAAGATTACCAATCTGCAGTGCCTTCCGGATTCGCTCCTGGGCAGGGAGTACTACATTCCCACTGACCAGGGCTTCGAGACAAGGTACGGCGAGCGCCTGAAGGCGATAAAGGAATGGCGTGCCGCCAACGGATACCCTCAGGGAAAGGGCAGTTCTGTAAAAGAGGAGAGCGGCTCCGCCAGAGAAGAAAAGATTGATGAAAGACCGGATGAAAACGGAGGGAAATAGAATGAAGCTTGCAACAGCGCTCTTACAGCGCGCGGACCTTCAGAAAAGGCTCGCAGAGATAAACAACAGGATGAAGAACAACGCCAAGGTGCAGGAGGGCGAGCAGCCATCCGAAAAACCTTCGGACCTCTTAAAAGAGCTGGAAGCTCTGCTTCTTCAGCTTGAGGACCTGGTCGCAAGGATCAACCTCACCAACAGCAAAACGGTGCTGGAGGACGGCAGAAGCATCACGGCGCTGATCGCGCACCGCGACATGCTCAGCAAGAAGCTTTCCATAATGCGCAGCTTCCTGGACGAGGCAAGCAGCAAGGTGGATCGCTACAGCCGCGCGGAGATAAAGATAGTCAGCACCGTAGACGTAGCAAAGCTGCAGAAACAGGTGGACGCAGCATCCAAAGAGCTCCGCGAGACGGACGAAAAGCTCCAGGAGCTTAACTGGACCACAGAACTGATCTGATGGATATGCGCAGGGCTGAGAGTCCCTGCGTTGTATGAAGCAGGTAGCTTTTTTCGCGGAGCGGGCGTGATCTCAGCGGTTGAGAATGAGCCGCAGGTTCTCATGTATGCCGGGCGCATACCAGGCTTTTGCCTCACGATTCAAGCCCAAAACACATACATGTGCACATTTACAGGGTATGTTTACTACCGTATCGCCGGCCGCTTTAAAAGCGAGGGAGGGAACGGGGGAGTTTTAAGGTATTGCAGATGAAAAAGCCGGAACTGGATCCTAAGCGGGTAATGCCGCTTCTTGAGACTAGATACATAAGCGTTTCAGACCTCGGATATGAAGGCCTTAAGCACTACTACAGCGTGAGCCGCCGCGGAAGCGCCATTGCAGCTCTGTGCTCCGACGAGGAATTCAGATCCATGCTGCCGGATGCGGTAACATGCATAGTTATAGTCCGCGTGCCGGAATGTGCGGACGGAACTGCAGCAGATAATGGCAGAAGGGTCCCTAAGCTGCTCCTTACCAAAGAGTTTCGCTATCCGGTGGGCCAGTTTTTGCTGAGCCCCCCTGCAGGGCTTATGGATCCTTCGGATAAGGGCGAACCTGTGCCGCAGCTTGCTACAGCGCGCCGCGAGATCAAAGAAGAGACCGGGCTGGAACTTAAGAGCACGGACAGGATATTTGTCGTAAACCCGTTGGCTTTCAGCTCTCCGGGCATGACAGACGAAAGCAACAGCATAGTCTGCGCGGTCGCCGATATAGAGGACGAATCGGTCTTCAATTCCGACGGCGAAGAAGGCGCGGAGCTGATCGGAGACTACACTCTGTACAGCCGCTCCGACGCGCTACGCATTCTGAGGCAGGGCAGGGACGATGAGGGGATCTTTTACTCTGTCTACACCTGGGTAGCCCTGATGTATTTCGTTTCAGGGCTCTGGGAGGAAGAGCTGTGAGCGCGGAAGATCGTAAGGACGCGGAACGCCCCAGAGTCCGCCAGACTATAGTCGTGGAGGGCCGCGACGACATGTCGGCGGTCCTTGCCGCCGTGGACGCTAACGTGCTCTGGACCCACGGCTACGGTATCACCCAGCAGACTCTGGATCTTATTTCGGCCGCGTACGAAAAGACCGGAATAGTCATATTTACCGACCCGGACCATGCAGGAAGGCAGATAAGGGAGCGCCTTACGGGGCTGTTTCCAAGGGCACAGCACGCGTACCTTACACAGAGCCAGGCTGAAAAGTCCGGCGATATAGGCATAGAAAACGCAAAGCCCGCGGACATCCTGCGGGCCCTCGAAGCCGCCTGCTGTGAGATCGAAACCGGGGATAGTGAAACCGGGGACGGTCCCGTGAAAAATGGGGACGGTTCTCGCTTGCATAATGGTATTAACTGGAAAAATGAAAATCAGAACCGTCCCCAATTTCAGGATCTGGTGGAGCTGGGGCTTGCCGGGGGCGAGGGCAGCGCACAAAAAAGGGCAAGGGCCGGAGCTGCACTTGGCATTGGCACGGCAAACGCCAGAACCTTCCTGCGACGCTTAAACAGCTTTGGCATCAGCCTGGAAGAACTGGCTGCCGCAATGAGATCCCCGGAAGCTTCCGGAAAAGGATAGACCATGAACGCGCAGATAGATGTTTCCAATACAATAATCAGAACCGAGCGGCTTGTCCTGCGCCCGTGGAGGCGTTCGGACCTGGACGACTTTTTCGAGTACGCTTCCGTGCCCGGGGTCGGCGAGATGGCTGGCTGGGGGCATCACCGCAGCATAGAGGATTCCGAGGCCATACTTCAGCGCTTCATAGACCATAAAAGGACCTTTGCAATAGAGTACAGAGGGCCTGGCCTGCTGCAGCCGGGCAAAGTCATCGGATCGCTCGGAATAGAAGAATACAAGGAAAAGTATTACCCGGAACTTGCTGATCTTAAGGTCCGCGAGTTAGGTTTTGTGCTTTCCAAGGACTACTGGGGCCTTGGGATAATGCCGGAGGCCGTGAACGCCGTGCTGGACTGGCTCTTTAACGAGCTCGGCCTGGACGCCGTCACATGCAGCCATTTCACCCGCAACAGGCAGTCCGCCCGCGTTCAGGAAAAGTGCGGCTTCAGGCACCATTCGTTCGGCGAGTATTCTACCCAGACAGGAACTATAGAAAAGGACGAACACAGGATCATGACATCAGAAGACTATAAAATGCAGATAAAGCCGCTCAGCACAGGCTCCATAAGCTACCTGGAGCTTCTGGATGCTGAAAAGAATCTCTACTGGGGCACGGACCACACCTCCGGAGATCTCTACGAGGCCGAGGAGATCTATGATTCCGGCAGCGGCATAAGAAGCAACAGGCTCATATTCGTATCGCTTGCGGACGGAAGGGTCTTCGAGCCGCTGTTTGCCGAAGCAGGGCAGTATTTCGGAAAGCCCGCAGTGTGGGAAGGCCGCGTGTACTTCCTGCTCGTGGACTTTGAGGCCCGCCGCATCTTCATCTACCGATGCAGCGAGGATCTCCGCTCTGCGGAAGTCTTCGCGCAGCTGTCGCTGGATGAGGTCCCGGACTGCTACAATCTGATGCTCGACACTGCGCCGCTGGTCCTCACAAGGCAGGGCCCGGACAAGCGCTTCCAGGTCGTCTGGCCGGATAAGGGCGAGTTCGAGCTCGGCAATACCGAAACTTTCGACTGCCGCGACGGAGACGTTCTGATATTCTCAAGGTGGTTCGAGGACCCGGATTACCGCGAGGGCACGGTGCTCCGGAGGTACCCCGGCGGGGAGATCATCGAGACCTTAAACGGCCCTCTCATGGTAATGAAGGACGGAAAGAAGTGGCTCCTGGAGAGGTGAGAAGCGGCAGGATCGGAGAAAATACATGAACATAGCAGTCATCACCGGAGCTTCCTCCGGAATAGGAAGAGAATTCGTATACGAAGCCGACAAACTGGCTGAAATAGAGCAGATCTGGGTCATTGCAAGGCGCAGGGAAAGACTCGAAGAGCTTAAGGAAAAGTGCAGCCACAGCCTTAAATGCGTCCCTTTGGACCTTGCGGACGAAAGCTTTGTGCAGCAATATAAAGCGCTGCTGGAGGCGGAAAGACCGGTCATAAAGCTTTTGGTAAACGCCGCCGGCTGCGGTGCTTTCGGGCCTTTTTCTAAAAGCGATCTTGACGCGCAGATAAACTGCCTAAGGCTCAACACCATAGCGCTTACAGCCATATGCAGGGTGAGCCTTCCCTACATGAAGGCCGGCTGCAGCATAGTCAATATCGGCTCAAATTCCGCCTGGCAGCCCGTGCCTTACCAGTCGGTCTACGGCGCGTCCAAAGCCGCGGTCCTGAGTTTTTCCAGAGCCATAGGCCGGGAGCTTAAACCCAGCGGCATACACGTTATGTGCGTCTGCCCCGGCTGGATAAAGACGGAATTCCAGGCTGCCGCGGAACACGACCGCTACATAAGGTATGTGGACCGCTGGTACGAAGCCTCGGAAGTAGCCGTCCAGGCCATGGAAGACCTCAAAAAGAAGAAGACCGTGTCCATCCTTGGTGCGCCGGTACGCAGGCAGGTGGCTCTCGTTAAGCACCTTCCGGTGGATACGGTGATGAATATCTGGTGCAAACAGCAGGGTATCGAATAATGCAGACTAAACTTGGCAGAAAATTCTGGACCGCCATGCTGGTCTTCGGCCTTATGGGCCAGGTGGCGTGGGTGGTCGAAAACATGTATTTCAACGTGTTCATCTACAAGATGTTCCACGCCAGCGCTTCCCAGATATCCGCGATGGTAATGGCAAGCGCGGTAGTGGCAGCGCTTACGACTATCATAATGGGGGCCGTCTCCGACAAGGTCGGAAAACGCAAAGCCTTCATGAGCGTAGGATACATCATCTGGGGCATATCTATAATCAGCTTCGCGTACATAAAAAGCGTTATGTTAACTATAGTCATGGACTGCGTTATGACCTTCTTCGGATCGACCGCCAACGACGCGGCATACAACGCGTGGCTTACTGACCGCGGCGATGAGACCAACCGTGGGCGCATAGAAGGCTTCAACTCCATGATGCCTTTAGTGTCCATACTGGTGGTGTTCGGCGGCTTTATGAGCTTCAATCTGGACGAGCGCGGCAGCTGGACAGCCATTTACTACATCATAGGCATAGCGACCACTGTGATAGGCATAGTCGGCTGGTTCATAATAGAGGACGCGCCGGACCTTAAGAAGAGCTCGCAGCCCATAGGGCAGGTGCTGGCTTACAGCTTCAGGCCGTCCACAGTTAAGGCAAACAGGCGCCTGTATGCAGTGCTTGGCGCTTTCGCGGTGTTCGGCATCTCCATACAGGTATTCATGCCTTACCTGATAATCTACTACGAGCAGACCCTTAAGATGCCGAACTACGTGCTCATAATGGCGCCTGCTATAATCGTAGCGGCAGTGGTGACCGCACTCTACGGCAGGGTCTACGACAGCAAAGGCTTTAAGACAAGCATAGTTCCGAGCCTTGCTATGCTTCTGGCAGGCTACGTGCTGCTGTTCTTCTTCCGCAGCACGGTACCGGTGTTCATCGGCTCTCTTCTGATGATGAGCGGATATCTTACAGGCATGTCGGTCTTCGGTGCGCAGATAAGGGATCTTATCCCCGAAAACCGCGCGGGCCAGTTCCAGGGCGTCAGGATAATAGGGCAGGTGTTCGTGCCCGGGCTCATTGGGCCTGCGATTGGCGCGGCGGTTCTGAAGAACGCCGAGCTCATCACAAACAGCGACGGCACGACCAGCTTTTTGCCGAACCGCAGCATATGGCTGGCAGCCTTCATCGTTGCCGTCGTACTGGCAGCGGTCCTCGCCCTGATCCCAAGAGCCGGAACGAAAGGGAAATAAAAGATGTTATTCGACAGAAAGAGCCGCAGGCTCAGGGAAAATTTAAAGAAATTCAGCAAAAAGAGCGTAGACCTGGACAAGTTCGTAAAGGATATCTACGTCGACCACGGCCTTGCCTACATCTCATGCAACGTTTCGGGCTACTACGACATCATAGACCGCCTCTCCGTGGAGGGATACGAATGGATCAACGGTCACTTCGCGAGGTTCGTGGAGCAGAACGCCAACTACATACCTACGGAGTATCCCATAGTTCTGGAGATCTGTGGTCACCGCTTCACCAAGGCGCAGCAGGACGCCATAGAGGAGACCATCGCCGACTACTACGCCCTCAAGATGGGCGACACCCAGATGGCCCTGGAAAAGAACAAGGGAAGGGCTATATTCCTCATAATCATGGCTTTGGTGTTTGCCGGCATGGTGTTCATCAGTTCAAGGTTTTCCGGCGGCGTGCTCAGCGTCATCGTAGAGGTGGTGTTCATACTGTTCTGGGTCTTCGTGTGGGAGCTTACGGACTGCCTGCTGTTCGACCGGCGGGATCTTAAGGAGGCGCGTACCGAGGCGGCTCAGCTTGCGAGCGTCAAGGTCACGTTCAAGGAGCGCTTCGAGGATGAGCCGGTAAAGCCGTCCGAAGAGAAGGCCATCATACGCGAGATCTTTGAGGACGACGTTATCCTGCCGTCCGACGAGTGGTAGGCTCTTAAGGAGCGGGGAATTCTATGGACTGGAAAGACGTTTATCCCAGGCCTCAGCTGAGGCGCAAAAGCTGGCAGAGCCTCTGCGGTGAGTGGATGCTGCAGGGCGAAGAGTTGCCCGGCGGAGGGCTCTGCACCGTGCCGTCGTGCCGCAGCGAGCAGGATCTGTTCTATCAGACCTGCTTTGATTTCAGGCGCGAAGATGAGCTGGTACTTTTGCATTTTGAGGCTGCCGACCAGATCGCGGACGTAAAGCTCAACGGGATCGATATAGGTATCCACGAGGGCGGCTACCTTCCTTTTGAATTCGACATTTCTGATATCGCAGTCGACGGCGTCAACGTGCTTGAAGTGCGCGTACAGGACCGTCTGGACCACCTCTACCCGTACGGCAAACAGAAGAAAAAGCGCGGCGGGATGTGGTATACGCCCATGTCCGGCCTGTGGCAGAGCGTTTGGATAGAACAGGTACCAAAAGACTACATCCGCAGCGTCCGCATTACCCCGGACCTTGAAGGCGTTACTGTAGAAGTCGACTGCCCCCAGAAGGCAAAGATCAGGCTGTCGGGATGCAAAAACGGTGCGGCGCAGGAGTTAGCCGAAGAGGAGATCGCTGCAGAATACTCCGTACTGCATGATCCTTCCGGCGAAGGGTTTCAGAGCTTCAGGATAGAACCCAAAGCCCCGCATCTTTGGACCCCGGACGACCCGTTCCTCTACACCGCGGTCATCACCGCAGGCCGGGACGAAGTGGAAGTCTACTTTGCGCTTCGCACCATAGATATACGCAGCATTGGCGGCGTAAACAGGGTCTGCCTGAACGGAAAGCCAGTATTCCTTCACGGAGTTCTGGACCAGGGCTATTTTGCCCCAGGCCTCATGCTTCCCGAAGACCCGGAGGAGTACTCCCGTGACATCCTTCGCATGAAGGAGCTCGGTTTCAACCTGCTCAGAAAGCACATCAAGATCGAGCCGGAAGAGTTCTACTACCAGTGCGACCGCCTTGGCATGCTGGTGATGCAGGACATGGTAAACAGCGGAGAATACAGCTTTTTCCGGGACACCATACTGCCTACCATCGGCGTAAACCGTTCCGACAGCATCGCTTTGCGCGGCCCTCGCGAAAAATACTTCATAGAGCACTGCGAAAAGACAGTGCAGCACCTTTATAACCACCCGTGCATAGTCGCATGGACCATTTTCAACGAAGGCTGGGGCCAGTTCGATTCGGACTGCCTCTTCGGTATGTTCAAAGCCTGGGACAAAACGCGCCTTGTGGACAGCACCTCGGGCTGGTTCGCGCAGGAAAAGTCTGACTTCGACAGCAGGCACATTTACTTCCGCACACCAACTATAAAAAAGGGCGGCAAAGGCGGAAGGCCGCTTTTCATAAGCGAGTGCGGAGGCTACAGCCTCGAAGCCGGAGGGCACGGTGTTCCCGGTCCGCTAAACCCCGTTCAGGAGCGAAAGACCTACGGCTACGGCAAGTGCAAGGACAGCAAAGAGCTTACAGAGCGCATAGCCGCCCTTTATGGAAAGATGATAATACCGGCTGTCCCGCTGGGCTGCTGCGGCTGTATATACACGCAGCTTTCGGACATAGAGGACGAGATCAACGGCCTCTACACCTACGACCGAACCGTCTGCAAGGTCGATAAGGACGCCATGCGGAAGATCTCAAAAAAGCTGGCCGCAGCCGTGCGGCAGGAAGGATGACCATGAGCTGTTTTAAGGAAAAAGAGTTTCACGCAAGGCGGAACGGCCTGGATATCTACTGCCTGGCCTACATACCGGAAAATACGCAGCTTGCGGCGCGCGATGAAGCTGGGGCTCTTAGATTCCCCACCATCATCATAGGACACGGCTACGGCGGGTCGTACCAGGATAACCTCAACTGCGCGGAGCGCTACGCTAAAGAAGGCTTCGCGTCCATATCTTTTGATTTCTGCGGTGGAACGCCTTTTGCCAAAAGCCAGGGGCGCACGGAAGATATGTCGGTCGTGACCGAAAGGGACGACATGATCGCCGTGTTTAATGCGGTATTGAGCCAGGAGTTCGTCGATCCCGGGCGCATCGTGCTGTGGGGCGAGAGCATGGGAGGCTACGTTGCGGCGCTGGCTGCTGCGGCCATCGCAGAGGCAAACAGGGAAGCAAAGCAGCCGGATCTTCCTGTCCCGGCAGCGCTCGTCCTGTTCTATCCGGCTTTCAACATACGCGACGAAGTCCACAGCAGTTTCGGCTTCTACGATGCAATAAAAGACCAGCCGCGCAGGGACATCCTGCTGGGTAAGTGTTTCGCGCAGGACATCTGGGATCTCGACACCTGGCATGAGATCCCGAAATACAAAGGCCCCGTGCTGATACTGCACGGGGATTCTGACGATGTGGTGCCCATAGGCTATTCCGAAAAGACCCGCAATGTCTACGCGGCAAGGCCTGCCGAAGAAGGCAGCGCTCCTGCCGCGGTAACATACAAAGTCACCAGCGGGGCAGGGCACGGCTTCTTCAACGAGACCGGAGCCTTTGCGGACCGCATCGTCACGGATTTTCTTAAAGCTGTTCTGTAAACATATTTACAGGAGCTGACTTTTCCTACTTTGTTCCTGTCAGCGCTATTCCGTTTACATACAGTGTGTATCCGTTACTTATGATATTCTCAGCACTGCCGCTGAATTCAGTTATATAGCTGTCTGCGGTTAGTGTCCATGTGCTGCTGCCGTCAAGTGTCACGGAAACAGTTCCTACTTCGGTGGATACGGTCTTTCCTCCGGCATTGGTGATCTTTCCGCTCACATATCCTTCAAAGGAAGAGCCGTCTGTAAGGTCCAGGGTCAGGCCCGAATTGCTTCCGACAAGAACCGCTCCGGAAAGCGTCTGGGACGCGGCTTTAAGGACTGCCTTATTGCTTCCTCCGCTCCATCCGTCATCGCAGACGGAAAGGAGCACGTTACTGCTGTCTTCATTTGTTATCTTTACTCCGGACAGGGTTATTACCGCACTGGTATTCGTAACATGGAACACATGTCCGTTTTTGCTTGTGAGGCTTCCGCCTGTCATGGTAAAGGATGATGTTCCGCTCTTTGAGTCACCGGACATCGACTGGTATATCATTATGCTGTCCAGGAACGTGGCGTTTCCGTTGCATTTTGTATTGTTAGCAGTAAGATCACAGTTGTTGAGTGTGATCGAGTTGAGACCTTCTATGCATACGCCTTCTGACAGGTTTGAAGTAAGCGCTGCGTTTTCGACAGTTATATCTGCCGTTGAATAGATGGAAGGTGATCCAAGTCCGTTGGATGTATAGCTGCCGCCGTCAACAAATACGGTCCCGCCGCCGCGGTCTGTGCGTATCGCGGCAGAAGACTGGCCGGATGTTGTAACTGTCAGATCGTAAGCTTTTGTTATTCCGCCGCCGGTGGTCATTATACCGCCGGATCCGCTTCCGCTTGTTGTGATCACGGTATCCTTAATAATAACTATTGTTCCGTCTCCCGAAGCACCGTTCTGTCCGCCGTTTCCTCCGTAGGAGAATACTCCGTTTGCTCCCGAAGCGTTGGAAGTAATGGTTCCGCCTGTTATGGTGGTCGCAGAGCCGCCCATCACAAGAACTGCGGCGTTCTGGCCATAGAAGTTGCAGTTGTCTCCGCTTTCGGAGTCGCCGGTCTTGTTTACTGTCGGGTCAGTGATAGTTACATCTTCAGAGGTGTTTATCATAAGGGCGCTTTGATCAGCTGTATCAGAAGCGTATGTCTTTCCGTTCTCGCTGGTTGATGTATTTATCTCTGAAGCTCCGGCGTAGATGACTTCGGACCTGCTTCCTCCCGGCGCTCCGCCAGGACTGTGGTTTCCTCCAGGCATATCCGGAGGTGTTCCTCCCGGACCGTGCTGAGAAGAGTTGTCAGAAGTACAGGCTGCAAGAGACAGGATAAGCGCTGATGCCATGATTATTGCTATGATCTTTTTCATGTTTTTGATCCTTTCATTGTCTGGATATAAAGTGCAGTATTATTGCTGCGTCTGTATTACTACACCAGTTTTTAAATGATTTCAAGGGGTTTCACAGTTTCTTCAAGAACACTTCGCGCTTGCATAATATATTTTTCCTTAATTACATGTTTAGACCGGCCTAATTTGCCGGTCTTTTCCTTTAAGCGCGGCGCAGGCGAGGGTACAATATATACAAAGCTAAGGCAAAGGACCTTGCTTAAGGGAGGTATAAAAATGCTTACACTAATCTTCGCGATCATGATGATCGGTGTGTTCGGCAGGATGATGGGCTTTGCCATCAGACTGTCGTGGGGGTTCCTGAAAGTCCTGCTTACACTGATCTTCCTTCCGGGGATCATAATAGCGGGCTTTGCAAGCGGCCTCCTGTATCTGGCGTTCCCTCTGTTTGCGGTAGTGGGGCTCTTCTCACTGATATCCCCGCAAAGGGGCGTAAGCCGCGGGTACTACGGGCAGAACGGTTACGGCCCGTACAATTACAGGTAACCGGTTAGGAAGGCTCCGGCGCAGCACACGCGCCGGGGTCTTTTCTTTTGCGCAGCGAAAAAAGCACTTGACTTCGAAAATATATTTGATAAAATATAATTGCATAAAACATAAAGCGAAAGGAGAAGCTATGGAATACGATCACCGCGAAGCAATGAAGCTCGAATACCAGCTGTGCTTTCCGCTCTACGCGGCTTCGCGCCATATAATAAGCCAGTATACCCCCTGGCTGAAGCCGCTGGGCCTTACCTACACCCAGTACATAGTCTTCCTGGTCCTCTGGGAAAAGGACGGCATAACAGTAGGGAAGATATGCGAAAAGCTTATGCTCGACAACGGCACGCTCTCGCCGCTTCTTAAAAAGATGGAGCAGGCGGGCTATATAAAAAGGCAGAGAAGTGCGCAGGACGACAGGGTCGTGCTCGTGAGCCTTACCGATGAAGGAAGATCCCTGCAGGAAAAGGCAAAGGACGTTCCTCTTAAGGTCGCGGGATGCATAGGGCTTTCGCCTGAAAAGGCCTTCATGCTGCGCCAGCTTCTGAACGAACTTTTAGCGAATCAAAAGAAACAGGATACGAAAGGAGAAACAAAATGAGTACAGTTTACGATTTCACAGTTAAGGACATGGACGGAAAGGAAGTAAGCCTTTCCGAGTACAAGGGCAAGGTGCTGCTTATAGTCAACACCGCAACAGGCTGCGGCTTCACACCGCACTACGAGCCGCTCGAGGCTATGTACAGCGAACTTAAGGACAAGGGCTTTGAGATCCTGGACTTCCCCTGCAACCAGTTTGCCGGCCAGGCACCCGGAAGCAACGAAGAGATCCACGATTTCTGCACCATCAAGTTTGGCACCGAATTCCCCCAGTTCGACAAGATAGACGTAAACGGCGAGAACGCAGACCCGCTCTTCGTGTTCCTCGGAACAGAAAAGCCTTTCGTCGGCTTCGGAAAAGGCCTTAAGAACGCGGCTCTTGCTAAGTTCGCTGACATGAACAACAAGAAGTACGGAAACAGGACCTACATAGGCTGGAACTTCACCAAGTTCCTCGTGGACCGCGAAGGCAAAGTCATCGCAAGGTTCGAGCCGACTGTGGACATGGACGAGGTAAAGAAGGCGGTAGAGGCAGCTCTGTAAGCCTTTTTGGAGGAGATATGAGCGAGAAATTCGATCTTCAGGAACACATAGCGCGCGGAGTGGAGCGTATAGTAGGTGATGCCATCAAAGCCACTGCAAAAGACCCCCGCCAGAGCGCGTTCATGCTAAGGTTCGCAGCGGCGAGCCGCAGGGCGACAAATATAAGGCGCCGCCTTGAAAAAGAGGGCGAACATATACCTTCATTCCTGATCGCGAGCATCACAAGCAGCTGTAACCTTCACTGCGCAGGCTGCTATTCCCGCTGCAACGAGGCTACGACCGACACCGAACCGGTACAGCAGCTCAGCGCGGACGAGTGGGCGGACATCTTCAGCCAGGCTAAAGCTCTGGGAGTGAGCTTTATAATGCTTGCAGGCGGAGAACCCATGCTGCGCCCGGACGTAATAGACCGCGCCTCTAAAGAACCGGATATACTCTTTCCCATATTCACCAACGGGACTTTCCTTACGGACAGGATGCTGCAGCTTTTAGACCGCTGCCGCAACCTAGTCCCGGTAATAAGCATCGAAGGCGGACAGGAAAAGACCGATACCCGCCGCGGAGAGGGCATATACGAAAGGCTCATAGCCTCCATGGACACCTTCAAGGAAAAAGGCCTCCTGTTCGGCGCGTCTGTTACGGTGACAACGGAGAACCTCTCGGAGGTCACGTCGGAAAGCTTCCTGCGCACTCTTGCGGACCGCGGCTGCAGGCTGGTGATATACATAGAGTACGTGCCGGTGTCGGAAGAGACACTTAGCCTCGCCCCGGCAGATGAGGAGAGGCAGAAGCTCGAGGAGAACATGGCGGAGCTTCGCAAGGCTTTCCCGGAAATGATACTCCTTTCGTTCCCGGGAGACGAAAAGGCCGACGGAGGCTGCATGGCGGCAGGACGCGGGTTCTTCCACATCAATTCCCACGGCGGAGCAGAACCTTGCCCGTTCTCGCCTTATTCGGACGTCAACGTGCGCACCAGCTCGCTTAAGGAAGCCATGCATTCGAAGCTTTTCACAGCGCTTCGCGGCGGGGACTTCCTGGACGACGAACACGTCGGCGGCTGCGTGCTCTTCGAAAAGCGCGCGGAAGTGGAAAAGCTGCTCGCCGGGGAATAGTGACAGGGGGACGGTTCTCTGTCACAAAATCGCGGCAGGGAATTCTCTGTTGATGTAAGTGTTTGTTTATGACATAATAAAAACAGCAATTACAGCATATCGTTCCGGAGGAAAAGAAGATGGAATACAGAGCGATACCTTCAACAGGTCTTATAGTTTCGCGCATGTGCCTTGGAACCATGATGTTCGGCGGCCAGACCGAAAAGGAAGCTGCAAAAGACATCATCAAAGCAGCGCTGGATGGAGGCGTAAACTTCTTCGACACGGCTAACATCTACAACGGCGGAGCCAGCGAAGAGATCGTGGGCGAAGCCCTTAAGGACAGCCGCAGCGATGTTATCATAGCATCCAAGGTCGGCGCCGGGCGCCCGGGCGTTCCGAATGGCAACGGACTTGGCAGAAAGCACATGCTTAAGAGCCTTGAGGCAAGCCTTAAGAGGCTGGGCACTGATTATCTGGATATCTTCTACTGCCATGCGCCGGATCACATCACGCCTGCAGAAGAGATCATCCAGACCATGGATCTTCTGATAAAGCAGGGCAAGATACGCTACTGGGGCGTCAGCAACTTTGCGGCCTGGGAGATATGCAGCATTATCGAGAAGGCGCGCGCCATGAACTGCGCTGCCCCGGTTGTAACGCAGAGCGTGTACAACCTCCTCACAAGGGGCGCCGACGAGGAGCTCATACCCTTTGTAAAGTCCTACGGCATAGGCATGGTGCCTTTCAATCCGCTTGCCGGCGGCCTCCTTACCGGAAAGCACAGCCGCGAAAGCGCTGCGGACAACACCAGGTTCACCAGGGACAAGATGTACTTCGCGCGCTACTGGAAGGACCAGAACTTCGATGCCATAGACCTTCTTAAGGGTGTGGCCGATGAAGCCGGAATAAGCCTCATAGAGCTTGCTGTGCGCTGGCTGCTTTCAGAACCTGCCATTACAGCTCCGATACTTGGCGTGAGCCGCAGAGAGCAGATAATCCAGAACATGCAGCTGGTGGAAAAGGGTCCGCTCCCGGCCGACGTGCGCGAAAAGTGCGGCGCGGCCTGGGCCATGATAAAAGGGGACTATTTCAGCTATCACAAGGATTGATAAGAAACTGCACAGAATATAACAGCAATATGCAAAATACGGCTTTTCAGGCCGTTTTTTGTGTTGCGGAGATATCCTGTGTTTCAATAATGTTGCGTCATGGCGGAACTGGTGCTATAATTCATAAGATATATCTGCTGCGGATAAAGCGGCAGATCAGGGGGTATCATGGTCCGTACATTACTGGCAGGACTGCTGGGGCTTAAGGCCGGCAGCTCTCCTGTGCTTCTATACATAGACCCCGGCACCGGCAGCATGCTGTTTACGGTGCTTTTGGGTATTATCGGCGCAGCAGTCTATTCACTGCGTATCTTTGCGATGAAGATGCGCACCAGGCTAGGCGGACGCGGCAAGGCGGACGCCGAAAAGCTTCCTTTCGTCATATTTTCCGACAACAAGAGATACTGGAACGTCTTTGAGCCTGTGGTAAAAGAGCTCATAAAGCGCGGCAAAAGCGTGCATTATATCACAGCTTCAAAGGACGATCCGGCGTTCGGTCTCGAGACGGACGGTTTCACCGCGGAATTCGGAGGCGAGGACAACAAGCTGTTCGGAAGGCTCAACAATCTCAACGCAAGTATCGTTTTATCCACAACGCCGGGGCTCGAAGTCTACCAGTGGAAGCGCTCCCCGCAGGCTTCGTTCTACGTGCACATTCCGCATGCCGCCAGCGAGATCATACTTTACCGCATGTTCGGCACCGACTACTACGACGCCGTGCTTCTGTCCGGCCAGTATCAGGCAGACGACATACGCGCCCTGGAAGAACTCAGGAAGCTCCCTGCAAAGGACCTGCACATGATCGGCATCCCGTACATGGATGTCATGGCCGAAAGGCTCAGAAAGGAAGGCCCCGCGCCGGATCATCCGCGCACGGTGCTTCTTGCTCCGTCCTGGGGCAAAAGTGCCATTTTCAGCGTATACGGAGGCCGCATAATAGACGTTCTCCTTAAGACCGGATACCACGTCATAGTGCGCCCGCACCCGCAGTCGTTCACAGCGGAAAAGGACATCATAGAGCCTATCATGGCGCAGTATCCGCCTTCGGAACAGCTGGAGTGGAACCGCGACGTGGACAACTTCGACGTTCTTCGCCGCTCCGACATACTCGTTTCGGACTTTTCCGGCGTCATATTCGATTTCACCCTCATCTACGACAAACCGGTCATCTATACCGACCCCGAGATAGACTACGCGCCTTACGACGCATGGTGGCTGAGCAGGCCGCTCTGGACGCATTCCGCGCTGCCGCGCCTTGGAAAGCAGCTCACCGAAGATAACATGGAGGACCTCAAGAGCCTCATCGACGAGTGCATCTCCGATCCCGTCTACGCGGAAGGCCGCAGGCAGGTAAAGGCCGAGACCTGGGTCTTCGAAGGTCAGGGCGCGGAGCGTGCCGCGGACTACCTAATAGCCAAATACGAGGAGCTTTCGGGAAAGGAGGTGCAGTAGTATGTCGTTCTGGTCGATGCTTGGCACTTTCTTCATCAGCCCGCTCAAGCTCGTCTTCGAGTGCATATTCCAGGCTGTCTACGAGATCATCGCAAACCCCGGAGTGTGCATTATCTTCCTGAGCCTTGCGATGAACTTCCTGGTGCTGCCGCTCTACAAGAGGGCGGACGCCATGCAGGAGCAGGCCCGCGACACCGAAGCCAGGCTGGCCCCGGGCGTAAAACACATTAAAAAGACCTTCTCGGGCAACGAGCGCATGATGATGCTGCAGACCTACTACCGGCAGAACAACTACTCGCCGGCGAACGCTCTGCACGGATCTGTATCGCTGCTCCTTGAGATACCGTTCTTCATGGCGGCGTACCAGTTCCTGTCGCACCTGGAACTGCTTAAGGGCGTTTCTTTCGGCCCGATAACGGACCTCGGCGCTCCTGACGCCATGATAAGCATTGGCGCGCTTACGGTAAATCTGCTGCCCATACTGATGACGCTTATCAACTTCATATCCAGCGCCATCTACCTCAGAGGCTTCCCATTAAAGACCAAGATACAGATCTACGGCATAGCCATAGTGTTCCTTGTGTTCCTGTACACTTCACCGGCAGGTCTGGTGTTCTACTGGACGCTCAACAACGTGTTCTCACTGGTCAAAAACATAGTGCTGAAGCTCTTAAAGCCGTGGATGGACCGTTCGGAAAGGTCCAAAAAGCGCGCTGACAAGGCAGCGCTAAAGAACGCCGCGGCAAAGCCGGACCGCAGGCTTTTCATAGCCGCGGCGCTGTTCCTGACGCTGTTCATAGGCCTTCTCATCCCGACGACCTTCATATCCGCTTCGCCGCAGGAGTACGTGGACTTAAACTACTACTTCAGCCCGCTTTGGTATGCAGTAAGCTCGTTCATACTGGCAGCAGGGTTCTTCATCTTCTGGTTCGGCGTGTTCTACTGGCTCGCAAGCCCGCGAGGCAAGGTGGTCTTCGAGCGCGTGATGCTTATATTCTGCGCACTTTCCATAGCCAACTACATGTTCTTCGGAAGGAAGCTCGGCGTAGTGTCCAACGTTCTTAAATACGAAGGCGGAGTGTTCTTCTCGCCGTCCGAAAGGATAATCAACGGGGTCGTGTTCTTCGCTCTCATAGCGCTTATGATACTTGCCGCGAAAAAGCTGAAAAGCGCGCCGCGCATGGTGCTCGCTGTTGCAGCCGCTGCAGTTGCCGTAATGTCCTGCATCAACATCTTTACGGCGGCAAAGTCGCTTAAGGATATAGGCAGCTCCAAGACAGAGACAGGACCGCACTTCACGCTCAGCAAGGAAGGGCAGAACGTGGTCGTCATGTTCCTGGACCGCGCCATGGGCAACTACATACCGTACCTTGTTAACGAAAAGCCGGAGCTCAAAGAGATCTTCGACGGCTTCACATACTACTCCAACACCATCTCCTTCGGCGGGCACACCAACATGGGCGCCCCGGCTCTTATGGGAGGCTACGAATACACCCCCGTGGAACTCAACAGGCGCGACACCGAGTCCTTAAAGGACAAGCACAACGAGTCCCTCAAGGTGATGCCTGTGCTTTTCGATTCGAAGGGCTTCGACGTTACTGTCTTCGACGCGCCCTACGCGAACTACAAGTGGATCCCCGACATGTCGATATACGACGAGTGGCCGCGCATAAGCACGCACATCACCAAGGGGTACTTCGGCAGCACAGAAGACAAGCAGCAGGTCATAGACAACAACATGCGCAATTTCTTCGTCTTCTCGCTGATGAAGTGCCTGCCGCTTGAGCTTCAGCCACCGTTCTACGACGGCGGAAACTACCTCATAGCAGGGGATCAGAACGGTACGGCCTTCCAGATAAACTACGGGATGTCGCAGGCCAGAGGCATGAGCCAGTCCTTCATGGAATCCTACAAAGTGCTTGAAAACCTGGGCAAAATGACGGAAGTGAAGGATTCCGGCAAGGGCAGCTTCGTCTTCTTCTACACGGACGCGCCGCACGAGACCATGATCATGAAGGAGCCTGAATACATTCCGGCACCGGTAGTCGACAACAGCGAATACGACGAGGCCAGGAAAGGCCGTTTTAAGCTCGGCGGCCACTCGCTTTCCATCACCAACACCGAGCAGATAGCGCACTATCAGACCAACATGGCGGTGCTGCTGCAGATCGGAAACTGGCTGGACAGCCTGCGCAAAAGCGGCGTTTACGACAACACCAGGATAATACTGGTGTCCGACCACGGGTACTATCTGTACCAGGATCCTGAGCTTCTGCACGTAAGGAAGGGCAAGTACCTGGATCTGGACAATTTCTACCCGCTGCTGATGGTAAAGGACTTCGGGGCGCACGGGTTTACGGTCTCAGGCGAGTTCATGACCAACGCCGATGTACCGACCATGGCTGTCAAGGACGTCATAAAAGACCCGGTCAATCCATTCACCGGCAAGCTCATAGACAACAGCGAAAAAACAGCCCACGACCAGTTCATCATGACCTCGCACGACTGGGGCGTGGACAGCAACAACGGCAACACGTTCAAAGCATCCGGGTGGGCAGTCATAACTGACGACATCCGCGACAGCAGCGACTGGCAGTTCATAGACGACAATATAGTGCTCAAAGAACACAGGATACCTTAGGAAGGTTACATAATGAGTTTCAAGGTAGATAATGCGATAATAATGGCGGCGGGCACATCGAGCCGCTTCGCTCCGCTCTCGTACGAAAGGCCCAAAGCCCTCATAGAGGTGAAGGGCGAAGTGCTTCTGGAGCGGCAGATAAAGCAGCTCAAGGCCGCCGGAATAGATGATATCATAATAGTCACCGGCTACATGCACGAGCAGTTCGAGTACCTTAAGGGCCGCTTCGGGGTGGAGCTCATCCACAACCCGGACTACCTCACAAGGAACAACAATTCCACGATCTGGGCCGCAAAGGACAGGATAAGGAACAGCTACATCTGCTCCTCCGACAACTATTTCGCGTATGATCCATTCGAGACCGAGGTGGACGACGCTTACTACGCCGCTGTCTACGCCGACGGCCCCACAGCCGAGTGGTGCATGACAGAAGACGCGGAAGGCTATATCGATTCCGTAAAGATCGGCGGAGAAAACGCCTGGTACATGCTGGGCCACGCGTTCTGGAGCGAGGAGTACAGCCGCAGGTTCCTTAAGATACTTGCTGACATCTACGATGAGCCCGAAACAGCCGGCATGCTGTGGGAGGCTATCTACATGCGCCACCTGGACGAGCTTAAAATGAAGATGCGCAGGTACGGGGAAGGGGTCATATTCGAGTTCGACACCCTGGACGAGCTGAGGCTCTTCGATAATAGCTATGTAAACGACACGCGTTCTGCTATAATGAAAGAGCTTGCAGAAAAACTCGGCTGCAGCCAGGCTGAGATGACGGAGGTCACAGCTTTTAAGGACGCCGACAACTCCGCGGCAGGCATGCGTTTTCTGGCACCCGGCGGGCGCTTCGAATACAGATATGACACAAAAGAACTAAAGAAAATAAAGGAGTTTTAGACAATGGGAGAGATCGTAAAAGAAGATCTTGGCAAGATCAGCGCGCTTCTAGAGAAAGTGCTTGGAACAGGCGAATATGATAAGCTGGAGCGCCTCGGAGGCCTCACCAACCACACTTACCACGCAACGCTAAAAGACGGCAGGGAATACGTCGTCCGCATACCCGGAGAGGGCACTGAAGAGCTTATAGTCCGCAGCGACGAGCGCGTCAGCACGGAGCTTGCCTGCAGACTGGACATAGACGCGCAGATGCTGTACTTCGGCAAGGACGGTTCCAAGGTCACGGAATACATCAAGAACGCGGTGACGATGTCCGCGGATTCCCTCAAGGACGAAGGCCGTATGCGCAAGATGGCTGCCATCTACAGAAAGATCCACAGCTGCGGCGAGAACACCGGAGTTCCTTTCGAGGTCTTCGATATGGCCGCAGGCTACGAAAAGATCATAAACGACCTGAATGTTCCGATGTTCGCAGATTACGCGGAGCAAAAGGCAAAGGTCATGGCTATAAAGGCCCAGATCGATAAAGCGGTAAACGCGCCGAAGGTGCCTTGCCACAACGATCCTCTCTGCGAGAACTGGGTCGAAGGCGACGATGCTGAAGGCGGAAGGCGCCTGTACCTCATAGACTGGGAGTACGCAGGAATGAACGACGGCATGTGGGACGTTTCCGACGTTTCCATAGAGGCCGGATACGACGAGGCTCAGGACGAGTTCCTCCTCAAGGAGTACCTTGGAAGAAAACCCTCGGTCCTGGATAAGAAGCACTTCCTTGCAAACAAGATCTACGTGGACTTCCTCTGGACACTTTGGGCCAAGACCCGCGTGCCCTACGCAGGCCAGCCGATGGAAGACTGGGCAGTGGAGCGCTACGCCCGCATGATAGACAACATCGCAGCCTTCGAAGCCCTGTGACAGGGGGACGGTTCTCTGTCACAGCTTGATAAATTCTGCTTATCAACCGATTAATTAATAGCGATTCCGTAATATAGGAATCGCTATTTGTTATTTTACGCTTGTGTCAAATAAGCGTATAATAAAACTAGCAAACTTTAGAGAGGTCTGAAACCATGAAAAAATTCGATACCAGAAAGCTTCCTCTGCGCATAGTGCTGTATCTTCTGGCGCAGGTCATCAATGCCACCGGAGTCGTACTTACGATAAAGGCCGGTCTGGGCGTGGCGCTCGGCTCGGGCATCCCCGTGGTCATCAACACCATCAATCCGAACATCACGATAGGCACAGTCTCCACGATATTCTTCGCGGTACTGGTGCTGCTGCAGATAATCATACTCAGGAAAGAGTTCAAGCCGATCGATCTGCTGCAGTTCTTCCTGGCGCTGCTGTACGGCAGGCTGGTGGACCTCATGATGTCGCTGCTTGGCTGGATCACGGTAACGTCTTATCCGATGCGCCTGCTGGTGCTTATCCTCAGCATAGTGCTGCAGGGCATAGGCATAGCGCTCTACGTCACCACTCGCCTGATAGTGATGCCGCCGGAAGGTTTCTGCCTCTCGCTCGGACACCTTTCGGAGAAGATCGACCTCGGCAAAGGCAGGATAATTCTCGACACAGCGCTGCTCGTAATAACGCTGGCGCTCAGCCTTATCTTCCTTAAGAAGATCGTGGCGATCCGCGAAGGTTCAGTAATACTGTGGCTGCTTACAGGGCATTCCATAAACCTGTTCAGAAAGCTCATCGGCAGGCCGCTTGAAAAGTACCTGTACGGCGAGCACCAGGACGAAGCCCCTGCACAGCCGCAGGAAAAATAATAGTTATTGGATTTGGAGGGTATTAATGAGTTTTGAAAAGTTCTCGATGGACGAGATGGAAGTTAAGCTGCGCATCCCCGGACCGCGCAATTCCTATGTCGAAGTATTCAACACGCCTATAACGCCGCGTGAAAATATCATGCGCATGTACGCCGGCAAGACCCCTATGTGGATCCCGACGGCGCAGGAGATGTGTCAGTTCAAGATCGCGATAGACCCGGAGAACCAGGCCAGAAGCCCCAAGGGCGGTATCGATGGCTACGGCGTAGAGTGGGTCTGGGGCGAGCTTGCCGGCGGCGCTATGGTAAGGCCAGGCGCTCCGAAATGCCCTGATATCAACGAGTGGGAGAAATACGTCCACATTCCCGATCCCGACAGCTGGGACTGGGCAGGATATTATGAGACCCAGAAAGAGAAGCTGAACCCGGATCTCTGCACCTATATAATGTTCGGAAGCTGCCTGTTCGAGAGGCTCATAGCCATCATGGACTGCGGCAACGCCTGCATAGCTCTTATAGACGAGGACCAGCAGGAGGGCGTGCACCGCTTCTTCAGGGAAGTCACCAAGTACAGAAAGCGCTATCACGAGCTGGTAAAGCAGTGGTTCAACGCGGACATAGTAAACTTCAACGACGACTGGGGTACCCAGAACGGACCGTTCTTCTCCTATCAGACCGCCGAGGAGATGCTGGTGCCGTACGTCACCGAGACCTGCGCTCACGCGCACAGCATAGGGCTTCTTGTGGACCTGCACTGCTGCGGAAACGTCATGCCGCTGGTGCCGCTGCTCATCCAGGAGGGCATGGATTCCTGGGGCGGCCAGCCGCTTAACGACAAGCCGGCGCTCAAGAGAAAGTTCGCGGACAAGAAGTTCCTATTTACGCACGAGCTTCCGGTAAAGCCCGACGCTTCTGAGGACGACATCAACGCAGCTGTAAAGAAGTTCATGGAAGAGTTCGGCTACGACAACAGAGGATTCAACCGTACCAGGCACGCGGCGTTCAACAGAGCGCTCTACATGGCCTCCAGAAAGAACTTCGACCGCATGGTGGAAGAAGGCACAGCTATCCTGTGAAAACTGGGTGAAAACTGGGGACGGTTCTGATTTTCATTTTGTAAAATAATACTAAAAGCGGCCCGGAAAAACTGAGCCGCTTTAAATTTATTTACAGTATTTGGCAAAATGAAAATCAGAACCGTCCCCAATTTTCACGCCATGTGGCCTTTGGTTTTTATGACGTCTATTACGCTGTCAACGTATTTTTCGCAGATCTCGTCGGATTCGGCTTCCACCATGACGCGGATGACGGGCTCGGTGCCGCTCTCGCGTACCAGGATGCGGCCGGTGTCGCCGAGCTCTTCAGCTACCCTGGCTACCGCGGCCTGCACGTCCGGGTCGTTCTGGGCTTCGGGCTTGCTCTTTACGCGCACGTTCTTAAGCACCTGCGGGTAGAACACTACCGGAGCCGCAAGCTCGCTCATGGGCTTTTCTTTAGCCAGCATTACTTCCATCAGCTTGAGGGCTGTTAGCAGGCCGTCGCCGGTGGTCTCGTACTGGAGGAAGATGGTGTGGCCGCTCTGCTCGCCGCCGATGCGGTTTCCGGTCTGGACCATGTTCTCGTATACGTACTTGTCGCCGACCTTGGTCTTCTCGTATTCTATGCCGACCTTGTCCAGCGCCTTGTAAAGGCCGAAGTTGGACATTACGGTGGTAACTACCTTGTTGTTTACCAGCTCGCCGCGCTCTTTCAGATAAAGGCCGCAGATGTAAATGGTGTGGTCGCCGGTAACGACGTTGCCTTTTTCGTCTACAGCCAGGCAGCGGTCAGCGTCGCCGTCGAAGGCGAATCCCACGTTCAGACCGTTGTCCAGGACGAACTTCTGCAGATGCTCTATGTGGGTGGATCCGCAGTCGGTGTTGATGTTGTAGCCGTCCGGCTCGGCGTTCATGACGAAGGTCTTTGCGCCCAGCGCGTCGAACACGCTCTTTGCGATCTGCCAGGAAGCTCCGTTGGCGCAGTCCAGTCCGACCTTAACGCCCTTGAAGCTGTACTTGCTCATGGATATCAGGTGGCCGATGTAGCGGTTGCGGCCAGCGACATAGTCCACGGTGCGGCCTATCTCGGCTCTTTCCGCGATCGGGATATCCACCTTGCCGTCGATGTAATCCTCGACCAGGAGAATGGTCTCCTCGTCCATCTTTTCGCCGTTTCCGTTCAGCAGTTTGATGCCGTTGTCGTAGAACGGGTTGTGGGAAGCGGAGATCATGATGCCGCAGTCGAAATCGTCCACGTGGGTGATGTACGCCACGGACGGGGTGGTGGTGACGTGCATGATGTAGGCGTCCGCGCCGCTTGCCATAAGGCCCGTGCACAGCGCGTACTCGAACATGTAGGAGGACCTTCTGGTGTCTTTTCCTATGACTATCTTGGCCTTCTTGCCGAGCCTTGCGCCGTAGTACCAGCCGAGGTAGCGGCCGATCTTGATGGCGTGCTCGTAGGTGAGGTTCTTATTGGCTTCGCCGCGGAAGCCGTCGGTTCCGAAGTATTTACCCATGGTTATTGCTGCCCCTATAGGGCACTCCTTTCTGAAAATGCTGCGAAGAGCGCAGCTTCTACTCGTGCTTGGCGACTATAACGCCGTTGTCCTTGTATATGCTGTTTTCGGGAACCACTCCGCGTACGCAGGAGGTGGGGTAGATGTTGCTGTGCCTGCCGATGACAGTGCCCGGGTTGCAGACGCTGTTGCAGCCGACTTCAACGTGATCTCCCAGCATGGCGCCGAATTTCTTGATGCCAGTTTCGATGTTTTCCGTGCCGTTGTGAACGACGACAAGCTTCTTGTCGGATTTGACGTTGGATGTGATGGAACCCGCGCCCATGTGGCTGTAGTAGCCCAGGATGGAATCGCCTACGTAGTTGTAGTGCGGGGTCTGCACGTGGTCGAAGAGTATGACGTTCTTAAGTTCCACAGAGTTGCCCACGACGCAGTCCGCGCCGACGAGAGCCGAGCCGCGCACGAAAGCGCAGTGCCTTACCTCGGTGTTTGGACCGATGATGCAGGGCGAGCCCAGATAAGCGGAGGGGAAGACCTTGGCGGTCTTGTGCACCCAGACGTTTTCGGAGACCTCGGTGTATTCTTCCGGGTCCAGCGTGGGGCCGAGTTTAAGTATGAATTCCTTTATTCCCTTGAGAGCTTCCCAGGGGTATTCGTACTGGGAAAGGTAATCCTTTGCCAGCGTATGTTCCAGGTCGAAAAGATCAGTTGTCTTGTACATGGTTTTCTCCTTGCTGCCGGGTGTGGGGAGTTGGGCGCCGTTCCGGCTATTTTGCATTTTTTTACAATATTTAATTTTAATGTAAAGTCCGTAAAAAGTCAAGTGAAATAAAGAGTATAATTTATGAAACCCACCAGATATATACCTTTAATAGTGAAGAGTATACTATATGCTGAATGAAGACATAAGAGCGTTTCTGCCAGGCAGATGCCAGGTGAATCGCATTGAATAGAATGCATGGAATTTTACGAGTTGATCCGGAAAATGAACATGTTTACTTCGTAAAAAAAGAGAGATTTGTGTTCGATCTTATAATGACATGTCCGGTGGTCTATGCATAACACTGTTTATTCTGTGTCCCGGCGTGGATCATTCCTGGTTTTTGCGCGTTTTTGCAGGGATCATTACTGGGTTTTTGACCTGACCCCCAAAAAGTAGAGTCACAAATACACTATCTAGACTCGCTCATAGTATTCAAGCGGAGTAAGATAACCGTTAGCTGCGTGTGGCCGTTCTCTGGGGTAGAAATGCCACACGTATTCATATATATCTCGTT
>JAFRXM010000039.1 GCA_017443515.1 Bacillota bacterium | reverse complement strand
GGTCTGCGGCCGCGTTCTTTATTCATTATACGAGTTTTGCGCGGAATATGGTAGAAGTATTTATAAGTGGAGGTTTTCCAATGAAAGACTCAGAAAGATACGACGTTCTTATAGTAGGGGCGGGGGCTTCGGGCCTTGTGTGCGCACAGGCCGCGGCAGCAAGGGGCCTTAGGACGGCTGTCCTTGAGCGCAACGACATACCCGCAAAAAAAATATACGCAACAGGCAACGGGCGCTGCAATTTCACCAACGAAGGCGCCAGGTTCTTTTCGGAGACGGTAGGCATAATGAGCCGCTGCTTCGGGATAGAGGCCATCATGGAAGAGGGCAGAGCCTACCCCAGAAGCCTTGAGGCGTCGTCGGTTGCCGAGGCTCTCGTTTCGGCGGCAAAGCGCGCCGGGGCGGAAGTTTTCTGCAATGCGCACGCGGTAAAGGCCGCATTAGAAAGCGCCGGTACTGTACAGAAAAACGGACAGGGTTTTATGGTAGAATGTGAGGACGGAAGAGTTTTTTCTGCGCAAGCTCTGGTGCTTGCCTCAGGCGGCAAGGCCGGCATACAGCTGGGCTGCTACGGCGAAGGCTACAGATTCGCGCAGGCTCTTGGACACAGCGTCATAAAACCCATACCCGCGCTGGACGGGCTGGTCTGCGAAGAGGATCTTTCGGCGCTCCACGGCGTAAGGGTAAGGACAAAGGCTAGCCTTCTTGAGGCACCGGAGGCGGAAGCTGCTTACGAGGAGCTCCTTGCAGAGGGCAGCGGCGAGGTGCAGTTCACAAAGGACGCCATCTCGGGCATCTGCGTCATGGACCTTTCGCGCTGCGTGCGCAGGGAAGACGGAAAGCGCTTCGTTCTGAGCCTGGACCTTTTCCCGGAGATCTCCGGCGAGGAGCTTGTGAGGCTCTTCCTGAGCAGAAAACAGGCCTTCGGCTGCGGCCTTTCGTGGCTGGTCCCGGAAAAACTTAAGGAATACCTTCACACGAGGATATCTGCGAGCCTGCACGGCCCTGCGGCCATGGCTGCGGCGGCCAAGGACCTGCGCTTTAATATAACAGGCACCCGCGGCTGGAAGACCGCCCAGACCACCTGCGGCGGGGTGCCGCTTGGCGAGGTGGACAGCGAGAGTTTTGCCTCGCTTCTGGTGCCGGGCCTTTACATCACAGGCGAACTTCTGGATTATGACGGTCCGTGCGGGGGATTCAACCTGGACTGGGCGATACACAGCGGATACGCGGCGGGATGCAGCATAGCGGCGGAATAGACTCACATGGAATGGAACAAAGAACAACTTGAAGCCATAGACTCGCGAGGCGAGAACCTTCTGGTCTCGGCGGCAGCCGGCTCGGGCAAGACCGCGGTGCTTACGGCCAGGGTGCTGAAACTCCTTGAGGAGGGCACGCCCCTGGACCGCATGCTTATCATCACCTTCACGAACGCCGCAGCGGCCGAGATGAAGCAGCGCATCGCCAAAGATGCCAAGCTGTCGGTCCTGGACAGGTACAACATCTGCACCTTCGACAAATTCGCAATCGAAGTGTGCAAAAACTATTACCATGTCATCGGCATACCACCGGATCTTAAGATCTGCGACAATTACAAGGCTGAGATATACACATCCGAGGCTCTCGACGAGATGTTCGAGGAGCTTTTCGAGGCCGACGACGCGGAGTTTAAAGACTTTCTTACCCACTACTGCTCCCCCAGGAACAACGACGCAGCGCGGGACATGATACGCGCGCTCTACACGTTTATCCAGAGCATGCCGGACCCGGAGGAATGGCTGGAAAGGATAGAAAGCAGCGCTTTCGACCCGGCGCAGATAATCGCTGAGGCGGCAAAGGACGCACAGGCGGACGTGGAGCTAGGCCTGGGGTTTTTTGAGGACGCGGCAAAGCTTCTTGGCGCCTCGGACGAAGGCGGAAAGCCGCTTACGCCGGCTCTTGCGGAGAAGAACGCCATAGATATTTCTAATTTACAGCAGGTCCTGGATCTTTTCAGCGGCGGCTATACCGAAGAGGCTCTTTCGGCTCTGTCCGGCCTTCCTAAATTCCAGACTATGGCAGCTCTTAAGGTCGAAAAAGAGGCCTACGAAGCCGTAAAGGAAGAGACCAGCGCCTTAAGGGAAAAGGGCAAGGATATAATCAAAGCCGCAAGGCTTCGCACCGCGGGGATCAGCACTGAAGCGCTGGAAAAGGAGCGCGGCCTCATGCAGCCCTACGTAAAGGCGCTTTGCAGGCTTACGAGGGATTTTGCTGCCCGCTACGGAGCGAAAAAGCTTAAGGCGGGGCTGATGGACTTTTCTGACGCGGAGCACTATGCTCTCAGGATACTGCGCGACCCGCAGGTCAGTGGCGAACTGAAGAAAGAGTATAAATACATCTTCGTCGACGAGTACCAGGACAGCAACTACGTTCAGGAAGAGCTGGTGAAGTGCATCAGCAGCGGCGACAACGTGTTCATGGTAGGCGACATAAAGCAGAGCATATACAAGTTCCGCCTGGCTGAACCCGAGATATTCCTTGAAAAATACAGGACTTTCCGCACCGGGCAGGTGCCGCGCTCGCGCGTGATAGACCTCAACAGCAACTATCGCAGCAAGCCTGTGGTTATAGACCAGATCAACAAGGTCTTCGAAAGGGTCATGACTCAGAGCACCGCCGGCATAGACTACGACGAAAACGCTGCGCTGCGGGCAGGGACCGACTACGACGGGCCATATTCCTACCCGCCGGAGCTTATACTTCTGGCCACACGGCCCGATCCGGAAGACGATGACGCCGCAGGCGAAGAAATAGAAGAGATAAGGGCCGAGGAAGCCGAGGCGAAAAACGCGGTCCGCGTGATAAACAAGTACCACGGAAAGACCGTAAAAATAAAGGACGAAGAGCGGCAGCTGCGCTACAGCGACATGGCCATACTGCTGCGCGCTGCCAAAAACCGCGGCGAGGTCTACTACCAGACCCTTCTTGACAACGGCATCCCAGTGTTCCTGGAAAGGAACGAGGGCTACTTCGACACACCGGAGATAAGGGTGTTCCTGGACCTTCTGCGGGTAATAGACGATCCGCGACAGGACCTTGCCCTTATATCCGTGATGCATTTCCCAAGCTTCGGGTTTACAGCCGCCGACCTGGCAGAGATCAAGATACAGGGAAGAAAACTCACGAACAGCAGCGCATACTACGACGCGGTCAAAGCCTTCGCGGGGCTTGCTGACGGCGTGCAGCTGCAGATAGGGCAGGCCGAAGACCCGCTGCGGGCCCGCACCGCGGACTTTCTTAATAAACTGGCTTCCTGGAGGCGCAAAGGAGCATGCATACCACTTGCGGACTTCGTATGGCAGCTGATGCACGAAAGCGGCATAGCCACCTACGCGCAGGCGCTTTCAGGCGGGGCCCAGCGCATCGCAAACCTGCGCGCCATGGCCGACAAGGCCGCTGCCTACGAGAGCGAGACCTCCGGCGGCATAGGGGGCTTTATTTCATACATAGAACTTATAGCCAAGAGCGGCAAGGTGGATACCGGCCAGGTGAAGCTCCTTACCGAGGCGGACGACGTGGTCCGCATCATGACGGTACACAAGAGCAAGGGCCTGGAATTTCCCTTCGTGCTGCTTGCCGGAATGGCCCAGAAACTCGGCGGCAGCCGCGACTATCTGCCCATGCGAAGGCACAGGGATCTTGGCCTCGCGCTGCGGCTTTCAGACCCCTTAAGAGGTATAAAGGCGGTGCCGGCCAGCTACCGTGTGATCGATTCGGTGCTGGGCGCTGAAAGCTACGCCGAGGACATCAGGGTGCTGTACGTTGCCATGACCCGCGCCCGCGACATACTGGTGATGAGCGCCGCCATGAAGGATCCTAAGAGCCTTATGACAAAGGGCTTTGCGGTAAAACCGGGCAGAGCGCTGATGAAGGACTACGTCTCCATGGTGATGCCCGCAATGCCGGCTTCGCAGATAAGCTTCGTGGACTACGACGAACTTATCGCAGAGACTGCGCAGAAAGACGCGCACATTGAGATGCTCCGCGGCATAGAGCGGGGCTTCGATGTGGATGAGGCGGAGCTTCCCGTAAGCCTTGAAGAGCTTAAGGAAAGGCTGGCCTTTACCTACGAGCCTTCGCCTCAGAGCCTTTTGAAAAAGAAATACAGCGTCTCCGAGATAGCGGAGCAAAAGCGCAGCCGGGCAGAAGAAAAACCTTCTGCGCCGGCAGCAGGCAAAGGACCCGCCTCAGCTCCCGCAAAGTCCGGCCTTACCGGAGCCCAGAAGGGCACGGCCTACCACAGCGTCATGGAGCACATGCCGTTTACGGAGGAGTACAGTGCGCCGGAGAAGGTCGCAGAGCTCATAGAAAAGCTGCGGCAGAAGTTCATCTTAAGCGATGAGGAAGTGCAGGCTGTGGAACCGCAGCGCATTGCAGCGTTCCTTTCTTCTGACATTGGGCGGCGCGCCATGGCGGCATCTGAGCTTTGCAAGGAGACTCCTTTCGTCATGAAGACGGAACTGGACGGCAGGCAGGTGCTGGTGCAGGGCGTCATAGACTGCTACTTCAGGGAAGGCGGCGAGTACGTCCTGGTGGACTACAAGAGCAACTATGTGGACAGGAACGACCCGGAAGGCTCCGCGTCGCACCTTAGGGAAAACTACCGGCCCCAGCTTGAGCTCTACAAAGAGGCACTCGAGGGCATAACGGGCGTTCCGGTAAAAGAGAGCGTGCTCTACCTGTTCGGCCTGAACGATTCCGTGGCGATCGAATAAAAAACAGAAAAAGAATATTGACATATATTACCAGTAATGGTAATATATCCTCACCTTTCATCAGCGGGAGAGGAAAGGAAGAAGACAATGTCAGACAATTACAACATCGGCCAGCCTCAGGCCGCCGAAAGCCCCGAGGGCGCAGCGCCGGATGCCATCAGTTTCCGCATAATAGAGCATCTCGGGGTGCTGAGGGCAAGCGCTGCAGGCTGGACAAGGGAGCTCAATTACGTGTCCTGGAACAACAGGCCTCCCAAGTTCGACATCCGCGAGTGGACCCCGAACCACGAAAAGAGCAGCAAAGGGATGACGTTTACGGACTACGAGATGGGGCGCATCTGCGAATGGATGGCTGCCAGAAATGCGCGCCGGGGCGGATCAGTGCAAAAAGAGGTGCAGGAGAGCATATGAGCAGCCGCAGCACCGTTGGCAGGTGCCTGGGTGGGGCTGCCAAATACAGGTGGCTGGTCTTAAAAGTGCAGGAATACCCGGTGAATCTGGCGCTGCTGAAGCTTGCGGAATCCGGTATAGGCGCCAGAAGCTGCTCGCTGATGGAAGCTCCTCGCGTGCGCTACGCGGCAAGTCCTACGGAAAACAAGGCCGTGGAGATAGCGGACCTCAAAAGGCGCATAGCAGAGGTGGAGCAGGCTCTGATGGTAGTGCCGGAGGAGTACAGGAACGGCGTCCTCTACCATACCATAAACCACGGCACAGGCCGCATCAGCCCCGGGCATGGCAGCAGCTGGCAGGATCCGCGCTTCGACAAAGCTCACCGGAACACCTGGAAGAAATGGAAGACCCGCTTTCTCCTGGAATACGCAGCGATAATAGGGGAACTGGACCACATAAAGCTGCTGATAGAATACGAAGACCTCCTGAGCGGCACCACAGTGCCTAACGAAAAAATATACCATTTTCAGTAAGTCTGTGCCATTTCGGCATTTTGAATGTGGTATACTCATACCATCCGAAACGATGAGGAGAGCCGGAAAGCTGCCGGCCCTCCTTTTTTCACGCAGCCGTCGGCTGCTTTTTTATTTACAGGAGGTACGGATGAAGAAAAAACGAAGGATCATCAGGAAGGCGGCGGCGCTGCTGGCCCTCGTAGGGGTGTTCACCAGCCAGGTGTTTGCCGCATCGCTTGTGGAGACCGCAAGCGCAACGTATTTTCAGAGGGCTTACGGCAACGGATCGAGCTGGGAGGACCGCGAGGAGAAGGAGTACCACGTCACCGACGCGAACGGAGCGGTGGTCTACTGCCTTGAGAGCGGCAAAGCCTTCTCGACGGAGGCCTACGCGGACAAGCTCGGGCTTGCCGCATCGACGGAGTTTCTGAATTCCAGCTACGTGCAGGCAAATCTCAACGTGGCGCCGGAGGTGTTTCTGAAAGGGCTTTTGTACCTGGTCTCGTACGGCTTTCCGAACTATGTGCCGGAGGGGCTTACCGCGGAGCAGGCAAGGTACGCAACTTCCGCTGCAGTTCACACCTACGTGGCTAAGAGCGTGAAAAACGCCGTAAATGAGGCCGGAAGGGGCAAGTTCGGCTATTCGGTGTACGCGCACCTGGAGCCCGGAAATACCAGCACCGACAAGTGGCTTCGGGCCAAGCCGGGAGTTGCCGGCGCACCCGAGACCTTCGCGTGGTTCCAGAGCCTGTATAAGGGCGCTCTGGAAGGAAAGGAGATGCCGCATTCGCTGTCGCTGAGCAGGACTGAACTGGCGCTTATTGAAAGCGGCGGCAGCTTTACGGGTTCCGTGACCGTGGCTTTTGAGAACATGAACTACGGCTACCGTATAGACAGCGCGTCCGAAAGCGCCATCAGGGCGGCGGGCGGAAGCATCAGCGGATACACGGGAAAGAGCGGCGACACCCTTACGGTGAGCATACCGAAAAAGGGCAATACCAATAAAACTTTTACTCTCAGCATTACCGCTAAAGACAACAGGAGCCTTGAAAACATGGCCTTCTGGGTGCCTTCGAACACTGCAAACAACCAGACCCTGGCAGGTATTTACGCGGCAGGAAGCAGCGGCAGCTTCGAAGCGCCAGGAAACCTTTCGCTTACCGCGTCGGCAGCGCTTAAGACCGGAAACTATGGCCTCGGAGTAACAGTAAAGAAGGCCTCCACGGACAGTTCCGTTGGCGGCAACCCTCTGTACAGCCTTAAAGGCGCGAAGTTTTCGGTGTCCGGCAAGGATGCGGCGGGAAACAGCATATCAGAAGAGATAACTACCGGAGAGGACGGCAGCGCGGTAACGGCAAAGAAATACGCCGCCGGCAGCACTGTCACGGTTACGGAGACCGCGGCGCCTGCGGGCTTTATACTGAACAGCACGCCTGTCACGCTGACCGTATCAGAGGAGAACGCGGAAAACGTTGTCACGATAAAGGACGTACCGGTCTTCGCGTCTGCCGGTGTAAAGATAGCCAAGGTGGACGGCAGCGGAGAAAACAACGCCATAGACTGGAGCTCTGCGGTGTTCAAAGTTGAGTACTTTGCGAACTACGACTGGAGCGGCAGCGCAGCGAGGACCTGGTATTACAGGACGGGTACCAGCGGAACGCTTTTGTTTTCCGACAGCAGCCTGCTTGTAAAGGACAGGCAGCACCCGTCCTCGGACCTGTATCTGGACGCTTCGGGGGCTGTAAGGCTTCCGCTGGGATCCATAAAAGTCACCGAGGCGGAAGCTCCGGCGGGCTACAGCGCATCTTCTGCAGTCATGAAGGGGAAGATCACGGCATCCGGCTCTTCCGCGGCTTTTGCCTGGGAGAGCGGCACGCAGGAAGCTCTTGCGGCCTCCATAAGCGGCGGAGTCAGCCGCACGGACGCGCTTGTCGTCGGAAATGCCGCGGGGTACAGGGAGATCAAGGTGCTCAAGAACGGCGGTGCAGCGCAGGGCAACGCTTCGTTTGAAGGCATAAGCGTAGAAGTCGTAAACAGCTCCGGGCATGCGGTCTATGTTAAGACCGGCTCCGGGACCGCAAGGGCGGTGGAAGACGGCGCTGCAGCAGCCGTGATCACCCTGGACGCTTCGGGAAGCGGCACTACAGGAGCCATCCTGCCCTTCGGAACCTATACACTCAGAGAAGCGGAAGTCCCGGCGGCCAGCGGCTATATCAGGAACGACTCCTGGAGCCTCAGCGTGGTGATAGACGGCGCCTACGTCCCGGGAACTCCGTATGCATTCGAGAACAGCGCAAAGCTCTTCGGGGTCAGGGGGAGCAAGCTCGATGCGAAAAGAGGTGCGGTGCCTTCCGGCGACGCAAGCCTTGCGGGCGCACAGATAAGCGTCATAAACAGGTCCGAAAATCCGGTAACGGTGGACGGCAAGGCATTTGAGCCAGGGAGCGTCTGCGCGGTAATGACCACCGCCTCGGACGGAAGTTTCGCCCTGGATGCGAAGCTCCCCTACGGCAGCTACGAACTTAAGGAGACCAAAGCACCGGACGGATATCTGCTAAACAGCGTCTGGAGCTGGAGCTTTTCCTGCAGTCCTCAGGATGCGGACCGGAAGATCTTCGAGCTGCCGTCCGGAAGCGAACTTAAGGACGACCCGGTGCCGCAGACCTTAAGGATAAGAAAGTGGGACAGCAGCCGTGGCACAGGCGTTACCGGCGCGGTTTCCCCGAAGGAAGCGCTGGAGGGCATAAGCTTTGAGGTCGTAAACGCATCGCAAAACCCCGTGGTGTTTGGCGGGAAGACCGTAGAGCCCGGCGCGCAGGCAGCGGTGATAAGCACGTCCTACGATGAGTCGAGCGGCGAATACGCGGCGGTCCTTGAGGGGCTCCCCTACGGAAGCTATATCGTCCGCGAACTGGAGGACGGGGATCTTGGCGGCGGCATGGCAAACGCCTGGTACCTGGCGGACGATACCTCGGAGCAGCTGGTCGCGCTGCATCTTTCCGGTGCGTCCGGCAGCCCGGCGGCGAAGATAGACTTTACGGACACGAGGCTATGCTCTCTTGAAATATCGAAGACCGTAGAAGGCAATATGGGCAGCAGGGAAAAGCAGTTCTCCTTCGAACTGAGCCTTTCGGGGAGCGAAGACCGCACTGTCAGCTTTACCAGAAAGGACGCCTCGGGCAGCATCAGCAAGGGAACCGCGCAGTTTTCCGGCGGAAAGTACGGTTTTACCCTGGCGCACGGTGAGAGCATAGTCTTCGGAGGTATCGTCTCAGGCAGCCGCTTTGCGCTGGCCGAAACGGGGGCGAAGGAAGCAGGATATACTGCCGCCTGGTCAGGGGAAACGTCCGGGACCGTAGACAGAGATATATCACTGAGCGTTGTGAACACCAGGGAATCCGTGGTCGCAACAGGCCTGCTCTCCGGCAGCGGACGGGCTGAATTTGCCGCCTCATCCGCGGCAATCGGTGCGGTGATGCTGGTATGCGCCGGAAAGAAGGGCGGATATGGCAAAGGCAGGCGCAGGGAAGAAGCGGAATAGCCAGGCAAGGGCTCTTGCCGTAAAAGCTGCGGTGTTTGCGGCTGCGGTGTTCGTTCTTACGAAGCTGGTGTTCGGGGTCTGCATATGCAGCGGCGAGCGGATGTTTCCGGCGCTTCGCGACGGCGACCTGGTCATCTACAGCAGGCTGTCGGAGCTCAGACAGGGCGACGTGGTGGTGTTTGCGGATCCTCAGGACGGAACGCAGTGCATTTCCCGAGTCGTCGGCCTTGAAGGCTGCGAGATAGACATCACCGAGGCGGGAGAGCTTAAGACAAACGGTTACATACCTTCGGAAAGCGTCTTTTACAGGACCGAAAGGGCTGAGGGCAGCAGTGTGGTATTCCCTCTGACCGTCAGGCAGGGGGAGGTCTTCCTCCTCGACGACTACAGGACCATAGGCCGCGACAGCCGGGTCTTCGGGCCGGTCGAAAAAGACCGCATCAAAGGCAGGATCATTTATATAGTCAGAAGAAGGGGTTTTTAAAGGCGTTGCGCCTTATATATCTATAAAACGAAAGGAAGGAACGAGATGAAAAAGAGAATGAATGTAAGTATCAGAAAAGCGGCGGCGCTGGCTCTGGGGCTGGTGCTGGCGGTTTGCGCGTCGGTGCCCGCATTTGCGGCAAATTCTGTCCCTGTGGCGCCCGGATATCCGCCCATTGCAGGCGATTCTGCGCACGGATTCAGGCAGTACCTGGTCATAAACAGCGGCGCGAGGATACCGGCCGTCGAGTTTGCGTACAGCATTGCTCCGGGGCAGGCTGCAGCGGCTTCTGATGGAAACATGGAGATCCTGGCAGGCGTCGGCCAGCCCACGGTGGGAAAGGCTGTGTTTACGGAAGGCGAGGAGACTTCCTTCGAGCCGGCGGCGGGCCTGGAACTCGATGATTTTCAGGAATACGCCGTAAGGACCGTGAATTTCGACTTTTCCGGCGTGCAGTTCACCGAGCCGGGAATCTACCGCTACATAGTCACCATGACCTCCGCAGGGCAGCAGGCTGTGGACTACGACGTCCAGAGAAGCGCGCAGGCGACTGCAAAAAAGAGGGTCCTGGATGTGTACGTCCTGGACGATGACTACGTCCTGAAGATCGATTCCTACGCATTCCACGAGCTGGAGGACGCGGTGCCTGCAGGAAGCCAGGGAGGCTCTGCTTCCGTAGCTGAGCAGCACGCAAGACTTGTTGACAAGTCCGAGGGATTCGTAAATGGCTACGCCACCCAGAACTTGCGCTTCGGCAAGAAGATCGAGGGCAACCAGGGCGCAAAGGACAAGTATTTTGCCTTCACGCTCAGCATAACAAGCGCCGCTCCGAACGCCACATACATGGTCGATCTTGCCGGCGCTGAGGACGTTTCCGGAAACACGGACGCTACCCGTCCTTCGAACAGGGCGAAGACCAATCCCGCCCAGTTTACGACCGACAGCAACGGTGCGGCGACAGTAAATTACTATATTACAGACGGCCAGTTCGTAAAGGTACAGGGGCTTCCCAGAGGCTGCAGCTACGAGCTTACTGAGGACAAAGAGGACTATATCAGCACGGTTGGGCTGAATATATCTCCGTCAAGGGGCGACGCTGATAATTCCGCCCGGATCACCGGTACTATCGCGGATGCGGACATCAAGACAGGCTTTACCAATACCAGGGAAGGCATAGTGCCGACAGGCGTAATGATGGCGGCCGGTCCTGCAGCAGGGATCTTCGCGCTCGGCGGCGCAGGTCTGGCGGGCTTTATAGCAGTAAAGCGCAGAAGATCCGGAGAAGATGAGGCTGTATGAGAAAGCTGCCGGGCTTTTGAACAGAGCGTTTGATCTTGCTGTGCTTGCAGCGTGCGTGCTGCTGATGCTCCTGGGTGTTTATTCAGTCGCTGACGAAGTCCGGGTCTTCAGCAGAACGCAGGACAAAAGCCTTCTGACCTACAGACCTTCGCCTGAAGAGGCAGTGCCTGTGGAGAAGCGGATAAGCGAGGATCAGACGGGCTGGATAGCGGTGCCCGGGACCGGGATAGATTTCCCGGTCCTGCAGGGCAGCGACAACAGCGAATATCTTAACCGCGATCCTTACGGAGAGTTCTCCTATTCGGGCTCGATCTTCCTGGACTACAGGAACAGCGCAGACCTTTCGGACGGGCTGTCCGTAATATACGGGCACCACATGTCCGGAGGGCACATGTTCGGCTGCCTGGATGCTTTCAGGGACAGAGAGTTTCTTGAGGAACACGCGCGCGGCAGCTTTTCGGCAAGAGAATGCTGCTTCGGGCTTGAAATATTTGCAGCATTCGAGTGCCAGGCCACAGACCATGAGATCTTCCGCCCGGGAAGCTGCAGCATGGATGAAGTGTGCGGCTTCATAAAGGAAAGGTCCGGCATTTCAGCAGACCCATCGCGGCGCATACTTGCGCTGTCGACCTGCACCGCGCGCGGCGGAGACGAACGTTTTGTGGTCGCGGCATATTTAATACCAACGGAGGTGGACGATTGAAAAGAACTGCCATTATTATAATAACTTTATTGCTTGCGGCTGTGCTGTCTGCTGCGCCGGCGTTTGCCTCGGAGGGGCTTCCCGCGGCCGTTGAGATCCCGGTGGAAAACTGCTCCGCCGCGGGGAGTTTTGCCGTGTTCGAAGGGGAGAGGATGCTCGACGAGATCCATCTTCCGCAGGGCGCGGCCGGAACGCTGAAACTGTCGCTGGAGCGATTGGACAGCTTCGTCTTCAGCGTGAGAAGAACGGGCTTCGACGCCCCCGGAAAAGACGCCGAAGGACAGATCTACACGTTGCACGTTACGACCTGTCTTAAGGATGGCAAACTGGTGTGGTCGTCGTACGCAGAGCTGGAGGGAACGGAGGGAAAAGCAGGTAAAATAGCGTTTTATCCCGCGGCAGACCCGAAACCCGCGGACACTCCGCAGACCGGAGACGGCGGCAGTTTATTATATATCTGTCTTGCTGCCGGAGCCGCTGTTTTTGCAGCATCGCTGCTTACCGTAAGACGCCGCAGTAAAGGCGAATGAGTGTGGAAATCCGGCGTCCCTTGTGGTACAATTTAATAGTAAAAATCGACAGGGGAACACGATAGATGCAGGATTATCTCTCAAAACTCAATCCGCAGCAGTACGAGGCCGCAACGCATACCGAAGGGCCTCTTCTTATACTTGCAGGCGCCGGCTCGGGCAAGACCGGCACCATGACTCACCGCATAGCCTATATGATCAAAGACTGCGGCATCAGCCCGTACGCCATACTGGCGGTTACCTTTACTAACAAAGCCGCCGCGGAGATGCGCGAAAGGGTGGAGGCGCTGGTCGGCCCCAAGCCGGGCATGTGGATACAGACCTTCCATTCGGCGTGCCTTCGCATACTCAGAAACGAGGCCGACAGACTCGGCTTTACCAGGAGCTTTGCGGTCTACGACCCCGTGGACCAGAAGGCGCTGGTAAAAAAGATAGTAAAGGATCTTCAGCTGGACGAGAAGCGCTACGCTCCGGCTTATTGCCTTGCGGTCATCTCCGAACAGAAGGAAAAGCGCGTAAGCGCTGAAAAATACATGGGATCCGTGGCCAACATGCCGCCGGCCTACAAGGGGCTCGCCTCGGTCTACGACGAGTACGAGAAGGCGCTTAAGAAGAACAACGCCATGGACTTCGACGACCTGATACTCAACGCGGTAAGGCTCTTCGAAAAGCACCCGGAGATACTGGAGGAATACCGGCGCAGGTTCCAGTACATCATGGTGGACGAGTACCAGGACACCAACATGATCCAGTACCAGTTCATAAAACTTCTGGCTGAAAAGCATCAGAACGTGTGCGTGGTGGGCGATGACGACCAGTGCATATACGAGTGGCGCGGCGCGGACATACGAAACATACTTGAGTTCGAAAAGGACTTCCCCAGGGCAAAAGTCATAAAACTGGAGCAGAACTACCGCTCCACAGGCAATATAATCAAGGCAGCGCACAGCGTCATAAGCCGCAATAAGGCCAGAAAAGACAAGGAACTGTGGACCAGCGGCCCGCAGGGCGAAAAGATAGAGTACTACCGCGCCGAGGACGACCACGAGGAGGCCCGCTGGACCGCGGCAAAGATAAAAGAGCTCATGCGAAAAGACACGGAGCTTAAGTACTCGGATTTCGCGGTGCTCTACCGCACCAACGTGCAGAGCAGGCGCTTTGAAGAGCAGTTCTCGGCCAGGGGCGTGCCTTTCCAGGTGCTGTCCGGCCAGAGGTTCTACGACCGCAAGGAGATAAAGGACATGATGTGCTACATGCGCCTGGTGTCCAACCCGGCGGACGACGTCAGCCTGCGCAGGATCATCAACGAGCCGAAGCGCGGCATAGGCGACAAGTCCCTGGATCTTATAGAAAAGACCGCCAAAAACAACGGTTGGAGCCTTATGGATTCCATTGCTTCCGACGCGGTTCAGGACGAGCTCTCCGCAAAGGCCAGGGCAGCCGTAAAAAAGCTCGTGGAGACCATGAGCTCGCTTTCCGTGCAAAAAGACAGCACGCCTGTGGGCGATATCTACGACGCCCTGCTGGTGCAGACAGATTACCTGCCTGCCCTTGAGGATCAGACCAGCATAGAAGCTGAAGGCCGCATAGAGAACCTTCTGGAATTCAAGTCGGTCATCGCGGAAAAGGAAAAAGAAGCTGCCGAAAGGGGCGAGTCTCTTACCCTTGAGAACTTTATGGAAGGCCTGGCGCTGGTGTCTGACATAGACGGCCACGATCCGGACCAGGACGCGGTGGTGCTTATGACCTTGCATTCCGCGAAAGGGCTGGAATTCCCCGTGGTGTTCATGCCCGGCATGGAAAGCGGCATCTTCCCCAGCTACCGGACCCTGGACAAAGGGGACGATCTGGAGGAAGAACGCAGGCTCTGCTACGTAGGCATGACCCGCGCCAAAAAGCGCCTGTTCATGACCAGCGCCGAGACCCGCATGCTTTACGGAAAGACGGACTTCACGACCGAGAGCCAGTTCTTAAAAGAGATAGACCGCAAGTACCTCACAGGGGATGCGCTCTACGAAAAAAAGGGCCTTGGCGTTTCCTACGACAGGTACAAGCCGTCGGCGGTGGATACCTATTCCAAGGGGACTTACGTATCGCCTCTCTCGCAGGTCTACGCCGTCAAAAAGAGCAATGCGCAGACCGCAACGAGGGCCACGCTGGCAAGCCAGACCGTGTCGCCCGGCGAGCGCGTTAAGCATCCCAAGTTCGGCGAGGGCACTGTAATAATGGTAAACGGCACGGTGCTTACTATAGTTTTCGATCTCTACGGTACTAAAAAGCTGGCCAAGGATATGGCCCCGCTTGAAAAGGTGTAACTATGGATGTAAAGGCAAGGATGGACGAGCTGTACGCTCTTGTGGCGTACCATGCGGACAGGTATTACAACGGCGACGATCCCGAGATAAGCGATTTTGAGTACGACGCGCTGACCAGGGAGCTCAGAAAGCTCGAGGCTGAAAATCCGCTGTTTGCGAGGGCTGACAGCCTGGCGACGAAGAGGGTCGGCGGCACCGCGAGGCGCGAGTTCCGCAAGGTGGCGCACGACGTGCCTGTGATCTCGCTTCAGGATGTTTTTTCCAAAGAGGAAGTCATAGCCTTCGTGGAGCGCGTTCTTCAGCAGTTTCCGGACGCGGAATTCTCCGTGGAAAAAAAGATCGACGGGCTTACTCTTGTGCTCCGTTACCACAACGGGAAGCTCACAGAGGCCATAACCCGCGGCGATGGCGCCATAGGCGAAAGCGTCTACGAGAACGCGCTGGTCATCCCCAGCATCCCGCACGAGATACCGGAAAAGCTGCCGTACCTTGAGGTTCGCGGCGAGTGCTTCATGTCCACGGAAAGCTTTGAGGCGGCCAACAGAAAGCAGGAGCTTAGCGGCGGCAAGATATATCAGAACCGCAGAAATTCCGCGGCAGGAACCCTCCGGCAGCTGGATCCGGGCGTTGTAAAGGAGCGCGGCCTCGACATATTCATCTTCAACCTGGAGATAGCCGAAGGAAAAGCTTTCTCCACCCACCTCGAAACGCTGCAGTGGCTCTCCTCGCAGGGCTTTCACGTGCTGGAAGAGCCTGTCCTGGCAAGGACCGTGGACGAGGTCTGGGCTGCGATAGAGCACATAGGAAAGATACGCTGGAGCCTGAACTACGCCCTGGACGGAGCGGTCGTCAAGGTCAACAGCCTCGCGCAGAGGCAGGTCCTCGGCATGACGTCCAAGGTGCCTCACTGGGCGGTGGCGTACAAGTATCCGCCGGAGCAGAAAGAAACGGTTATAGAAGACATAACCGTACAGGTCGGCCGCACCGGCCGCATGACCCCTCTGGCCATCCTTAGACCCGTGCGTCTCGCCGAGACCACAGTGGCGAGGGCGACTCTGCACAACCAGGACTACATAGACGAAAAGGACATACGCATAGGTGATACAGTGCTGGTGCAGAAAGCCGGGGATATAATCCCGGAGGTGCTGAACGTAGTAAAGGAAAAACGCCCTGAAGGTGCTGCCGTCTACAGGATGCCCGTGTTCTGCCCGGTCTGCGGAGCTCCCGCAGTAAGGGAAGCCGATGGCGCGCACCTGCACTGCAGCGGAGACGCCTGTCCGGCCAAGGATTCGCGCTCCATGGCGTATTTCATCTCGAAGGATGCCATGAACATGGAAGGTTTCGGGCCTGCTGCCGCCGAGGCGCTGATCTCGGAGGGCTATATTAAGAAGATACCGGATCTTTACAGGCTCAAAGACCACCGTGAAAGGCTCATAGAAGAGGGCATCGTGGGCAAGGAAAAGTCCGTGGACAACATCCTTGCGGCCGTGGAAAAGTCCAAGGAAAACGATATAGACAGGCTCATTACAGGGCTTGGCATACGCAACGTGGGCAAGCAGACCGCGAAGGTTCTGGCGTCAAGATACCCGGATATGCAGGCGGTGATGGACGCTCCGGCGGAAGAGCTGATGCAGCTTCCGGATTTCGGGGAGGTCGTGGCAAACGACATCACCGAGTACTTCGCCAAAGCCGAAAACCGCTCCATGATAGAAGAGCTCGGAGAACTGGGGGTAAACCTCAGGTCGAAGGCCGCTGAAAGCAGGAAGGACGGGCGCTTTGCCGGAAAGACATTCGTGCTTACCGGAACTCTTCCGACTATGACCAGGGACGAAGCATCGGCTCTCATAGAAAGTTACGGCGGAAAGTGCTCCGGAAGCGTGTCGAAGAAGACGAGCTACGTTCTTGCAGGGGAGGCTGCGGGAAGCAAACTCACGAAGGCGCAGGAGCTTGGAGTACCGGTGATCTCCGAGGAAGATCTTCTTGAAATGATAAAATGATATTGACAAATACTGGATGCAGCATTATCATATAAGCACAGAGACAAAGCTAGTATATAGTTCAGCAAGTTGCTCACAAAAATACCGGGGAGTTCCGTTCCCCGGTATTTTTCTTTGGCTGGTTGCTATTTTTTTCTGTCCAACCATTTGCAAATGTAATATGCAATTACAGATGCCGTGACAGAAATCAGGCCATATAATAACATATAATGGCAAAATTGTAAATATTAAGTATGGTAGTCTGGCAAAAAAACCTTGAATAAAACTGCGGTCTTTAGTATACTGATATAAATCAAGCGGTAAAAAACGCGCCGGCCCGCAGCCGGGCTTCCGCGCAATAGGAATCTGCGAACCTTGTCAGGTCCGGAAGGAAGCAGCAATAAGTGGAATCTCCTATGTGCCGCGGGCAGAGCTCGGCTGCGGACCGGCGCGTTTTTACAGATACTCGGCCACAGGAACGGTAAAGGAGCACGCAATGTATCAGGCACTCTACAGGGCATTCAGACCGGAAACTTTTTCAGAGCTCATAGGTCAGGATCACATAGTCAGGATCCTCAAAAATCAGATAGCTTCAGGCACTGTGGGGCACGCCTATCTGTTCTGCGGCACGCGCGGCACGGGAAAGACCACAACGGCAAGGCTTCTTGCCAAGGCACTAAACTGCACCGCCGAAGGGGAGCGCCCCTGCGGCATCTGTGAAAGCTGCAGAGCCATAGCTGCCGGCAATTTCATAGACGTTGTCGAGATGGACGCCGCGTCCAACAACTCCGTGGACGACATCCGCACCCTGCGCGAGGAAGTAAACTTCCCGCCGGTCGCCGGCCGCACAAAGGTCTACATCATTGACGAAGTCCACATGCTCTCCACGCAGGCTTTCAACGCGTTTCTTAAAACGCTGGAAGAGCCCCCGGCCAGCACTGTATTCATTCTTTGCACAACGGATCCCAACAAGCTCCCCGCCACGATACTTTCGCGCTGCATAAGGCTGGATTTCAGGCGCGTTCCGGAAAAGACCATAAAGGATCTCTTCAGACGCATATGCGAAAAGATCAATGTGCAGGCCGACGAGGACGCGCTCTCGCTTCTTGCGACCAACGCTGACGGCTCGGTCCGCGACGGACTGTCGCTTTTGGACCGCTGCGCCAGCGCAGGGAACCGTCTCACCCGTGACGACGTCCTGTTCCTTCTCGGCGTGGCAGGCTCCGATACCTATCTTAAGATAACGCGCCAGGTACTTGCTAAAGATGCCGCCGGGGCTCTTACGACTTTCTCCGAGGCGCTTTCGGAAGGCAAAGAAGTGCTGCAGTTCACCAGGGACTGGGTGGAGCACTTCAGAGATCTAATGATAATAAAAAACACCGAAAGGCCGGAGGATATCCTCAACCTTTCGATGGAAAACATAGCGCGTCTTAAGGATCAGGCCGATACCACCGGAATGGACAGCATCTCAGCCTGCATACGCCGCCTTTCGCAGGCGCTCTCCGACGCCCGCTGGGCGGCCAGACCGCGCATCCTCATAGAGCTCGCCATCATAGAGATGTGCAGCTGAAGAGGCCGGATTCTTAAGCTATTTATCAAGATAATACGCGTAATATTCTTCGAACGTCAGCCCGGAGCCCATCAAGGCCTGGGCTGTCTGTTTTCCCACGTACCTGTAGTGCCAGGGCTCGTAGCGGTAGCCGGTGATGTACTCCTTGCCCGGAAGGTAGCGCAGTATGAATCCGTATTCCGCACAGTGCTTAATGAGCCATGCGTACTCCGCGGTATTCTGGAAGTTGTCGGCAAAATCGGCGGTGTTGATGTCCACCGCGAGGCCTGTCTGGTGCTCCGAATGGCCGGGACGGGCGGAGTATCTGTCGGCTGCGGCGCGGCCGCTCCTGCTTACGTACCCGTTGTACAGCGAGTTCTGGGTGCCGTAGCTCCTGAAAGGTGATACGCTCCTCAGGCTTATGCCTTCAGCCTTTGCGGCGTCCACCATCTGGCGGAAAGCAGCGGCTGCAGCCGGGTGCATGGAACCGCTTCCGTAACCGCTTCCAAGGGTCTCCAGCGCCGGCGCATACCCGGAGCCCAGCGTGTAGTACTTGTTGACGAGCATCAGAATGCCTTTGCCGGTGTTGGTGCTCTGCACATTGGTATAGAACGGCCTGTCGATGTTGGTGTTTACTGCCTGCACCACGGCGTAGTTGTCCTTTGCGGGGTTGGCGATCTTGTAGGCCATGTACCTGTCGTGGTTCTTTTCCAGGTAGAAGCGCTGGGCTTTGAGCTCTTCTGCGAGGGCGGCTTTCTGCTCCGGGGTCATCATGGCGGCAAGGCGCGCTGCTTCTTCAGCGGCTTTTCTTGCTGCCTCTTCTTCAGCGGCTTTTCTTGCCGCTTCTGCGCGGGCTGCCGCCTCTCTTGCGGCTCTTTCTGCCGCTTCTTTTTCCGCGGCTATTCTTTTTTCACGGTATTCGTCTATGAGCTTTTGTTTTTCGGCTTTAGCGGCCTCGGTCCGGGGCCATGCTTCAAGTTCCACGTCTACGTAAGGGATATAGCAGGACAGCTTTATGTTTTCTGCAGGAAGGGCTCCCGGCACCATTTTGCCGTCTTCGCCCGCGGGAAAGAAGCACGGAAGGCTGTCCTTCAGCTTTCCTAGCGCGTAATATCTTGCAGGCCCTGCGTCTTTTCCGTCCTCTGTCTTTTTGACGACCTTAACCAGGTTGCTGTTTATCTGATCTGTTTCACCGTCTTCTGCAAGGATCTTATAGGCCTCATCCTGGCCGGACTCCGGTATCTGCACGGGTTCCGCAGTGCCGGGCTTTATATCGCTTCCGGCTGCGATGAAGTATTTTTCATCAAGGCGCTCTGCGGCATCTTCTGCGTCTGCTCCGTCCAGATCTATCAGGCCTTCGGCGCTTTCGACCAGTTCCTTAGTGTTCATGCGCTGGGAGAAGAGGTAGGTGTTTTTCACGGCTTTAGCGCGGGTGTGGACAGCCGCGTCCGTGCCGACGAAGCTTTCAGCTGCAGGCTTGTCCTTTTCCGGAACGTACTCAAACTCCACCACCGGCACGGCATCCTTTGGTGTGCCGAGGTACCAGTCGTTTGCGTATTTTATCCCGAATGTCAGGACCGCGGATAGCGCAGCTATCACCACCGCGAAAACAGCCTGCTTTTTCATGCCAAAACCTCTGCGACAGTGTGAAAACAAGAGAATTGACCTGACCCCCAAAAAGTAGAGTCACAAATACACTATCTAGACTCGCTCATAGTATTCAAGCGGAGTAAGATAACCGTTAGCTGCGTGTGGCCGTTCTCTGGGGTAGAAATGCCACACGTATTCATATATATCTCGTT
>JAFRXM010000038.1 GCA_017443515.1 Bacillota bacterium | reverse complement strand
GTAATTTCAATGGGTTTGAGCATTTTTACCAACGCTTTTTGTCCACCCTGAATAATCTTTCAAAAAAGATATAACCGCTGTAACCATTGATTTTTCAACGATTACAGCGGTTTTTACCAACGCTTTTTGTCCTATAAGCCTAAAAAAGCCTTCCAGGTCTTTACCGGACCGGGAAGGCTTTTTGATTGCGGTCTTCAGTTCAGCACTTCGTATTTGCTGAGGAAATCTCCGAGGTTTTCCTTGTCTGCGGAAAGGCTTACGATGAAGTCCATTCCGTAGGTGGTGGATATGATGTTGAGCCTTTCGAGGAAGTCCTCTACGTTGGAGGTGTTGATGTCGGCGTAGTGGAGGATGCTGTCGATAAAGATGAGCTCTATATCGTGATCCTGGCTTATTACGCCGTATAAAAAGCCGATGTATTCGTCTACATTTGTGATGAGGGGGAAGTCCTCCATACACACGACGCGGATCTTGTACTTAAGATCGTACATCAGGCGTTGATTCTTGTTGATAAATACAATGCTTCCATTGATGGTTTCCAGGCTGGAATTGGCCAGTTCTATCATTTTTTTGGTCTTGCCGCTTCCTTTGTGCCCTACGAATAACTTGACCATAGGCGTTATCCTCCTTGTGTATTTTTAAAGTAGCTATGTACTATCTATATTATACGTTTTCCTCTGCTTTTGGGCAAGTATGTTTTTTGCGTAATTGGCCGCAGGCTGCATCGATATCCGCGCCAAGCTGACGCCTTACGGTGCACGGGATCCCCATGTTTTCAAGACTTTGGGCGAATCTGTGCGCAGCTTCCCGGCCGACGGTGGAAAAACCGCTTTCACTTACCGGGTTCAGCGGTATAAGGTTGACATGGCAGTTTATCCCGCGAAGCAGGGCTGCGAGCTCGCTGCAGTTCTGCTGGGAGTCGTTTTTGCCCTGTATGAGGGCGTATTCGAAGGTGATCCTGCGCCCCGTAGCTTCGGCATGACGCCTGCACGCAGGGATGAGTTCGCTGAGCGGGTAGCCTTTGGCGACAGGCATGATCTTTTCCCTTTCTTCCTGCGTGGCGGCGTGGAGCGATACCGCAAGGTTCACCTGAGGGAAATCCTCGGCAAAGCGCCCGATGTACGACACCAGTCCGCAGGTGGAAAGGGTGATATTGCGGAAACTTAAACTTATGCCTTTGGGGTCGTGGATCTGCCTCAGGAAGGCGCTGACCTGGCTGTAGTTGTCGAAAGGCTCGCCCATGCCCATGAGGACTATGTGGTTTATATCCTCGCCGGAGGCCTTCCTGCAGACGATGAATTCGTCCAGCATCTCCCAGGCCTTAAGATCCCTGATCTTGCCGCCTATTCCGGACGCGCAGAACGCGCACCCCATGTTGCATCCTACCTGGGTGGATATGCACAGCGAATTGCCGTAGCTGTACTTCATGAAGACCGCCTCGGCCTTCTGTCCGTCGGGGAAGGCGAGGAGGTACTTTTTAGTGCCGTCAGAAGAGGTCTGGCAGAGTTCCACCCGGGCGCGCTCGAAAGAGAAATGCTCAGAAAGTGTGCTGCGGAGCTGCGCAGAAAGGTCCGTCATCTCGGCAAAGCTTTCCGCTCCGGAAAGTATCCAGCGGCTGATCTGTTTTTCCCTGAATGGCTTTTCACCAAGCTTTAAAAGCGCGGCGGTGCGTTCTTCTGTTGTAAGATCGAGGTAGTTCATGAGTTTGGAATTTACCGCGGCGCCTCTACAGCTCCGCTATGAAAAGCTCCATGGCCAGTCTCGGTTCCATGATGCCGTTTTTTATGTCTTTTTCGACCTGATAGGCGTTGTCCAGGCTTTTAGAAAGCTCCGCGGCTGACCGGTCTTCGCAGGCTGCCATGGCTTTCCTCAGGCGGTATTCGTTGGTGCCCATCTCGGACTGTATCTGGAAGAAGCGCTGGCCTTCTGCCTGGCGCTCGCGGGCTTCGAGCATGATCTCGAGCTGCGAGCAGAGAAGCCCCAGGAAGCTTAGGATAGATCCGACTTCCTTTGAGGGTTGCTGAGTGTCTATGGTGGCGCCGAGTATGCTGAATGCATCGTTTTTACGGCCCGAAAAGGCGCTGTCCAGAAGCCTGAAAGCGTTGAGTTCTGCCTGGGGTGCTGCGCTGTCCATGAGGTCTCCGAGGCTCAGCACCGGCTTTTCAGCCGCCGCAATGGCCTTTTTCAGATCGTTTTCAAGGTTGTGAAGGGTGTAGGAGCGCTCCGGATCGCCGTAGCCGCAGGACTTTGCGAAAGCGATGAGATCCGAAGGCGCTGCCGCAAGGCCGGCTGCCTTAAGTCGCTTTGCCATCCAGCCGGACAGGGTAGCGTCGTCCAGAGGCGTAAAATCGTAGATTATTCCGCACCTGGCGATGGCCTTATATATGGCCTTGGTCTTGTTTGGCTTTGCGCAGGTGAAAAGAAGCAGGGTGCTTTCAGGGATCTTCGGTACGTATTCGGCAAGCTCGCCTGCCTGCGCGGCTGTCATGTCTTTGGGATTCTGGGCGCTGAAAATATCGCTGCCTTCAACGATGACGAGCTTTCTTTCCGACATCATCGGCACCGTTTCGCAGGCTGCTATGATCTCGTACGGATCCAGACCGCCTTCGGAGAATACCGAGCAGTCCAGCGCCGCTGTGGCGGGGCTGAGCAGTTTTTCTTTGATAAAACCCTTGGACCAGTCCACAAGAAAGTCCTCTTTGCCGCACAGCAGCATAACTTTGGGCCATATGCCTGTCTGCTGGGCCGACTGCACCATCTTGACTATGGTCCTGGAGGGGTGTTCTGTGTTTGTCTGATTCTTTGAATATGCCACGATCTGTCCTTTGCCGCGTTCCTGAACTCAAGAAAGTCTTCCGAGATGCCCCGCAGATATACTGCGCCACATTCATCTGTCCTTGCATATATTATACCTGAATCTGCGAGAAGTTCAACGACTCTGTCCGAAGGATGCCCGTACATATTGTTTTTTCCGCATGAGATCACGGCAAAACGCGGCGCAGCGCAGGCAAGAAGCTCCTCCGAAGTGGAGAACCTGCTGCCGTGGTGACCGACTTTGAGTACGTCGCAGGCAAGCGTCTCTCCGTATCTTTCGCATAGCCGCTGCTCACGTTCGATATCAGCGTCTGACATCAGAAGCACTTTTACGCCGGAGCTCTCTATCATCAGTATGCCGCAGTCGGAGTTGGCCTGCCCGAGGTGCAGAGTCTGTTTTACAGGCATCAGCTCCTCCAGCTGCATAAGCCCCAGAGCGTGGTCTGCGTCTTCGTGGGTGTATATCGCAAGATCCACGCTGCTGATACCGTTTTTCAGAAGGTAGGGCCGGAGCCTGTCCTTTGCGATGTTTCCGTAGGAATTTCCGCCGCCGTCCACGAGTATGTTGAAACCGTCTATGCAAAAATGTATGCAGTCCCCCTGGCCGACGTCCACGAAGGTCACTGGGTGGGTGTCGTAGCGCCATGGGATCATGCTTTCTGTAAGCCCTGCTGCGTATGGAAAAATGCAGCCTGCCGCGACCATTCCGGAAAATATGGTCAGAAGAGCAGGGTGTTTTCTGCGCCTTCGAAGGACCCTCCGCGTCTCGGAAAAGAACCAGAAGAACAGAAAGTAATAGATGATAAGGCTCGCAAAAGGCGGGGCGGCGCAGTAGGAGCTCCCGCCTATGTATTCGCCGGCCGCAGAAAGGAGCTGCAGCATCTTTGCAAAGCCCTGAGCTATCCCGGCTGCGCCGATGAGCGGGATGCCTCTGAGGATCAGACTTACCAGAAAGCAAGCCAGCCCGGATGGCAGCAGAAGACCTGCCAGAAGTACGGCCAGCGGGTTAAGGAGCATGCTTATCGGTGAAAAGGTGGTGTAATGGAACATTATCAGAGGCGTCATCCCAAGCTGCACCATCACGCAGGGCGAGAATATGTCGAAAGCGTACAGGATCCAGCGTTTTTTGAACCTGTCTGAAAGCTCCACACCTTTTGAGACCGCCCAGGGCAAAGCGATACCCATTGAATACGCTGCGGCAAAGGACAGCTGGAACCCGGTGTCGAAGAGCTGCCAGGGATTTATGAGCAGGAACACACAAGCTGCAAGCGTTGCAGCGCAGACCAGGTCGTAGCATCTGTCCAGGTGTACCGACAGCACGTGCAGGCATATCATGAAGGAAGCCCTAAGCACCGAAACAGAGAAGTTCGACAGCGCCGCATATATGAAAAGCAGCGCAAATACCGCGGCAGAAGAGCACCAGCTGCGCTTTTTGCCGAGCAGTTTTGTGATGATCGCGTACAAAAGGCCTACGTGAAGACCCGACACCGCAAGGATATGCGAGATCCCGTTGAGGCGGAACTGCTCGTAGAGGTCCTTGTCCATAAGCGAGGTCTCGCCGAAAAGAAGGCCTGCGGTTATCTGAAAGCTGCCCTCATCCATGTAAGGCCTTACGGATTCGTAAAAGCGCCCTTTGAGCACGGAAAGGACGTGGGTAAGAGGCTTTGCTACCGGCCCTGCCGCAAGCCGGTATTTTGAGACTTCCATGACCGTAAATATGCGCTTGCCCTTGAGGTAGAGCCTGTAGTCGAAGCACCCGGGGTTCCTTCTGCCGTCCGGGATCTCAAGCCGGCCTGTTGCGCTGGCCCTGCGGCCGGCAAGGTCGTAGACCATCGCATCCTGTCCCGTGACATTGAGCCGCAGCAGGACCTTTTCGCGGCCTGTTTTCAGGATCACGGCAGCGTAGCCCTTTTTTACCGATACTTCACTCACTACGCCTTCGACAGTGCAGATGTTTCCGGCCTCTTCGGGGAGCCTTCCTTTGGGCAGAACAGCAGAACCCAGACCTATCGGATCAAGGTAGACGAGGACTGATATGATAAAGCATTGCAGAAACAAAAAGAGCAGCAGGGGCCTTCTCATTATCCCTCCCGTCCGTCACAGCTAAATAATACCATAAAAGGTATTTAATGTCAATATCTTCCGCTTCGGCCGACACATTTTTGAACTTTGTTCAAAACAACCGTTGAAAAACTGTCTTATGATTGCTACAATAATATGTATAGCGTGATAAAGGAGATCAGTGTTGGACTATCTGGAGCTTTTCATATCTTTTGCAAGGGTGGGTGTTATGACCTTCGGCGGCGGATACGCCATGCTCCCAATGCTTCAGCGAGAGCTCGTGAACAAAAGGAAATGGGTCACTGAAGAGGAGATACTGGACTACTTTGCGATAGGCCAGTGCACGCCGGGCGTAATAGCGGTAAACACCGCCACGTTCGTCGGCAAAAAGCGCAAAGGGGTGCTCGGCTCCATCTTCGCAACGCTTGGGATAGTCTTTCCGTCGCTTGTCATTATAACCATACTGGCCGCGTTCCTTTCGAACTTCGCGGATCTTGCGGCAGTCAAGAACGCCTTTGCAGCCATAAGGGTCTGCGTGTGCGTCCTGGTCATAAACTCGGTCAGGAAGCTCCTGAAGAAGACCGTCATAGACGTCCCGACAGGCATCATTTTCGGCCTGATAGTGATATGCGCTACGGTCTTCAAACTCTCGCCGGTGATATATGTGCTCCTCAGCGCGGTCTGCGGAATAGTCATAAAGAGCCTGGAGGTGAAGAAATGATCCTCCTTACGCTCTACTGGGAATACTTCAAGGTCGGCCTGTTTGCTGTAGGCGGCGGGCTCGCAACGCTTCCGTTCCTTTCGGAGCTGGGTCAGCGGACGGGCTGGTTCACACAGCAAAAGCTGGCGGACATGCTGGCCGTATCGGAATCCACGCCGGGCCCCATAGGGGTCAATATGGCTACCTACGTTGGCTATACCACGGCAGGTGTCCCGGGTGCCGTGATCGCTACGCTGGGGCTCATAACACCTTCGGTCATAATAATACTGATCGTGGCGTCGGTCCTGGAGAAGTTCCGCAAAAACAAGTATGTGGACAGCGCGTTCTACGGAATAAGGCCTGCGTCCACAGCCATGATAACATCGGCCCTTCTGGGGCTTCTGGCGCTGTGCCTCTTCGGTGCGGGCAGCGTCATGAAGATGTTCACCGAGGGCATCTTCATAAACTACAAAGCGTGGATCCTCTTCGCGGTGCTGCTGGTGCTCACCAATATAAAGAAGCTGAAGGATCTTCACCCGCTGGTATTTATCGCGGCATCCGCCGTGGTTGGAATATTATTTAGTTTTTCTGGAGAATAAGGAGAAATCAATGAAAAACAAAGAATTCAAGATCGCTCCGGTCATCGCATGCATCATAACGATGCTGTGCGTGGGCATCGTCTACATGTGGAACGTGTTCCAGCAGCCCGTAATGGACTACTACGGCTGGGAAAAGACGGCGGTATCGTTCATCTCGGCTGTCAACCTCTTCGCGTTTTCCGCAGGCATCTTCCTGGGCGGTGTCATAGTTGACCGCAAAGGGCCCCGCATCGTCAACATGCTCTCCGGCATACTGTTCTTCGCCGGACTGTTCCTTTCCTCGATGCTTCCAAAGAACGCTCCCTGGCTCATCTACATCACCTACGGCGTTCTGGGCGGAGTTGGCGTAGGCCTTGCGTACGCCGGCGCCACAAACTGCCTGCAGAAGTGGTTCCCGACAAGAAGGGGATTTGCTTCCGCGATCGCTACCTGCGCATTCGGAACATCCATAGTGGTATGTGTTCCCATCGCACAGGCCTTCCTCAAGAACGGCGTTCCCTTCGCCTTCAGGTGGCTTGGAATCATCCTGGGCGCGATAGTGTTCGTGTGCGCGTTCTTCATCTTCCTGCCGCCCAAGGGCTATATGGCTGACAAGATCCCGCCAAGAGC
>JAFRXM010000037.1 GCA_017443515.1 Bacillota bacterium | reverse complement strand
TGCGGAAAGGAACTCCCGCATACATCGTACAAAACTTGCATTTATTGTGTGTGCAGCCCTGTGTCACCTGCAGAAGGGGATAGGTCGGCCAGTAAGGGCTGCGATATACTGTTTCCGTAAAATGCATATCTTCTCCTTACGACAGTTCTTCCAACATCTGGTCAGCGTTCTCTTTCGGCTTTACTCCGCCGAACGTCCTGATAATGATACCGTTTTCGTCGATCAGATAGGTCGACCGGATCAGGCTTTTCGTAGGCTTCCCGTCCTTGCCGGGTTTCAAGACATCATAGGCCGTAATGACTTCCAATGCCTCATCCGCAAGCAGCGGAAATGGCAGCCCATGCTTCTCTTCAAAACGCTTGTGGGATTCCACGCTGTCTTTGCTCACGCCAAGAACCACCGCACCTTTTTCCTGTATCTGCGGATAGCGGTCACGGAAACTGCAGGCTTGCGCGGTGCAGCCACCGGTCATATCCTTCGGGTAGAAGTATAGAATCACCTTTTTGCCCTTATAATCCGCCAGGGAGTGGACCTTTCCATTTTGATCCGGCAGTAAAAAATCCGGTGCCTTACTTCCGATTTCCAGCATAATATCTACCTCCTGCGCTTTTCGCTCATTTCTGCCAATGCGCGGTTTAAGAGATCCCGCAGAAGATATAGTTCGTCTTCCGAAAGCGGAATGCAACCCTGCATCCGGGACGGGACATCAAGCGCCCTTTCCTTCAGACTCTTTCCTTCTGCCGTTAGGGATAGAAATAGTTTGTTCTCATTATTTTCCGGTCTGACGCGATTGATATATCCTGTCTTCTCCAGACGTTTCAGGAGTGGAGCGAGAGTACCGGAATCAAGATGTACCTTTTTCCCGAGCTCACCTTCTGTCATTTCTCCGAACTCCCAGAGAACCATCATTACGATATACTGAGTATATGTCAGGTTCAGCGGCTCCAGTGGCTCTCTATACTGACGAACCACCTCTTTGGCACAGGCATACAACGGAAAACAGAGCTGATTTTCGAGAAGCAGGCTATCCTCATTTGTCTGTGTCAATGCATTATTCATATAGTTTAACCTTCTGTATTGCAGAAGAGACCGGCGCAGCTATTTCACAGCGTCGGCCTCTCAGATTGTTTCTTACTTTTCAGCGGGTTCCCACTTGCAGCGGACAGGAGATACAATAGAACCCTCCTTCTTCATCGCGGCAAAAGCCTTGTCCACGACCTTGCGGTCCAGACCGGTCAGTTCAGCCACTTTACCCGCATTCAATGGCTCCCCGGCTTTTTTCATGGCTTCGAGGATGATAGTTTTCTCTTCCATATTTCCAGGCTCCTTCTTTTCCTTTTTTCACTTAATCGTTGCAGCCCAGGCCTTGATCTCAGCAAGCTTTTGCTCATTCATGTTCTCTTCGCCGGAAAGCTTGCAGATGCCGCAATTTTCCATGCCCAGGAAGCCGGTAAGCTGCTTAAAGTAAGCCTCCGCTGTCTCAGTCATACCAGACCCGCTGCTCAGGAGCAGCGCTGCCTTGGTGGCTGCAGGTTTTCCGATGCAGTACACGCGCTGGATCGCAGCGTGAAGCTGGGAGGTCAGCTCAGAATAATAGATGGGGGAAGCGAACACAAGCATATCTGCCCACTTATAGGCGTCAATGACCTGAGCCATATCGTCCTTCTGGATACACTGGCCTTCGCCTTTGCCGTGGCAGTATTCACAGGCCAGGCAGCCATTAATCTTCATTTTGCCAACATGAAGTACGCATACCTCGTTGCCTGCACTCTCCGCGCCTTCCTTGAAAGCATCCACCATGGCGGAAGTATTCTGTTTGCGGGGACTTCCGTTCAAAATGGCAATCTTCATATGTTTTCCTCCCGCTTCTTAGTCCATCTGCTCGATCAGATAGTTTTCATAGCCGATCTTTTCGATAATGAAAAGATGTTTTGCTACCCAGGCCCTGTGCTCAGACTCACATTCAACAAAGCTTTCCACGAGCTTTCTGGTGATGGAGTCATCCGTAAGAGAAGCTGCGATCTTTTCGAGCTCTTCTACGCCCTTCTGCTCCTTGAAGCCGTTGTCCCAATCCTTCAGGAGATCCTGAATCTCGCAGAAGATCGGCTGCTCGATGCATCCGAACACGGGCTGTCCGCCAAGGGCAACCACTCTCTGAGTGCACTTTCTGGCTTCTTCGAGTTCTTCTTCCGCCTCTTCCTTGCAGCGATCCGCAAACTTTCCAAAGCCCTGGGCACGGAAGGTTGCCTCATGGATATAATCCGCCTGAGAGCTGGAAGACCACGCGATAGCATAATCGTTGAGCATCTTGATCTTTTCGTCGATAGTCATAACAATACCTCCTGGTCGTTTCGTTGTTGTGCGCCTCATTGTTGTGCACAACTATAGGATAGCAGAGATATGCTTGCATATCGAGTTATAGATCAGGTGCTTTATAACAACGCGTTACAAATCACCGAAATTATAAAGTTTATCAGCAGACTACTGGCAGATATAGGGCTTTAGCTTTTCTGGGATACACGCTTCCATTGCCGCTGCCACCTCTTCACAGGAGGCAGGTTTGCTGTCCATCAGCCATTCACACAAATACTGTCCTGTTCCATAGCAGTAGATCTTTATCAACGCAGTAAGATCTTCGGGAATACTTTTTGTATCATTCTTTTTCCTGACCTCGTCCATGATATATCCGATGTTCATTTTTGTCATCTGGTTGATAAAGGAATCCCTTCCGCTGGTATGTTTAAGTGCATTGACCATATACTTATGGTTCGCGGCATAATAGCGCAGGCCGTCCAGAAGTGTATCCTTCCATAGATATCCGTCGTACCCGATCTTGTCCACGTTTTTCTGCGCCTCCTGGACATAGATCCACGCAATCAGATCGTACTTGTCCTTGAAATGACGGTAAAAGGTCGGACTCGTCATGGAACAGTTTTCCGTTATATCGGCAATCGTGATCTTGCTGATAGGCTTGGTCTGTGAAAGCTCCTTGAACGATTCAGCAAGGATTTCTTTTGTAGTTTTACGCTTCATGAGTACACTTCTTCCTTCTCTCTTGACAGGACTTGTCAGCCCAGCCTGACTCCTGCTCCACTATATAGTTCATCTCTGCAAACATCTAAATCACAGCCTCAACTCGCTGTTATCCAAATCACTAACTCAACCCTACGGCAAAAACATCTAAATCGGCCACTCA
>JAFRXM010000036.1 GCA_017443515.1 Bacillota bacterium | reverse complement strand
TGGATGCTGCCAGTCTTTATCCAATCAGAAAGCTGAGGCTGAACTGTTAACAGACATCCACCCTGCGGTAAAAGTATCCGTAAAAGCTGAAGCCCTTGGCTTCGTACCTCATGGCAACTGAGCTCCTTTCTTTCTGATTTTCATATACTTTATCACTTCGACTTGTCGAAGTCAAGTATTATTTTTTTATTCCATCGCTCTGCAGTCTTCCAGCAGCTTAATGATAGGCAGGTGCTGGGGACATGCTCCTTCGCACTGTCCGCACTGCACGCAGTCAGAGGCCTTTCCCTTGTCCTTGGTGACATAGGCGTACTGCCTGCGGGCACGGGGATTTCCAAGGGCAAGCAGGTGGTCGTTTGCGACTTCGAAAATATCGGGAATAGGGATCTGCATCGGGCAGCCGTCGGTGCAGTAGCGGCAGCCCGTGCACTGGATCGAAAGGTCTTCCTGTATGATCTTCTGGGCCTGCTTTATCGCGGCATCCTCTTTTTCATCCAGAGGACGGAAGTCTTTGAAGACCGCGAGGTTCTGATCCATCTGCTCCACGTTGGACATGCCGGAAAGAATGCTCAGTATGCCCTCTTTTGATCCTATGTAGCGCAGCGCCCAGGACGCGAATGTAGCGTCGGGATCCGCCGCCTTAAGTACATCCTTTACCGGCTGAGGCGGATCTGCAAGCTTTCCGCCCTTGATAGGCTCCATGACTACTACCGGAAGGCCGTGAGCTCTTGCTACCTCATAGCAGCGCCTTGACTGCACGCTCTCGCTCTCCCAGTCGGCGTAGTTGAGCTGGAGCTGTATGAAGTCCACATCCGGATGATCTGCCAGGAGCTTTTCAAGGAATTCGGCGTCGGAGTGGAACGAGAAGCCCCAGTGCTTTATAAGGCCCTTGTCCCTCTGCTCCTTTACGAAATCCCAGATGCCATATTCATCGTATAAGTGAACGTTGTCTTTCTGGACAGCATGGAGAAGATAGAAGTCTATGTAGCCGGCTCCTGTGCGCTCCAGGCTGGTGAAGAACTCCTGCTTGGCGCTTGCTTCATCGTGAGCCCCGTGCCAGGCGTTGAGCTTGGTGGCTAAGGTGTAGCTCTCCCTCGGGTAGCGCTCCACTACGGCCTTTCTGAAGGCGTCCTCAGATCCGCCGTTGTCGTAGACGAAGGCGGTATCGAAATAGGTCCCGCCGGCTTCGATAAACTTGTCAGCCATCACTTTGGTCTGCTCGACGTCTATGCTGCCGTCTTCGAGTTTGGGCAGGCGCATGAGCCCGAAGCCCAGTTTGAATATCTCTTTTCCGTGATGATCCTTCATAATACTGCTCTCCTTATATTAAACTCCCGTGTACTGATGCCTGTCTGAATGTATACGGGCTGCTGATCTGATGCCGCAGCCGCTCTCCGCGGCCATGACAGCGCGCTTTATGGCTTCTGAAAGCACATCCGCGGCAAGGCAGCCCACAAGATCGGTGTCCGCCTTTACTTTACCTGTGCCGAGGGCGAAAACGCTGTCTCCGTCGGCGCTGGTGTGTACCGGCCTTATAGCGCGGGCCATTCCGTCCTGTGCCATGCCCGCGACCTTGCATAGCCTCGCCTTGGGAAGGTCTGCGTTGGTTAGGATCACTGCAAGAGTGGTGTTTGAGGTGAACTTGTTGTCATGCGGTGTCAGGTACTTTACAAGCTGGCTGCTGCTGTCGGAAAAGCCCTTTCCGTCCTCTGATATCAGACCGGCTATCTGCCTTCCGCTCTTCCAGTCGAACACGTCGCCCAGGGCGTTCAGCGCAACTATGGCGCCTACCTCGAGCTCTCCTACGCGCACGGCGTAGCTTCCCATACCCGACTTGGTGCAGCGCTCCATGCCGCAGATCTTACCCACGGTTGCGCCCGTACCGGCTCCGAAGCAGCCATCCCGGTAGTTTCCGGGCTTACCGTCCGGACCGTCCTGATACGCGCCCTCGCAGGCTTTATAGGCCATCGCAGCATCGGGCCTTATATCTGGCCGCCCCACGGTAAGATCGAACAGATCCGCCTGGCAGACAAGAGGCACCTTAGCAACGCCCACGTCGTAGCCTATGCCGCGCTCTTCGAGGTATTTCTGAACGCCTCCCGCAGCGTCAAGACCGAAGGCGCTTCCTCCGGCCAGCACCACCGCGTGTATGAACTCCGCGTTGGCAAGGGGGCTCAGGAGCTGGCTCTCGCGGCTTGCGGGGCCTCCACCGCGCACGTCAAGACCGGCAGCGGCACCGTTTCCGCAGAGCACTACCGTGCATCCCGTAGCGGCATCCTTATCCTCCGCCTGCCCTATCCTGAAACCTTTTATTTCCCTGATATCGATCTCAGTCATGGTCTTATTTGTATGAGTCGTACAGTTTTTTGAATACCGGCAGGCTGCGCTTTATCATGTCGTGGTCCACGCAGTAGGCAAGCCTTATGTAGCCGGGGCATCCGAAACCAGCCCCGCTTACCACCAGAAGGTCCAGCGCCTTGCAGCGCTCACAGAACGCTGCGGTATCGTCCTCAAGAGCTTTTACGAAGAGGTAGAACGCACCCTGGGGCTTAACGCACTCAAAGCCGATATCCGTAAGGCCTCCGTACAGAAGGTCCCTGTTCTTTTTGTATTCGTTCACGTCCGCGAGCTGCCCTGTGACCCTTGCTATAGTCCGCTGAAGCAGGCTCGGCGCGCAGATGTAGCCGTAGCTTCTTCCCGCACCGCACACCGCGAGGTAGACCCTTACGGAATCCTCCATCTCGTCGGGCACCAGCACGTAGCCGAAGCGCTCGCCGGGGATGGAAAGAGCCTTGCTGTAGGAATAGCAGACTATAGTGTTGTCGTAGTATTTGGTGAGGAACGGGATCTTAAGTCCGTCGTAGACTATCTCCCTGTAGGGTTCGTCGCTGATCAGGACTATGGCATGGCCGAACTCTTCGGACTTGCGCTTAAGAAGCGCCGCCAGCTTTATTATCGTCTCCTCGGAGTATACCGCTCCGCAGGGGTTGTTCGGGGAATTTACTATAAGTGCCCTGGTCTTCTCGTTGATTGCAGCCTCGAGCTTTTTCATATCGATCTGGAAATTCGGCACATCGGGTGGGATCAGGACAAACTTTCCCCCGGCGTTCTCGGTGAACACGCCGTATTCGGGGAAATAAGGCGCTATAGCTATTACTTCGTTGCATTCCGGAACTATTATGGCGCCAAGGCTTATGGCCAGGGCCGATGCCGCTCCGCATGTAAGGTAAAAGTTATCCTTGTGGAAGTGCGTGCCGTAGCGCGCGTTGAGGTCGTTTGCTATAGCTTCCCTCGCGGGCGCGTCGCCCTGCGCCGAGGTGTAGCCGTGTACCTGTATGGACGGCTCGTTCTTAAGTATGTCCATCATTGTGGCGTTGAGGCTCTCGGGCGGTTCAACGGCAGGGTTTCCGAGCGTGAAATCGTAGATGTTCTCGCGCCCTACCACAGCCGCGCGGCTCTTGCCGTACTCGTACATCTCCCTGATGACGTTCCTGGCGTTTCCGAGCCTGAACATTCTGCTGTCTATATACATGAGTTTGCTCCTTTACTTCTTCCTGTTTACCCAGTTGACCGGCTCTTCCCCGGCTTCCACCTTGAATATGTTGCTCCAGATCGTGCGGTAGGCCTTGCGGAACATGTTAATTGTGACGCCCGCTATGTGAGGCGTGATTATGACCTTGTCCGCGATCTCCGGCGGTATGGAGAGCCACGGGTTGTCCGCGAGCACCGGTTCCGGAGCTATGGTATCGAAAGCAGCTCCTGCGAGCTTTCCTATCTGAAGCGCCTCTATTACGTCCTCGTTGACCATGAGCTCGCCTCTTGCGGTGTTGATGAAGAAGGAATCCTTTTTCATCTTCGAGAGGAACTCCCTGTCCACCATGTTTTCCGTGGAAGGAAGCACGGGAACGTGCAGGCTTATTATATCGCAGGTCGAGATCAGCTCTTCCCTCTCAAGATAAGTGACGTTGTACTTCGCCTCTATCTCCGGGGACGGGCGGAATATGTCGGTGTAGTAGACCTTTGTCCCGAACGGGATCAGCATCCTGGCCAGCTCTTTGGCTATGTCGCCGAAGCCTATCATACCGAGGCTATAGTCGGAAAGCTCTTTGATACCGGCCTTGATCATATTGGTCTTGGTCTCTATCTGCCTTCCGTACATGACTGCCTTGTACGCGGGGTATATGCTCTTCGTAAGAGCCATTATAAGCGTCAGCGTGTGCTCCGCTACGGATACGGCGTTTGCGCCCTTGTTGCTGCACACTATGATGCCTTTTTCGGCTGCCGCGGCGGTGTCTATCTTGTTTATGGAAACGCCCTCAGAATGCACCAGTTTGAGTTTGGGCATTGCGTCCATGTGCGCCGCGGTAAAGCTCGAGATGGCGTCCGCTATGACGTACTCGGCGTCAGCGGCCTTTTCCGCGAGAACTTCGGGGCTTGCGTCCCCTGCCACAGCTATCAGCTCCGCGCCTTTGATATCTATATCATAAGCGAACTTCGTCTGCCTTGTTTCAGTACCCATTAATACGACCTTCATGATGCGCTCCTTTCATAATAGTTTGATAAAACCGTTCAGTATCCTTGCCGTTATGCCCCACAGCGTGTGACCTTCGAGCCTGTAGAACAGCTCGTCGTCTATACGCGGAGGCCATTTATAGTCTTTACCGCCCGAGATGAGCTCGTACGGGAAATCCTCGTCCCTTTCCCTTACCATGCGCGACCTGCACATGAAAGGCTCGTTGTCTATGAAGTGCTGCAGCGGTACGGTGAAGACCTCCGACACCTCGTCCTTTGAAAAGGTCCCTTTATAGTCCTTGAGCCACGCCGCGAACGGGCAGACCAGAAGGCTCTCGTTGTGGAACATGTCTGAAGGGCCTATGATCTCCAGCTGCTCCGGCTTTATGAGAAGCTCCTCGCAGGCCTCGCGAACGGCAGTCTGAACAGGAGACTCGTTGTTCTGCCTTGCACCCCCGGGAAAACACACGTCTCCGGGCTGGCGCCCCACTCCGGGCGAGCGCACCTCGAAGAGCACTTCTGTTCCGCTGTCAGTTTTTATGAGCGGGATGATGACGGCCGAGCGTTTGCAGCTTTCCTGAAGAAGCACCCGGGGCGTCCTGCCCTTTAGTTTTTCAAGCCTGTCTGTCATGCTTAAAACATACCTTTTACGAATATCTCTATGCCTATGGCTATCAGTATTATTCCGCCCAGCACCGAGGCTTTGCCCGAAATGCGGCTTCCGGCTTTTCTTCCGATGTAGATGCCTGCAAGGCAGACCGCGAAAGTGACAACACCCACGATGAAGGCGCACAAAAGCGCGTCCTTAAGACCGTATTCAGCTATTGCAAAACCTGTGGAAAGAGCATCTATGGACGTTGCGACGCCAAGCACCAGCAGGTCTTTTGCGTTTTTGATCGCGGGCTCCTCGGAGCCTTTGCCCTTTATGCCTTCTATAAGCATCTTCCCGCCTATCCAGCACAGCAGGACCAGCGCTATCCACGGGATGAACCTCTGAAAAGCCAGGAAGTGCTCAACTATGGTGTGCACCAGTACCCAGCCGATAAGAGGCATCAGGAACTGGAATGCCCCGAAGACCGCCGGTATGCCCAGCATCTTGCTTTTTTTCATGGTCGGCTCGGCCAGCCCGCTTGCCACAGACACTGAAAAAGCGTCCATGGCCAGCCCCAGTCCGAGCAGAAAACTGTTAAGCAGGAATCCGCCCATCGCACTTCACTTTCATACGCCGCAGTAACGCAGCTTCGTTAAAATAAAAGTATATCTTTTAAAGTAAGGTTTGTCAATCCGGGCAGTTTGCGATACAATGTGACAGGAGGCAGACCATGGAAGAGTACAGATCAGTCAGGGAAATAGAAATAAAGGACGGAGCGCTTACCGCCCTCATCGACCCTCTCGGGGCTCAGGTAAAAGAACTCTGGTACGGGAGTATCCGCGTAGGCCGCGACGGGATAACCGTCGGCCGCTACGCCAACAGGATAAGAGGCGCGGCTTTCAGCCTTGGCGGCAAAACGTACCGCCTCAGCGCCAACGAGAACGGCAACTGCCTTCACGGAGGCGAAGAAGGCTTCGACAAAAGGCTCTGGAGCGTCGAGGACGGAGAAGGATCTTCCGCGGCGCCCGGAGCCGAACGGAAAAGCGTGTGTCTGAGCCTCATATCCGAAGACGGCGACCAGGGCTTTCCCGGAAGGCTTGCGGTCACAGTAAGCTTCACCGCGGAAAACGGCAGCCTTATCATAGATTACCGCGCAGTTTCTGACGC
>JAFRXM010000035.1 GCA_017443515.1 Bacillota bacterium | reverse complement strand
ATGGCGTCGGGCTTGTTGCTTTCTATTCCGATGATAGCTCTTGGAATATCCAGCCACTTGATGATAGCCCTGATGCCTTCTATTATATCTTTGGCGCAGGTAAGCATCGCGGCGTGGTCCACGGTTATGTAGGGCTCGCACTCGGCGCCGTTTACGATGAACGTGTCGAGGTGCTGCCAGGGCTGGGTGTTGAACTTGGCTGCCATCGGGAAGGTGGCTCCGCCGAGGCCTACGACGCCGGAAGCCCTTACGGCCGCCAGGAAATCATCCTTGCTGTTGATGACCGGCGGGACTACCGTGTCCGCGACTTCCTGCCTGCCGTCTGTCTTGATGATGATGCTGGTATCCACGCGGCCCATCTGCGTCATGAACTGCTGGATAGCCTCTACTTCTCCGGAAACGCTGCTGTGGATAGGCGCGGAGACGCGCTGATCGGAATCGCCGATAAGCTGACCGACCTTGACGTGGTCCCCTACGGCTACAACAGGTTTGCACGGAGCTCCGATGTGCTGCGACATCGGGATGTAGACCCGTTCGGGGAGCGCCATCGGAATGATAGGCATCCCCGCGGTGTTCTTGTAGTGTTTTACATGCACCCCTTTGAGGTGCTTTTGTGCACTCATAATGACTCCTTAAATAACTCTTTCGGCTGTGCAGCACAAGAAAGCACAGCCCTAAAACTGCACCATATAATTTACTACACTTTGCGGGCTTTGTAAAGCAAATAAACAGAACATTGTTCAGTTTTTATTGCAAAGGAGAGATATAAAAAACCATATCAATTGCTGTCATCAAAGTGGTATACTATATTAATAGTAAAAACACGCAACTGATTACAATAGACAAGCACAGCCTGCGGGCGGAGAACACTATCATGGCAAATATCACACTTTTAGACGGAGCGTTCGGAACTGAAATATGGAAGCTGGCGGAACAGCAGGGTCTGCCGAAGATCTCCACCTGGCGCTATAACCTGGAGGCGCCGCAGCTGGTGCAGGCCATACACGAAAGCTATATAAAAGCCGGCTCGGGCATCATATACACCAACACGTTTACGGCAAACAGGCCGGCCATAGAAAAGGAAGGCGGAGACCCCGTCCAGGTGATCAGGGCCGGCGTGGCACTGGCAAAGGCCGCGGCGGATGCCTGCGGGAATGCGGCCCCGGGGCGCGTTAAGGTGGCGCTGGACTTCGGCCCGCTCTTCCAGGCCCTCGAGCCCTTCGGGCCGGTCACGGAAGACGAGTGCCATGCGATCTACCGCGAGATGTGCGAGGTCGGAGCGGAGTGCGGCCCGGACCTTATAGTGCTGGAGACTTTCATGGACGCGCCCATGCTTGCCATAGCCGCAGAAGAAGCAAAAAAGACGGGTCTTCCCGTCTTCTGCACCATGAGTTTCCACAAAGAAAACCGCACCTTCTACGGGTGCGGCATAGATGATATGCTTGAAGCGCTGGACCCGCTCGGCGTAGATGCCGTGGGCCTCAACTGTTCCTTCGGGCCGGAAAAGGCCGTCCCTGTGATACAGGAGTTCGCGGAAAAGACCGGCCTTCCGCTGATCTTAAAGCCCAACACCGCAGACCTGGCTCCGGAGGATTTCGCATCGGCGATAGCTCCTGCCCTGCCGCTGGTCAGCTACCTTGGCAGCTGCTGCGGTTCGGACCCGCGCTACACGGCAGCGCTTAACAAACTGCTCTAAAACACGCTGCGCGTGACAGAGAACCGTCCCCTGTCACGCCTTTTTCTTGTCCAAGATCCTGAATGCCAGCGGGTAGACGCCTACTTCCACAAACATCACTATTGCGTAGCGCACGGTGCGTATAGCGTAGCCCAGCGCGTTTTCTGCCTCGAGCATCTCCTTAGAAAAAGGCATCTTCAAAAGGGTGTTTAGCGCCAGGTATATGGCACCGCCAAGAAGCACCCTTAAAACGCAGCGCCACCAGACGCGGGTAGTATTAAACTTTACGACCTTCTCCTCGAAAATGTCGCCTGTGAAAAAGCCCGCCATCATGCCAAGGCCGGTGTAATAATCGTTGGTCTTGCAGTAAAAGCAGCCCACGCAGCTTATCACGAAGACCACCGGATAGAGCACCAGCTTATTGGGCACTTTTTTCTGCAGCCAGGGCATCAGGAAGATTATGACGCAGCCCAGCGCCCAGCCGCAAATGACGTCGGTCGGATAGTGCACGCCTACGCATACGCGCGAGATCCCCACAAGAAGCGGCAGCACCACGCCTATCACGCGCAGCGGTTTATTCTTAAAATAGTACGCCAGCGAGCCGTAAGCTATAGTGGAATTGGTGGAGTGGCCGCTGGGGAACGAATACCCCTGCGCCTTTATATCCATGATGTCCGCACTGCTGTCGACTGCCTTGTAGCACTGGATGCCCGGGTTATCCATGTACGGACGGCGCCTTAAGGCTATGTTCTTAAGGATAGGATTGTAGGTGACGCCCATGATAATATTAAGGCCTATGCCTTTGCCTGTCCTTTTGTCCCAGCACCAGTACATGAAGCCCAGGATGACTATCAGTATCAGTTCTTCTCCGAAGTTGCTGATGAACGAAGCCACCTTGGCTCCGAAGCTTCCCAGGGCCGCCTGGATAGCCTCCATCAGCTTCACTTCCCACTCAAAATAAAACGTGTTGCCCATCCTTACTCTCCTTTGTGACAGAGAACCGTCCCCCTGTCACACTTATTGATTCTCGTATATCGCGTGCGAGTTTATGTGATCCGCCCAGATGCTGTAGTACTTGCCCAGCAGGTGGGTGTTGTCTGTCGTGTACTTCTTGTCCAGCGCGCCGTTTGCGTCGTCGAACAGCGGATTTATGTCCATGTAGAAGACCTTAAGGCCGTCCTGCATGGCCTTGAAATACCCGTTGAGTTCGTTGATCCTGCCGTTGTTCACCCACTTGTCCGTATCGGACCTGGCGCTTGCCACGTGCAGGTTGGACATGAATATGATCTTCGCAGCCGGCACCTTCTCCTGCAGCGTCTGCGCAAATGCGACGTACTTTTTCTGCAGCGTGCCCAGGTCGTAGCCTATCTCGTTGATGCCAAGGCATATGTAGATCTTGCTGAAGCTCTTCTTTTCAAGCAGCTGGTCCAGCTTGATGCTGCCGTAGCCGTCCACCTTGACGTCCTTTTTTTCGTAGTTCATAACGCCAAGGCTCACCGCGCAGAACCAGGTGGCGCCTTCCATGCCGCCGTAGTCCTTAAGCCCAACAGTCCTGGAATCGCCTATGAACAGCGCATCTCGAAAATAACCTTCCGGGGCATTTCCCACCACAAGGTCCTTCGAATACAATATACCGTCCTTTACCGCCATGGCGGATTCGGGAAGCGGATCGGCGTCGTCCGCCGCGGTCTGCCCCCGGTCGTAGGGCACGGGGCTCTTGTTCTGCCCGCGGTCCGCGCCGCCGGTCTGCAGCAGCACCGTAAGTACCACCACCGCCAGCAGAAGCAGGCCCGAGATCCAAACTTTTTTCATCTATATTAATTCTCCCTAGAATCTGAAGTACATGAACGGGTCGTCAAGGCCCATTGCAAGGCAGTAGATGACCACGCCCAAAACGCCTGCCAAAAGCACGTAGACTGCAGGGTTCTTCCTGAACCTGCCGTACAGTTTTGCCGGAAGCTCCGTGGAGAGCACCAACGCCAGGATCAGCAGCCACCATGCGTGCGAAAGCTCGCCTGTCCAGTCCGCGCTGTTTACCGCAACTCCGCCTATTCCGACGAGCCTTCCATAAAGCGCCCCAAGGTCCTTAAGATCCGATACCGCAAACACCATCCACTGCAGCGGTATGAGTATTATCATGTACAGGTGGCCGATAACACGGTGGCTGTCCATGAAGTCCTTTATTCCAAGCT
>JAFRXM010000034.1 GCA_017443515.1 Bacillota bacterium | reverse complement strand
TCGAACTCTGCAAAAACACTGAGACCGAGGGGAGCTGCAAATAATGAACGGCAATAACAAGTTTAAAACTACCGACCTGGTATATATAGCGATTTGCGCGGTGATGCTTGCGGTATGCTCGTGGATAAGCATCCCCACCGCAGTACCTTTTACTATGCAGACCTTCGGGGTATTCTGCGTGCTTCTGCTTCTTGGAGGAAAGCGCGGAACGCTTGCGATAGTGGTGTTTCTGCTGCTCGGGGCCATAGGACTGCCTGTTTTCGCAGGCTTTTCCGGCGGTATGGGATCGATCCTGGGAAGCACTGGCGGATACCTTCTGGGATTCATATTCATAGGACTTATTTACTGGATAACCGAAGCCCTGCTCTTAAGGACCCAGGGCTCGCCCGCGTCAAAGACCGCGGCAAAGATAAGCGCGCTCGGCGTCGGGCTTGCAGTCTGCTACGCCTTCGGCACAGCCTGGTTCATGACAGTGTACGCAAAGCAGACCGGCCCCATCGGCCTGGGCACCGCTTTGGGATGGTGCGTGCTGCCCTTCATAATACCGGACCTTGTTAAACTGGCCATAGCGGTACCTGTATCCGCAAGGCTCTCAAAAGCCATCAAGCTCCAGTAGTTTAGCGCAGGCCCCAATACCCTTGCGCAAAAATCGCTTGCGCAGAACCCTTTGTTGTGCTATGATTCATTGGTACGCTACTGTGGCTCAGCTGGTAGAGCAGCTGATTCGTAATCAGCAGGTCGCCGGTTCGAATCCGGCCAGTAGCTCCAATGTAAAACCCGCCATCAGGCGGGTTTTGCATTGGCAGGGTAATAGTACGGATCCGGACCGGCGCGCGGTTCACACTCTTGCGAGCCGAAGGCGAAGCAAGAGTGATCCAGCCAGTAGCACCCTTCCGCAGAATCTGATATAATATGAATATCTTACAGACAGGAGGTGCGCAGAATGGATCAGTTTATAAAAAACGGCATAGATTTTCTCACCACATACGGCGGAAAGATAGTTATCGCGCTGCTGGTGCTCATCATCGGCTGCTTCGTGATAAAGCTGCTGAACAGGCTCATAGCAAAAGGCATAGATAAGACCAAAGTGGACGAGACCGTAAAGGTCGTAAGCAAGAAGGTCATACGCGTACTGCTCTACGTGCTGCTGTTCATAGGGGTAATAGAGATCCTGGGCGTTCCAATGTCCAGCGTGGTAGCAGTGCTGGCCTCCTGCGGACTGGCTCTGGGCCTTGCGCTTCAGGGCGCTCTGGCTAACCTTGCCGGCGGCCTTATGATACTGATATTCAAGCCTTTTAAGATAGGCGATTACATAGAAGTCACCGGTGCCGAAGGCCACGTCCGCGACATAAGCATCTTCTACACCACCCTCATCACCCTCGACAACCGCAAGATACTGGTTCCCAACGGCGACCTTATGAGCGCCAACGTCACGAACTTCACTGCAGAGGAAATACGCAGGATAGATCTGGACTTCAAGATCACCAACGATATAGACGAGGAATTTGTCAAAAGAGTCCTCTACGAGGCCGCAGATCACGCACCCGGCGTGCTCTCGGATCCGGAACCCTTCGCCCGCCTTACCGCTGTAGACGACGATACCTACATCTTCAGCGTGCGCGCATGGTGCGACACCAGAAAGTACTGGGATGTCCGCTTCGACCTGATCGAGTGCTGCAGCAAGGCTCTCAGCGAGAACGGCATAGACGATCCGGAGGAAAGGATCGCTGTACGCCTCGTAAAAGAAGACGGCGAAGAATGATTCTGGTGGAATTCCCGCCCTCATGTGGTATAATAAAAGCGTAACATATATGATGTTTTAAACGGAGGTAATCAATATGCCATTAGTCACAAGCAAGGAAATGTTCGAAAAAGCATACAGCGGCGGATACGCTATAGGTGCTTTCAATGTAAATAACATGGAGATCGTGCAGGGCATCACCGAGGCCGCAAAAGAGCTCGAGGCTCCGCTGATCCTTCAGGTATCAAAGGGTGCGCGCGCATACGCCAACCACACCTATCTCATGAAGCTAGTAGAGGCCGCCATCATCGAGACCGGCCTTCCCATAGTGCTCCACCTGGACCACGGCGATTCTTTTGAGACCTGCAAGAGCTGCATAGATGGCGGCTTCACCTCCGTCATGATAGACGCTTCCTCCAAGCCCTTCGAGGAAAACATCGCGATCACCAGAAAAGTCGTGGAATACGCACACGACCGCGGCGTAGTCGTAGAAGCTGAGCTCGGCACCCTCGCGGGCATAGAGGACGAAGTAAAGGTCAGCGCGGAGGATTCCTCCTACACAAGACCCGAAGAAGTAGAAGAGTTCGTAAGCCGCACCGGCTGCGATTCCCTGGCTATCGCTATCGGGACCAGCCACGGAGCTTACAAGTTCAAGCCAGGCACCAAGCCCCAGCTGAGGTTCGACGTTCTTGAGGAAGTTTCAAAGAGGCTTCCGGGCTTCCCGATAGTGCTCCACGGATCGTCCTCCGTTCCGCAGGATCTGGTGGCCAAGGTCAACAAGTACGGCGGAGCTATGCCGGGCGCTATAGGCGTTCCCGAAGACCAGCTCAGACACGCGGCTTCGCTTTCGGTCTGCAAGATCAACATCGACTCCGACCTTCGCCTGGCAATGACCGCTACCATACGCGAGTTCATGGCTCTGCACCCCGAAAAGTTCGACCCCAGAGAGTATCTCAAGCCGGCCAGAGCCGCAATAAAAGAAGTCGTAGCGCACAAGATCGTAAACGTCCTGGGCTGCGACCACAAGATCTGATAATTCTAGCGGGGAAGTTCAAAACCGCAGAGATCGAAATGCACCGGCTCTTCGGCGGTGTATGGAATACCATTGCAGCTAAGCAGCGCAGCAAACCGGTCCGTAATTTCAGGATCGCGGCTGCGCTGCATTATATTTACGCTGAAAAACTCGCCTACTGAAAAGATCTCCACCGAGATCCCGCCGCTCAGGCTCATGTCAAGATAGGGCACCACGTCCGCGATGTATCTGTCAAGCCCGCTCCAGGGAACGCGTCCGGTGTAGCTTACTTCAAAGGTGTTCCGCCCTATTCCATCCATTATTTCGCGCAGCATGTGCTCGTGTTTCTGCGCAAGATCCATGCCGCGGATAAGCTTTTCGTTGCGTACGTGCCTGTTGACAGTAAGCACGTCGTTCGCGTCATCCGCCCTGATGATGAGCGTGCCGCGCGCTATGGTGTTCAGCTGCTCTATGCTTTTGCTGCGCAGGCTGTCCGGATATACCAGAGGGACTATGTTAACATGACACAGGTGGCTCAACGGACGGCCCAGAGCGTTGCGGAACTGGTGCTGCATGCCGCACACCAAAGGCAGCTGATTTTCAGGGTGGATATCCACTATAGCCTTGTAAACAAGCGACGCTATGAAGGTGGCCGGGCTGCCGTCGACGCTGGAAACATAGGACATCATGTCCTTCTGCTTCACTCTGAACCTGAAGGAAGACCAGCTTTCCATATCTTCGTATCCCTGCGGCTGCCCGGGAAGCATGAAGATCTCATCCGGACGCGTTATCGAACCAATGGGTTCTTCCGCAAGCGGCTCATCCGGATATGGATAGTCATCGGATTCCTCAAAAGGAACAGCGCTTCCCGCCAGAGCGATACCGCGGGTATCGAATAAATCTTCGGGATGCACGGCGCTCAGGTAGTAGTAAAGGATAGCCTTAAAGAAAGGAAAAGACCCCTGCCCGTCCGTTATGAAATGGGTGGAGTCCATATAAAGATGACACCCGTCGCACGCAAATGCGAACAGGTGATAATTGCTCTGCTCGGAACCCAGAACCACGGTGCGCCCTTCCGGCGACACGACAAAAGGCAGAGGGTTAGGAAGAAAAACGTATTCTTCTCCCCTGCGCGCAAGCTTTACCGCATAGTAAGGAAACCTTGCGGCGACAGTATCTACGGCCTTTTGTACGGTCTGCAGATCCACCGGTTCCTTAAGAACTATATCCATTCGTATGGTGTTCAAAAGCTCCGGCCCTGCGGCGTACAGCAGATTGTTTACTCTGTAATCCATGTTCTGATGTGTCAGACGAGGTCAAGCAGCTGCTGCGGGGTATCTATTACGATAGTGGGATGGCCTTCAGCCTGCGCTGTCTTAAGGCTCGTGGCGTAAGACCAGGTGACGAAGCACGAATCGCAGCCGGCGTTGTTGCCGCACTGAAGATCGAATATGCTGTCCCCTACCATCAGGGCGTCCTCAGGCGCGATATCAAGCTCGCGGAGCGCTATAAGCACAGGCTCCGGGAGGGGCTTGTGTATGTCCGTGGATTCCGCGGCGACGATACAGTCGAAGCAGTCCAGCATGCCGTATTCTTTGAGCCCTGCCTCGCAGGTATTGCGGCCCCGGGACGTGACTATAGCAAGCTTTGCGCCGCGGGCTTTAAGCTCCTTTAACGTCTCGACTACGCCTTCGAAAGGCGGAGCGGGCGTGGCACATACAGGGATCTGGTACTCGCGATAGCTTGCCACGAGCTCGTCCACGTCTACGTCTGTGTGGCCTCTTCTGCGCATCTCCTCGGCTATGGCGTCCCTGAGCACTATCCCAAAGGTCCACTTTACTTCGTCTCCGGTGATGTGCCCTCCGAAGTGCTTGAAATACATGTGGTCCCAGGAATCTATGATCCTCTGGTTGGTATCTATCAGCGTGCCGTCGTAGTCGAAGAGGATGGCTTTGTACTTTTTACTCAAGGCTCGTGTCCCCCTTCTTCTGGCCGGAAAGGTAGGCGTTTATGAAGTTGTCCAGCTTGCCGTCCATTACCGCCTGAACGTTGCTCGTCTCCTCGCCGGTGCGGTGGTCTTTTACCATGGTGTAGGGCTGGAATACGTAGCTTCTGATCTGGCTGCCCCAGGCTATCTGGCTGAAATTGCCCTTAAGGTCGGAGATCTTGTCCATGTGCTCCTGTTTGGCAAGCGCGTACAGCTTGGCGTACAGGACCTTCATGGCGAAGTCCTTGTTCTGGTGCTGGCTGCGCTCGTTCTGGCAGCTTACGACTATGCCTGTTGGAAGGTGCGTTATACGGACCGCGGAATCCGTCTTGTTTACGTGCTGGCCGCCCGCTCCGCTGGACCTGTAGGTGTCTATGCGAAGGTCTTCGGGGTTTATATCTACGGTTACCGAATCGTCCAGCTCCGGGGTTATATCCACTGAAGCGAACGAAGTCTGGCGCTTTGCCTGGGCATTGAACGGACTGATCCTTACAAGCCTGTGCACGCCCCGCTCGGAGCGAAGGTATCCATAGGCGTTCTCCCCTTCCACAAGGAATTCCGCGGACTTTATACCGGCCTCGGTATCGTCCTGAACGTCCATCATGGTGACTTTATAGCCCTTCTGGTCCGCCCAGCGAAGGTACATCCGCATCAGCATGCCTGCCCAGTCCTGAGCCTCCACGCCGCCGGCGCCGGAATGCAGCGTGACTATGGCGTTGTTGTGGTCGTACTCCTCCTTAAGAAGAGTGCGCAGGTGCAGGTCCTCAACTTTTTCTGAAAGCTCGGAAAACTCGCTTCTGGCTTCCTCTCCGAGCTCCTCGTCCTGAGCCTCTTCGGCCATGTCTATGCAGGTCTTAAGGTCTTCCAGCTGGTTTACGCAGCCTTCGTACTCGCCTACTGTGTTTTCTATCGTTTTCTTTTCTCTTACGGCTTTCTGTGCCCTTTCAAGGTCGTCCCAGAAACCGTCGATCTGCATCTGAAGCTCCAGATCGGAGAGCTTTTCTTTGAGTACAGCTATGTCAAAGAGAGTCTCTGAGTTTCCCCAGAGTCTCCGTAATGGCAGGAAGCTGCAGTTTAATATCGTCAAGTAATACCATGATTCCTCCTGAATGTGACAGAGAACCGTCCCCCTGTCACGTTATACGTTTTTGCCGCAGCAGTTCTTGTACTTCTTGCCGCTGCCGCAGGGGCACGGGTCGTTGCGGCCCGGGGTCTTTGCAACGCGCACCGGCATGGGCTTGTCGCCTCCGGTATCGTTGGCTTTAGGTGCCGCTTTAGGCATGCTGCCGCCGACGACCCTTGCCTGAGCCATCGCGCGGGACCTGGCCTCAGCTTTAGCTTCCTCCGCAGCGGACTTGACGTCCTCCTTGGAGCCCTCGCCCACGCGGATGACCTGGCGCCTTTCGGTGTCGGTCTGGATAGTGACGCCGAACACGAAGCGCACCATGTCGTCGCAGATGCTCTTGAGCATCAGCTCGAACATGTCAAAGCCCTCATTGGCGTAGGCTCTTGCCGGATCCTGCTGGCCCAGCGAGCGCAGACCGATACCGGTCTTGAGCTGGTCCATATCGTCTATGTGGTCCATCCACTTGGTGTCCACGATGCGCAGCAGTATCATGCGCTCAACTTCGCGCATGCGCGAAACGCCGATCTCCTTTTCCTTTTCCGCGTACATAGTGCGGAACATGTCCATGATGGCGCCCTGCAGCTTGTCGCGGGTCATGATGCGCTTGGCTTCCTCTTCCACCTGGATCCTGGGAAGCACCGGGGATACGTTCCTGATGCGGGTGTTCAGATCGTCCCAGTCCCATTCCATCGGATCCTTGGACATTGCGGACACGCCGTCGGCTATCTCGCCCGCGATATCGCTCATCATCTTGAGGATGTGCTCCTTAAGATCTTCGCCCTTGAGGACTCTTCCGCGCTCCTCGTAGATGATGCTGCGCTGGCGGTTCATGACGTCGTCATACTGGAGGACGTACTTACGTATGCCGTAGTTGCGGCCTTCCACCTTCTTCTGCGCGTTTTCTATGGTCTTGGAGAGCATGCCGGCAGCCAGAGGCTCGTCCTCGGAAAGGCCTATGCGGCCCATGAGGCCCTGTATCCTTTCGCCGCCGAACAGGCGCATAAGATCGTCGTCGAGTGCCACGAAGAACTGCGAGGAACCCGGGTCCCCCTGCCTTCCGGAACGGCCGCGCAGCTGGTTGTCTATACGCCGTGCCTCGTGGCGCTCCGTGCCTATGATATGAAGTCCGCCCAGGGCTGCCACTTCGTCGTGGTCTTCCTTTGTGGAGTCCTTGCCGCCCAGGATGATATCCGTACCACGGCCCGCCATGTTGGTAGCTATGGTGACAGCGTCCTTTTTACCTGCCTGGGCCACTATCTCAGCCTCGCGCATGTGCTGCTTGGCGTTTAAGACCTCGTGCTTTACTCCGCGCTTTTTGAGCATCTCGGAGAGCATCTCGGACTTTTCTACCGAAATGGTACCTACCAGCACCGGCTGGCCGGTTGAATGGCGCTCTACTATCTCGTTTACTATCGCCTTGAACTTGGCCTTCTGCGTGGAATAGACCACGTCGTCCATGTCGTCTCTTATAACAGGCTTGTTGGTCGGGATGACAACTACCTGCATGTTGTAGATCTCCACGAACTCTTCTTCCTCGGTCTTGGCTGTACCGGTCATTCCGGCGAGCTTGCTGTACATGCGGAAGTAGTTCTGAAGTGTGATGGTGGCAAGGGTCTTGGACTCGGAACGGACCTCTATGCCCTCTTTGGCCTCGATTGCCTGATGCAGACCGTCAGAGTAGCGGCGTCCGAACATCAGACGGCCGGTGAACTCGTCGACTATTACTATCTCGCCCTCGTGCTCTATGTAGTCTATGTCACGGTGCATTATATTGTGCGCCTTAAGAGCTATAAGCACATGGTGGTTGATGTCCATGTTCTGCGGGTCGGAAAAGTTGTCTATCTTGAACCAGCGCTCCGCCTTGGCAACGCCCTGTTCCGTAAGAGACACCTGCTTTTCCTTCTCGTCTACGATAAAATCTCCGGTCGTGGTGACCGTGCCGCCGAAGCGCGGGTCGCCTTCTTTGATCTCCTCGCCTCTGGTAAGGGTGCGAACGAAGCGGTCAGCCTGCTTGTAGAGGTCCGAAGAATCCTCGCCCTGGCCGGAAATGATCAGCGGCGTACGGGCTTCGTCTATGAGTATGGAGTCGACCTCGTCCACGATAGCGTAGTTGAGCTCGCGCTGCATCTGGTCTTCCTTGTAGATGACCATGTTGTCGCGCAGGTAGTCGAAACCGAACTCGTTGTTGGTGCCGTATGTTATGTCCGCAAGGTACGCGGCCCTGCGCTCCTCCTTGCTTATGCCGTGGATCACGCAGCCAACTTCAAGGCCGAGGAACCTGTAGATCTGGCCCATCCATTCCGCGTCGCGCTTTGCAAGGTAATCGTTTACGGTAACTACGTGCACGCCTTTTCCGGCAAGCGCGTTGAGGTATACCGGCAAAGTAGCCACGAGAGTCTTTCCTTCACCGGTCTTCATTTCAGCGATGTTCCCCTGATGCAGGACCACGCCGCCTATGAGCTGGACGTGGAAGTGCTTCATGTGCAGAGTTCTCCAGGCTGCCTCGCGGCACGCAGCGAAAGCCTCGGGAAGTATATCGTCCAGAGTTTCGCCTGCGGCAAGGCGGGCCTTTAGCTTTGGAGTTTCTGCCTTAAGCTCTTCATCGCTCATGGCCTGCATGGCGCCGTCCAGCTTTTCGACCTCCGCTACTATCTTCTCTATTTTTTTGATCTCGTTGGCGTTCCAGTCGCCGAAGATCTTCTCAAAAAACCCCATTGTTTCTCCTTAGTTGAATGCGTTGTAGATAGCCTTGATGGCGTCGTTGAAGTCCTTGTTGGCAACGCCTACTATGATGTTGATCTCGGAAGAGCCCTGGTCTATCATCCTGATGTTAATGCCCTTGTCCGCAAGCGCCGCGAAGAGTTTTGCGGCGACGCCGGGACGGTAGGTCATGCCCTGGCCGACGGTGGCGATAAGGGCTATGTCCTCGTAGACATCCAGAGAATCCGGCTGCAGGTTGCGCTTTATATCGTCTATGATATCCGGCAGCTTGTTGCCCAGGACCTGAGAATCTATTACCACGGATATGGTATCGATACCGGTGGGCATGTGCTCGAAGCTGATGTCGAAATTGTCCAGGATGGCGAAGAGCCTGCGGATGAAGCCCCTTTCGGAGTTCATCATGTACTTGTGCATGGCTATTACCACAAAGTCCTTGCTGCCCGCAATGCCTGTGATGATATTGGTCTTTCCTTCGGGGACCTTTTCGAGGATTATAGTTCCTGGGTGCTCCGGATCGTTGGTGTTGCGGATGTTGATGGGGATGCCGGACTCCCTTACCGGGAAGATGGCGTCCTCGTGAAGCACGCTGGCGCCCATGTACGAGAGCTCGCGCAGCTCCTGGTAGCTTATGTACTCGATAGGCTTCGGGTCGTCTATGATGCGCGGGTCCGCGGTAAGGAATCCGTGCACATCTGTCCAGTTCTCGTAGACGTCAGCGTTTGCCGCCCTTGCGACTATCGCACCGGATATGTCCGATCCGCCGCGGCTGAAGGTGACGATCTTTCCGTCGGGGCCAGCGCCGTAAAATCCGGGGATCACAGCGTTCTCGTGCTTTTTAAGCTCTTCGGAAAGAAGTTCGTTGGTCTTTTCAGCGAGGAACTTTCCGCGTTCGTCGAACTTGATGAAATCGGCGGCGTCTATGAAATCCCAGCCAAGATAGGCCGCAATGAGCCTGCCGTTGAGGTACTCTCCGCGGCTTGCTATGAACATGGGGCCTGCGCCGTCCTCCATGGCGTCGCGGATCTTTTTGTACTCAGCGTGAAGGTCAAGCTTGTCCGAGCCAATGCCCAGGGTGAAAGCGATGGCGCTGAAGCGGTCGCACACGACCTGGAAGAGCTGCTCCCAGGGCAGGTGGTTGATTATGTGTGTGTGGCAGAGGTACAGAAGGTCCGTCATCTTGGTGTCCTGATCGAACCTCTTTCCAGGCGCCGAGACCACCACATACTTTCTCTGCTTGTCAGCGAGTATGATGTCCTTTACCTTTGTGAACTGGATAGTGTCGGCGACTGAGCTGCCTCCGAATTTTGCTACTTTGATTCCCATGATATTCTCCGTGTTTTTATATGTTACTGTGCGTTTATCCTTAGTGAAGTATAGAAATAGCTATTTTGATATTTTATCACTTCAGGACGGTTTTGAAAAGACATAATATACCCAAAAAGCAGCAAAGAGGCCTTTTGGGCCTCCCTGCTGCTTTGTCACCTATTCAGAAAACAGACACATTAATATCGTGCTGCAAACAGCGTATTGAACGACTTAAATGTTCCTTCCGGATCAGTTGAACATTGCCGGATGGAGCAGGTTGAATATTCCAAGACCTGCGCAAAGGGCCATGAGCACCCAATAGTATCCGGCGAGTATGAACTGGCGGATGAACATCTTCTGTCTCCACTCTTCGTTGGGTACCATACCTAAGCAGATGGAACCTCCTGTGGATACAGGGCTGATAGCCGGCATGTTCGCGCCGAGGCAGATGGATGTAGCAGTCCAGATCGGGGACAGGTTTGCGCTCGTGTAGAGAGGCTCTACCAGCGGGAGGAGAGTCGGGGTAACGACTGTCATGCCGCCGGAGAACAGTGTCATGAATCCAGCCAGCATTGCGATAGCTGCCGGAATGAGGTTGGTCGGGAAGTACTTGGTGATAGCGTCCGCGATAAGATTGACTGCGCCGCCGGCCTTCGCAACGCCCATCAGGGTAGTTACGCCTGCAACCATGACGATGAGAGGCCATGGAACCCTGTTCTTGATGATATCCATTTCAGCCTTTTCGCCGCCGATGTTCATGAACTTAAGAACGATAGATCCGGCAATAGCTACGAACTGAATGTCCAGATATCCGAAGAACTTGGGGTTGAAACCGGTGATCAGCTTGATGAGAGCCGGAACGATAACAACTACAGCTACTACAGCGACAACTGTAAGAACCTTCTTGTGCTCCTCAGTGAACTGTCCGGGAACCTCAAGCTTATCGACATCGATGTTCTTTGCCTTCCAGCCTCTGCAGATAATGAAGAGGACCATGAACGCAATGAACATTCCGATAGCGCCGTTGCCCCAGATGTACCACTCAAAGTCCTGAGCATAATCAGCCCACTGGGTCTTTGCGAAGTAACCGATAGGCTGAGATGCGCCAAGGGACCAGGGTGCAAACGAAGCGCTTGCTGCCGGGGTCATTACCGCAGATACCATCAGTATCGGGTTGATACCGGCGTCGATGCAGATCTGGAATCCGATAGGAGCCAGAAGAGCTACGACAGCGTAGGTGGAGCATCCTGCCAGGCACATAAGGAAGGAAAGTACGAAGATCATGAACGGAAGTATCCACGCACGGTTGCGGTTAGCGTAAATGATCTTCTTAGCAATGAGTTCGAGAACACCGGTCTTGCCAGTATAGCCGTAGAAAATAGAAAGGCTTACTACGATGAATGTGAAAGATACCGGCCACATGTTGACCAGCTGGCTGGTCTTGAGTCCGAGGCCGAAGCAGCCGATGAGCCATGCGAAGAGCAGAGCCCAAAGACCCAGATTGTGTTTCAGCTTGGCGTTGATAAGAATAGACAGCGCCAGACCGATGAGTACACAGATCAGACATAATCCTGCTGACATTTGTGATAACCTCCTGTACAAATAAAAAAGATTGCGGACTGTTTTCCAGGTTCCTGTCTCGATTCTAACACTGCCATTTTATAGGTGCCAATAACTAAACTTCCGGCTGTATTTCGCTTTTATTTTGTGCTATAACACAATGTTATCAGATATACAGGCTTATAGGACAAAAAGCGTTGGTGGCTAGTCCCAATAAGTTGGGAAGGATCTGGACATATGCAGCTCATTCCAGGCAACTGCATCACCCCAGCCGGGAATGGCGCCTTCCGTTTGATTCCTGATGCTCATCTTTCTGTAAATGTCAGCAATGCTTTTGTCTGTAGGCATCACTTTTAATATTTCAGAAGCTGAAAGCGGTTCCGGCGAGTGCATATAGCACCACCAGAAAACCGCTTTTATTCTTCTCTCGACAGATAGTCCTCTGTGGTCTCTGAGCATGGCCCTAAGCCTTGAATTAACGCCTCCTTCGATGCGATTGTTTGTGGATGGTATATTTTCTACGTCAACGTCTTCATTCAAGTAAGTAAAAAGCGTGTTCTCTCTAAGCAGCCTGAGAAGTGAATGTTCTGCTTTAAGAAGTCTTTCATGAGTGGGTCTGAGATCTCCGTTTTCATCTCTTGTCATCTGACTGAGAAACTCCTTGTACTTGATGATCCACTGTATAAAACGATCTCGCCATTTGTCTGATTCTTCCTTGCTTTGCAGCTTTAACAGATCCTTTGCCAACTCATACAATTCAATGCCTGCAAGGGTTTTAGGCCTGTTTGTTGTATATCTTTTTACCTGGCAGAATGCATGAAATACGCATCTCTGGTGCATTGCGTTTGGCCATTCTTTCTTTAATGCTTTATTGAATCCCGTCCCGCCATCAGATACAACGACCATGGGTTCTGCTATGCGCTGCATAAGCGCTTTCCAGGCTCCTGAATGCTCGTCTCTGCACAAATACCATCCAAGTACGTTTGTGTCGTCACAGCAGATCAGCACGCACGCTTTTCTGGCGATATATATCCCATCAACGTAGACAACATCCCGCGGTTCTTCTATCTTTGGAGGCATTGGCCATATATCCCAAAATGCAGAAGTCTTGCGCCTGAATGTTCGACCTTCACCTGGCATTTTCTTCTGTATGTTCTTGCCAAACAGCCAATCAAGAAAAACTTTCAGGTCTCTGCTTGAATGATCGATCGCAGACGTAACAACGAGCGAACAATTCTTGCAAAACCAGCGCTGAGAGCCGGACCGGTTCTTTCCATATCTGATACAAATTCTGCTGCAAACAGGGCAAACGACGTGTTTCATACGCTCTTCCTCCAAGTTCTGGATCTTTAGGAAGATAAAACACCCTTAAGCCATGTAATTTCAAGGTGTTTGAGCATTTTTACCAACGCTTTTTGTCCACCCTGAATAATCTTTCAAAAAAGATATAACCGCTGTAGTCATTGATTTTTCAACGATTACAGCGGTTTTTACCAACGCTTTTTGTCCTATAAGCC
>JAFRXM010000033.1 GCA_017443515.1 Bacillota bacterium | reverse complement strand
TCTCTCTTGACTTCCTTCATCTTGCCCGGATTTTCGAGCTGTCCGGTGGTGTGCTGGAATCTGAGATTGAACAGTTCCTTCTTCAGCCTGAGCTCTTCAGCCTGAAGTTCGGTCTGGCTCAGCTTTCTGATATTTTCTATTTTCATTATGCTTCACCGCCCTTTACTACGAACTTGGTCTTGATCGGGAGCTTGTGACCTGCAAGGCGGATAGCCTCTCTGGCCTGTTCTTCTGTAACTCCTGCGATCTCGAACATTACTCTGCCCGGCTTTACGACTGCTACCCAGTGATCGGGAGCACCTTTTCCGGAACCCATACGCACTTCAGCGGGCTTTTTGGTGACCGACTTGTGCGGGAAGATCTTTATATACACTTTGCCGCCTCTCTTGATGTAACGAGTCATGGCGACACGCGCAGCCTCGATCTGGTTGGCTGTTATCCATGCGGGCTCGAGAGCCACAAGGCCGAATTCACCGTAGGTGACTGTGTTGCCCTTTGTAGCCTTGCCCTTCATTCTGCCTCTGTGGAGTCTTCTGTATTTTACGCGCTTAGGCATTAACATGGCTTACTCCTCCTTTCTTCGTGCTTATTCTGCCGGAGCTTCGGTAACCTCTGCCGCCGGAGCTTCTGTAACTTCTGGTTCTGCTGCCGGAGCCGGCTTAGCGGGACGCTTGCGGGGATTCTCGTATCTCTTTACGGGCTTCTCGTCGAACTTGCTGCTGCGGCGGTCTCTTCTTTCACCGCGCTCTCTTCTTTCGCCGCGATCCCTGCGGTCCCTGCTGTTCCTGCGCTCTCTGCCTTCTCTCTTGTTTTCCTTTTCTTCGGGGATGGCGGGTACGAGGCCCTTGTCGAGGACCATGCCGTTGTTGACCCATACCTTGACGCCTATCCTGCCGTACTGAGTATCAGCCTCTGCAGTACCATAGTCTATGTTTGCACGAAGCGTATGAAGAGGTACGTTGCCTTCTGCGTATTTCTCGCTTCTGGCTATTTCAGCACCGCCGATACGGCCGCTGATAACTACCTTGATACCCTTGGCGCCGGCCTTCATTGCTCTCTGAATGGCCTGCTTCATAGCTCTTCTGAAGGAGACACGCTTCTCCAGGGACTGAGCTATGCTCTCTGCTGTAAGCTGTGCGTCTGCATCGGGCTTCTTTACCTCGATGATGCTGACGCTTACCTGCTTACCGGTGAGCTTTTCGAGCTTTGTCTTGACCTGATCGATGCCGTCGCCGCCGCGTCCGATGACCATACCGGGCTTTGCGGTGAGAACGCTGACTCTGATCTGGTTCTCAGCTGCTCTTTCTATGACGACCTTGGCTACGCCTGCCGCATAGAGCTCTTTCTTTATAAACTCTCTGATCTTGTTATCCTCTACGAGGTAATCGGAGAAGTTCTTCTTGCCGGCGTACCACTTGGAATCCCAATCCTGGATGACGCCTACTCTTAATCCGTGAGGACTAACTTTCTGACCCATTTCAACCTCCTACCGATTACTCTTTTTCCTTGAGGACTACTGTTATGTGGCTGCTTCTCTTGAGGATCTTGCCGGCTCTTCCCTGAGCTCCGGCTCTCCAGCGCTTCATTGTGGGACCCTGGTTTACAAAGATCTGATCCACATAGAGCTTGCCGTGATCCATCGAGAAGTTGTTCTCTGCGTTCGCCATTGCGGACTGAACTACCTTCTCCACATATTCAGCACTCTTTCCCGGTGTGAACTTTAAAATGGTCAGTGCCTCGTCGATGCCCTTTCCTCTTACAAGGTCCGCTACAGGAGCGAGCTTTGTGGAGGACATCCTTAAGTATTTTGCAACTGCTTTTGCTTCCATTTAGATTTCCTCCTTACTTGACCTTGCTGGAGCCCGCGTGACCTCTGAATGTTCTGGTCGGCGCGAATTCTCCGAGTCTGTGACCTACCATGTCTTCAGTAATGTATACAGGGACATGCTTGCGGCCATCGTGGACCGCTATGGTGTGTCCTACCATCTGAGGGAAGATAGTTGATGGTCTGGACCAGGTCTTGATGACCTTCTTTTCGTTCTTGGCGTTCATCTCGTCGATAGCCTTGAGAAGCTTCTCGCTGACGAACGGGCCCTTCTTTAATGATCTGCTCATTTAACGCATCCTTCCTTTCAACTACTTCTGATCTCTGCGCTTGACGATGTACTGGTTGCTCGGCTTGTTCTTCTTTCTGGTCTTGTAGCCCAGTGCCGGCTTGCCCCACGGGGTGACCGGGCCGGGACGGCCGACCGGAGCCTTGCCTTCGCCGCCGCCATGCGGGTGATCGTTCGGGTTCATTACGCTTCCGCGTACTGTCGGACGGATACCCATGTGTCTCTTGCGGCCTGCCTTGCCTATGGTCACGAGCTCGTGATCCAGGTTGCCGACCTCACCGATGGTAGCTCTGCACTCCATGCGGATCTTTCTTACTTCGCCGGACGGGAGGCGGACCTGTGCGTAGGCGCCTTCCTTTGCCATCAGCTGAGCGCCGTTTCCTGCTGCTCTGCACAGCTGTGCGCCCTTGCCTGCCTTAAGCTCCACATTGTGGATGATGGTACCGACGGGGATGTTTGCGAGCGGAAGTGTATTTCCGACCTTGATATCAGCTTCCGGACCGGAGTAGAGGACGTCCCCTACCTTGAGCTCGTTGGGAGCGATGATGTAGGTCTTGGTTCCGTCTGCGTATACCAGCAGTGCGATGTTTGCGGTCCTGTTGGGATCGTACTCGATAGCCTTTACGGTTGCAGGGATGTTGTCCTTGTTGCGCTTGAAGTCTATTATTCTGTACTTTCTTCTGGAGCCGCCGCCCTGGTGACGGACGGTGATCTTACCGCGGTTGTTTCTGCCGGCGTTCTTCTTTAGAGAAGTTGTCAGCGACTTTTCCGGGGTGGTCTTGGTGATCTCCTCGAAGGTGGAGACTGTCATGCCGCGAAGACCCGGTGTTGTCGGTTTATATTTCTTGATTCCCATGTCTTGCCTCCTTTAGATACCTTCGAAGAACTCGATGGTCTTGCTGGATTCGGAGAGAGTGACGATGGCCTTCTTGTATCCGGGGGTCCTGCCCTCGTAGCGGCCCTGTCTCTTGATCTTTCCGTCGTAGTTCGCGGTGTTGACCTTCTCGACTGTTACGCCGAAAGCTGTTTCCACTGCGTTCTTGATCTCTGTCTTGTTTGCGGTCTTTGCAACCTTGAAGGTGTACTTCTTGCTGGCTGCATCGTCCATGCTCTTTTCGGTGATGACCGGAGCGATTATTACGTCATAAGGAGTTTTCATTATGCATATACCTCCTCGAGCTTCTTTACGGCATCCTTTGTGATGATGAAGCTGCCGTGGTTTATGATCTCATAAACGTTGATCTGGGTGGCTGTTGTCGTAAGCACACCGGGGATGTTGCTGGCGCTTCTTACCACGTTCTCGTTCTTGGCGTCGGTAACGATCAGAGCTTTCTTCTGAGCATTGACTGCTTCGAGGAACTTGACCATTTCCTTTGTCTTGGGAGCTTCGAACTCAAGGCTGTCGACTACGATGATCTCATTTTCCTTTACCTTGGAGGAGAGGGCGGAGAACATTGCCAGCCTTCTTACCTTCCTGGGAAGTGTGTATCTGTAGCTTCTGGGCTTGGGTGCGAATGCTACGCCGCCGCCTACCTGTGTAGGATCGGTCGTGCTGCCCTGTCTGTGGCGTCCTGTGCCCTTCTGACGGAACGGCTTCCTGCCGCCTCCGCGGACATCGCCTCTGGTCTTGGCGGACTGTGTGCCCTGCCTCTGGTTGGCCAGGTAGTTCTTTATGACTTCGTGAACAGCGAATTCGTTGGGCTCGATACCGAAGATGGCATCGTTGAGTTCCAGCGTGCCGGCCTGCTCACCGGCCATGTTAAGCACTTTTACTGTTGCCATTTGACTTCCTCCTTCCTACTGTCCCTTGACTGCAGTGCGGATCTTCAGGAGTCCGCCCTTGTTTCCCGGAACAGCGCCCTTGACGAGCATCAGGTTTCTGTCCGCGATGGTTTTAACTAATACGAGGTTCTGTACTGTTACAGTGTCCCTTCCTGTTCTTCCGGGGCCTTCATTGCCCTTGAATACTCTGGAAGGATAGGTAGCGGCTGCAAGACCGCCCGGGAGCCTCTTGTGCTTGGAACCGTGGGTCATGGGGCCTCTTCTGTGGTGGTTCCTCTTGATGTTGCCCTGGGTTCCTTTACCCTTGGAAGTACCGGTGATGTCCAGCTTGCTTCCTTCTTCGAAGTCGGCGACGGTGATGGTCTGTCCGAGCTCGAAGCTCTGGTCTGCTTCGGGTCTGAACTCTGCCAGGTGCTTCTTGGCGCTTACGCCTGCTTTTGCAAAGTGGCCGGCTTCCGGCTTGATGACTCTGCTTTCCTTCTTGTCTTCGAAACCGATCTGCACTCCGTAGTAGCCGTCGGTCTCAACTGTCTTGATCTGGGTGACCACTGCGGGGCCAGCCTCGATGACAGTTACGGGGATGATCTCTCCGGACTCGGAGAAGATCTGGGTCATTCCGACCTTTTTCCCTAAGATTGCTTTCATGTTTTTCCTCCTAGTTCTTTCAGCGGATCGGGTACTGCCGCACTTATTTGCTCATCATATCCGATCATTCAAAGCACGTTGGTAATCTATTGTTACTTCTGTACTTACAGCTTGATCTCGATATCCACACCCGCGGGCATGTCCAGCTTCATGAGAGTGTCCATGGTCTTCGGCGTCGGGTTGAGGATGTCGATCAGTCTTTTGTGGGTCCTCTGCTCGAACTGCTCACGGCTGTCCTTGTACTTGTGCACTGCCCTGAGGATGGTGACTACTTCCTTCTCGGTGGGGAGAGGGATGGGGCCGGAGACTTCTGCTCCTGTCTTCTTGGCTGCGTCCACTATCTTGGCGGCGCTTGTGTCCAGTGCGGTGTGATCGTAAGCTTTGAGCCTGATCCTGATCTTCTGACTGCTCATTGTTTGTTTTTCCTCCTTGCTTCTTTTAGGTGATTCGGCACATTTTCGCTATTTCTGTGCCAGGAGAGCCCTCGCTGCATCCGTTTTGACTACGGACACGGACTCGTGTGTTCCGCGTTTCTTCCCTCAGAAGAAATTTGCGAGAACCCCTTCGCCGGCCTCGAAGGGCCGACAATTCTCTGCAGAAATTCCCTGATAGCGCAGCAACTTCCTGCGTCTTGGCATGGCCTGAAAGTGGTTAAAACCCTGTATTTTCAGCGGTTTTGGGCATATTACGCCCCCTTCCCTGCCTTAAGCAAGCCCTAATAATATACAACCGGTGAATAAAAAATGCAAGCACTTTTTTCAAGTTTTTTTGCTTTTTTGAAAAATTTTTTGAAAGCCCCAAAACCCTTGAATTACAGGGGTTTTGAGCCACGAAGACTGACAAAACTAAAACACGTTCAATGCACACTGCCCCGGGTGTTTCGTACCCGGTCCACCAGTTGTGTAAACACCTCGGAATATCAACAATATATGGGGCTTAAAACTTTCTTCTTTATTGTCAGCGCCAAAACTGATATATTATAATCAGTAACAAAAAGGGGGGATAATTCCATGAAGACCATCGATTACGGCAAATGCGGCAAATACCTGTCATACATGTTCTGGATGCTGATACCTAATATCATTTCCGGACTTCTGACAAACGAGAACCTCGGAGGCAAGTCTCAGGCAATGTTTATAGTAGGTACGGCGATCCACATCGTGTGCCTCATCGCGTACGCGTTCTTCCTGTGGCAGCTGCAGACAGAAGAGGAGCTCTACAGGACCGCGGCGATCATATATCTTGCAGGCGCGGTGTGGTCCGTGATAGACGACCTCATCCTCAGGAACACGAAGAGCATCGCTCTTAGCATTCTTTTCGGGATCATAGGCATGGCTATCGCCTTCGCGCAGATCTATTTCCTGTACGAGGCGCATTCGACCATCACCGAAGAAGCAGATCCCGAACTTTCGGAAAAATGGATGGTGCTGCGCAAGCGCTACTTCATAGCGCAGGGCCTTGTTGCCGCCGGTGTGGTGCTGCTGTTCATCCCCGTCCTGGCTGCGTTATGCGCTATAGTCGGCGGAATAATGCTTATAGTCATGGGGATCCTTGAGCTGGTATACCTTTACAGGAGTGCGCAGGCATGCAAAAAACAGCAGCAAGGAATGTAAACTATCAGAAGTGCGGCAGCATCATGATGCTGCTGGCAGTACTGAATGCCCTGGCGGTGATAGCGGCTGTGCTTGCCAGCGATTCCGTGCAGGGCAAGACCCCGGCGATGGCTAAGGCCGGAGCTATAGGGTCCGCCGCTGTGCTTGCTGTATACGCCGCAGTTCTTCTGGCGCTGTCTTCGGAGGAGACCGGCTACAGGACCGCTTCGGTCTTCTTCCTTCTGGCCGCTGCTGCAGGGGCTGCGGGTCTAGTTTTTAGGGCAGGCACCTACGGCGCTGCGGAGATAAGCGGAGCCGCGGGAAGCATATTCCTGATACCGGCAAGGATCAAAGAGTGCTCCGCGCATTCGTTCATCGTGTCAGACCCGGACTTTGCGGTCTCGTCGGTGTGGAGGAAGATACGCAAGTGGCACGTGGTAGCGCTTGCCGTTGCTGCCGCAGCGAGCCTTCTGGCGCCCCTGGACACGTTCTTCTCATCCATGGTCGTATCGGCAGGAGCCATACTGTGCGCGGTGATGCACATCGTACAAATGGGACTGCTCTTAAGAAGCTCCAGGCTGTGCAGGGATTTTTACGGGACTCTCGGAAGGTAAGCAGTCCTGTTTTAAGGCAATAAAAAACGGCCCCCCACGCGGAAGGCCGTTTTGTTTTATCTTGAGAAATGCCCCAGCGAGGCTTCCTTGATGTACGCTGCGTATTCGCGGACGTAGTAGTGCGGGATCAGCACCGCAAGCCCTGTGCTTCCAAGGCCGCTGATGTTCTCGTAGCCCTCTGCCCAGGCGAGCCTTTCCGCCCTGTAGAGGTGGAATCCCGAGGATACCACAAGGACAGGATCGTACACCGTGCCGCCGTTTGCGATTATAAGTTCTTTTGCAAAACGCAGGTTCTCCTGGGTGCTGGTGCTCGTGTTTTCAACGATTATGCGGTCCTGGCTTATGCCAAGGGATGTGAGCACCCTTGCCGCCACGTCGCCTTCCGCAGCGCCTTCATCGGTGCCCTTGCCTCCGGTGGTGATTATCTTCGCCAGCTGGACCGGTTCCGATTTCGAACTGGCCATCTTGCTGAGATCCGCCGAGCTTACAAAGGATACGGTCTTTTCAAGGCGGGCCTGGAACTCCACGGACGGCGAGGTGCCGTTGACTTTAGCGCCAAGGACCACTATCCATTTGGCGTCCTGATCGGGCTTTGCAGAAGCAGCCGACGCAGCCTTGAACGTGAACATGCCGAAGTTGACCACGCAGGCCAGTATAGCAAGCCCGAGTATGGCTTTTATTATCCCCGGCAGCTTTGAATGGTTCGAGAACAGGAAGCTGAGGATCAGAAGGACCACAGCCCCTATGATCCAGATGAAGTTGAACCAGTGTCCGGTGCCCAGGATGAACACCACTGCGATCCCGTAGATCAGGAACACGAAAGCCAGCGCGGCAAACAGACCGCTTAATGGCCCTGCGCCTTTTCTGCGCTTCTTGCTCTTCTTGTTTGCGCGCACGGTGCGCGCCTTCTCCTTTTCGAGCTCGATGGCTGCCGCCTCTTCAGTTTTTATGATTGTTTTTTCAGCCATTTTTATACCCCTTGTCTCCGGCCCAATATCCTTTTCACATATAATACCACACAATCGTGACTAAGTGGTGACAAAAAAGAAAAACGGGGACGGTTCTCGTTTTCATTCTGGAAATTGCTGGCAGAACGAAAACGAGAACCGTCCCCAATTTTCAGTTTATCCGACTTTCACGACGGGTTTGACGGTAGGCTTGGGATAGACGTGGATGACCTTCTTGGGGCACTTCTTCGCGCAAAGGCCACAGTTCTTGCACTTGTCGTAGTCTATGACAGCGTGGTTGTTAACCACGTGGATCGCGTCGAACTTGCATTCCTTCTCGCAGAGCTTGCAGCCTATGCAGCCTGCGGTGCACAGGTCCTTGGTGACCCTTCCGGGATCCGCGGAGCTGCACGCTACGAACACGCGTTTTACGTCCGGGATGATGTCTATGATCTTCTGCGGGCAGACGCTCGCGCACATGCCGCAGCCTACGCACACTTCCCTGTTGACCTTTGCAAGGCCGTTGCAGACTTCTATGGCGCCGTAGGGGCAGGCCCTCTCGCAGTCGCCAAAGCCGATGCAGCCGAACTTGCAAACGCCGGGGCCTCCGAAGAAGCTCTTTACAGCGGCGCAGGTCTTAAGACCCTGGTAATCCATTTCGGTCTTGGTGGCATCGCAAAGGCCTGAGCAGCGCACATTGGCTACCTGCTCCACCACGTCGAGCGCTTCCTGGCCGAGTATGGCGGCTATGGCAGCCGCAACGCCGTCGGCGCCGGGAACGCAGAGGTTGGACTTGACGCCCTCGGGATCCGCGGCCAGAGCAGCAGCGTAGTCGTCGCAGCCGGCAAATCCGCAGGCACCGCAGTTGGCGCCGGGAAGCTCGCCGCGTATCGCTACCGCCCTCTCGTCCACGGGGACCGCCATGAACTTGGCAGCCAGTGTAAGAAGACCGGAAGCTATGAATGCTATTACTATCGTCAGAACGACAGGAGCTATGAATGGTTGCATACAGTCACCCCCTTACATTCCGAAGATCTTCTCGAGCATGCCCGAGAACCCGAGGAAGCAGAGGCTTGTTATGGAAGCCGCCACCAGGGTGGAAGCTATGCCCTTGAAGCTTTCCGGATAATCGTTGGTCTCGATCTTGCTGCGAACGCCAGCGAACAGGAACATCGCAAGCATGAAGCCCACGCCCGAACCGAAGGAGTTCAGCAGGGACTGTACAAAGCTGAATTCGTTGTCGATGTTCAGTACGCATACGCCCAGCACCGCGCAGTTGGTGGTGATGAGCGGCAGGTATATGCCCAGAGCCTTGTGCAGGCCGGGGATGTACTTCTTGAGGAAGATCTCGATCAGCTGAACCAGGGCCGCGATGACCAGTATGAACACTATGGTCTGCATGTAGCCTATGCCTCTGGGATCCAGCAGGTAGTGCTGTATGGGCCAGGTAACGGCTGTGGCTACCACCATTACGATGATTACCGCAACGGACATGCCCATGGCGTTGTCGAGCTTCTTGGAAACGCCCAGGAAGGGGCAGATGCCCAGGAACTTCGACAGAACGTAGTTGTTTGTGATTATAGCGCTAAGGACTATATAGAAAGCTGCTGTAAGACTGAGATTCATTCTTCGCACCCTCCTTCCTCAACTTTGGAGCAGAAAGCTGCGCCCGGGCAGCCCATGCACTTGTTCTGCCTCTTGGCCCTTACTCTGCCCTTTGTGAGCTTGTTCACCAGAGCTATCAGGCAGCCGAACACGAAGAATCCGCCGGGAGCCATCACCATGATGGTGAACGGGGTTATGGTGCCTGCTGTCACGGTGGCGCCGAAGATGGTGCCGCTTCCAAGAAGCTCCCTGATGCAGGCCATCACTGTGGCCGTGAGCGTATATCCTATGCCCATGCCTATGCCGTCCAGCGCGGAATCTATGACGCTGTTCTTGCTGGCGAAAGCCTCGGCTCTTCCGAGTATGATGCAGTTTACGACTATCAGCGGTATGTACACGCCCAGAGCCTTGTCCAGCGCCGGCACGTAGGCCTTAAGGAAGAGCTGGACTATGGTAACGAACGTAGCTATTACCACTATGTAGCACGGGATGCGGACCGTATCGGGTATGATCCTTTTGAGCGCCGATATGATTATATTGGAGCAAGTAAGGACTACCAGTACGGAAAGGCCCATGCCTATGCCGTTTATTGCCTGGGTGGAGATGGCCAGCGTGGGGCAGGTTCCCAGCACCAGTACCAGTACCGGGTTCTCCCTGATTATGCCGTTGGTCAGGATCGAAAGCTTGCTTTTTTTCATGCCTTTGCCCCTCCCTTCGCGACGCCGTTGAGCTTGGATCTTGTGATCCTGTCGATGTGCGGCGTAAGAATGTTCATGAGAAGTATCGCGAACGAAACGCCTTCCGGATAGGAAGCGTAGGACCTGATCAGCATCGTGAAGACGCCGCAGCCTATGCCGAAGATTATCCTTCCGGGAGTGGTGATCGGCGATGTTACGTAGTCAGTTGCCATGAAGATGGCGCCCAGCATTACGCCGCCTGCGCACAGCTGGAAGATCGGGTCAAAGCCCATCACCAGGGAAAGCACGGCAACGGTAGCAAGGAAGGATACCGGGATAGCCGGCGAGATGACCTTGCGGATGACCAGGTAAATGCCTCCGATAAGCAGCGCTACGGTGCTGACCTCGCCCATGGAACCGTTGATCGTTCCAAGGAACATCTCAAGGTTGGAGGGCAGCTGACCGCCGGCAGCGTTGATCGCAAGCGGTGTGGCGCCAGCTACTGCGTCCGGGCCGGAATAGTTGATTATCGCCTGGCTCATGCGGTCGGTGATGACCCAGTTGGTCATCGGGGTGGCGAATCCTATGAACAGCGTGATCCTGCCTACGATGGCGGGGTTTGCGAAGTTCTGGCCCAAGCCTCCGAAAAGCTGCTTTACTACTACTATAGCTATGAAGCAGCCGACTACAGCCATCCACTTGGGGATGTTTACGGGGAGGTTGAACGCCAGGATTACGCCTGTCACTATCGCGCTCCAGTCCCCTATGGTGTTCTCGCGCTTTAAGATCTTGCGCGCCGCCCACTCGAAGAACACGCAGGCGATGACGCAGACCGCGGTAAGGAAGATGGCGCCGAAGCCGAACACATAGGTGGATACCGCAAGCGCCGGTATGAGCGCTATGACGACGTCCCTCATTATGGACGCGGTATCGGCGGGGCTTACCACGTGAGGAGCTGCGGAAACTATAAGGTCTTTATGCATATCTGCCATTACTTGTTTCCTCCTTCCTCTTTCTTTTCTGCACTGGTTTTATTTGCTATGGTCTCTTTGAGCTTGGCTTCGTCCGCGTCTTTTGCGGCCTGGGCGTCGGCCTTGGCCTTCTTTTTCCTGTCGTCCTCCATGACCAGAGCCTTTGCCTGCTTGATCTCGAAGTTGAGCTGCTTTCTTGCCGGGCACGAATATGCGCAGCATCCGCAGTCCATGCAGGTCATGACGTTGTACTCGCGCAGAGCGTCAAGATCTCTTTCCTTGAATGCCCTGGAGAGCCTTGCCGGCATGAGGTTCATGGGGCAGCCCGCTACGCAGCGGCCGCAGTTGATGCAGGCGGTTTCTTTTCTCTGCGTGGCGAAGGTCTCGTCGAAGCACAACACCGCGCTGTTTCCTTTTATTATAGCGAAGTCGTCGCGCGGGATGGCGCGTCCCATCATCGGTCCGCCGAGTATGATCTTGCGTACGTCGCCGGTAAGGCCGCCGCAGAACTCGATAAGATCGCAGATCTTGGTGCCGATGGGAACTTCCACGTTCTGAGGCTTTGCCACGATGTTTCCGTCCACCGTTACAGCCTTGCTTACGAGCGGCATGCCTGTTGCCAGGTACTGCTGCAGCCTGAGCACGGATGAAATGTTGCAGATGATGCAGCCTCTGTCGAACGGGAGAAATCCCGCCGGAAGGTGCCTGCCGGTGCATTCGTACAGTATCACTCGCTCAGCGCCCTGCGGGTAGACCTGCCTTAAGGTGTGGACAGTGATATCGGTGCTGCCGGCAAGAAGCTCGTTGAACTTCGCGATGGCGTCGGGCTTGTTGCTTTCTATTCCGATGATAGCTCTTGGAATATCCAGCCACTTGATGATAGCCCTGATGCCTTCTATTATATCTTTGGCGCAGGTAAGCATCGCGGCGTGGTCCACGGTTATGTAGGGCTCGCAC
>JAFRXM010000032.1 GCA_017443515.1 Bacillota bacterium | reverse complement strand
GTGAAATATATCGACTATTACAACAATCATCGTATCAAAGGCAAACTAAAGGGACTGAGCCCTGTTCAATACAGGGTCCAGTCCGCTAAAGTCGCTTAATTGCGTGACCAGTCTTTTGTCTAACCTTTTGGGGTCAGTTCAGAGTGACCGCCCTTTTTTATTTGCTTATTTCTTAAGCTTTGGTTCAATGCGGTTTATTATCAGGTCTTCGACTGCAGCTGTCATGGTCTCCTGGTTCCACTTCTTTGCGTCTGCCGGGTCTGCTCTTAGCATGCATACCGGGAAGCCGTTGTCCTCCAGGGTCTTTACGATGTTGTAGTAGAAGTCGCCGTTGTTCATGCAGTTCTCGGAAGTAAGCAGCACTACGCCGTCGATCTGGTTGTGCTTTGCCTCTTTGAGGAACCATTCCGCGTTCCAGGGCGGCATGTGCAGGAAGTCGGTTATCATGGAGAACCTCGTTCCAAGAGCCCTCAGCGGGTTGTCCTCGTAGTTGAACCTTCCGTACGCGTCCGCCGCCAGGCCAAGATACATGCTCCAGATGAACGCCGCGCCGTACTTTTCCTCGAAGTAGTTGTAGAACGCGAGGTTGAACCACAGGCCGCGCCCTATCCACATGAGCCTTATGCGCTCGTTGGGCACCGCCGGGTTATTCTCATCAACACGCTTTTTTACTTCTTCGTAAAGGCCTTTCGCATGCTCTGCGGCCCACTTGGTGCCGCGCTGCCACTGCGCCTGCATTACAGCGTTTACTGTATCGCTTATTACTGCCGGAGCCGGTTTGTTCTCCGCGATAAGATCCCTGGTCTTTCTGTACCAGTAGTCCTGCTCGTTTACGTAGTCCATCACCTGGCGGAGCTTGTTCATATCGAACATGCGGCCTGTCTTCTGCTCAAGGAAAGCGATAAGATCGCGCAGTTCCCTTTCGTAGAAATCGAGCCTTTCCGGGGTGGAAAGAGCCTTGTAGTTGTCGAATGCCTTATCGTACCAGGCCTCGGTTATCACAGGCTCGTGATAGCGGTGCATGGTGTACTGTTCGGCGTGGTCGTAGGCCTCAGCCATGAGGTTTTCTATTTTGCTCATGACGGAGCACTCGCTCTGCGTGAGGATGATGTCCGGTTCGGGAAGTCCGCCCCAGGGGCCTTCCTCGGGATGTGGATCCAAAGCGCAGCCGTAGATCGTGGAGCAGTAGGAACAGATATCGTCGCGGTAGCCCGCGTCCTTCATGTAGCCGTACATTTTGCCGTTCATCTGCTTTGCGGCGCAGATAGCTGTCCACCACTGGTAGACAACGAACGGAATGTCCATAGCGCGGAAGATCTCCATGGGAGCGTCTGCGCATACGAGCGCGAAGGGTTCTCCCGCCTCAGTGCGCGGGCGCAGGGTGTGGAACCACTCCTTCTGATAAGCGCTGGCGGTCTTCGATGACTCAAGACGCTTTATAGACCGTGTTTCGTACGCCTGCTTCTTTTCTTCAGCCATCACTTTGCCTCCTTTCCGAGCTCTGCCATTTCGGCGAACTTAGCCTTAAGGCCTTCGGGATCCGTAAGCGGCCAGGTCTGCTTTTCTATCGTGTATGAAGCTATTCCCTCAGGATCGAGCACCTGCTTTTTGATTGACGGGTAATCCCATACGTAGGCTTCGTCGTTGTTGTTCATGAATGTAAGCAGCAGGCCAGCCTGGGTGTCTTCCAGCTTTTCACCTACGAACTTCACCCTTTCCTTTATGCTGCCCTTTTCGGAACCGGGCATGCGGGTCATTATCCTTTCGACCAGCGCGCTTATGGGCTCTATGTCGGTCCTTACATTAGTGTCGAACATGCGGGCGCCCATGTCGTGGTCTTCACCTACGATGTTGCAGCCGGCCTCTTCGGCGATCTCGTACACTTCTGTGATCTCCTGCGGGCTTCCTACGTAGTAGACGCGCGTGCCTTCGGCTTCGGGCCATGCAGCAGCGGCCGCGGTAACAGCCTTTACTGCCTCTATTGCCTCGCCGCGTTCCATGAACAGCGATCCGCCTATAACCACCAGGGCTTCGCTTCCGGTCACCCTGCAGTTTCCTTTCTTTCTGAGCTGAGAGAACGCACCGAGCGCATCCCTGTACTCATTGCAGAGAACTATAGCATCCCTGAGCGCTTCCTCTGTGATCTTATTTCCGGACCACTCTTCGAGCTGGGCCTTAAAACGTCTCAGTTCCTTCTCGTTGCGCTCCTGGGACTTGAGTTTCTTGTCCACGAGTTCGTAATCTATGTAGAACAGCTCCGGGAGCACCCTTTCGGGCTCCAGCCTCTTAAGTGTCCTGAAATAGTAATAGAGTTTGAGGAACATGTCGGTGCTGTTCGAGAACGCCAGCCTGTCAGCAAGCCCCGCGTAGTCCTCAGCTATGGACTCCCAGAGTCCCTTCCATATTGCGCCGAACGAATACTCCAGATATTTTTCAGCGGACTTTCTTTCACCGCCGTAATAGCCGGTGACGCGGAAAGGCACCATGCCTGCGGCCAGGATGAGTTCGTCGGGAACATCGTATCCGGCTACGCAGACGACCTTTTTACCGCCGTCCTTCCAGCTTTTAAGCACAGCTTTTCTATCGTCGTAAGCCTTCTTCAGCTTGAGGAAAGAAGGATCCGACAGAGCTGCTTTTCTTATAGCCATTAATGACCTCCTGTTTTTTCATACCAATAACGGCGCCTTAATGGACGCCGTTATTGAACAGTTACCGGTTTTCAGTGTTTTTACAGACCGAGCTCTGCCTTGAGCTTAGCAAGCTCATCGTCTACGGAAGCGGTGAGGCCTGCCTTATACTTGTCCTCAAGAGCGATAGCTTCGTCTACGGCTGTAGCATTCAGCTCTGCAGTAGCGTTAGCGACGTCGAGCATCTTGTTGGCCTTGTCTTCCATATCAGCGATCTTGCCCATGACTTCGTCGAACTTCTCGCCCTTGTTGGAATAGCTGTTGACCTTCTGCTGGGTCTTGGCGATGGAGACCTTAGCCTCTATGCCAGCCTTGCGTGCTTCGAGCTGTGCGATGTCGGAAGCGAGCTTGTCGTAGAGCTGCTTCATCTTGATAGCGTTCTCGTGAGCTGCAGCATATGCTGTCTCAAGAGCTGCGCCTGCGGTCTCGAGGCTCTGCTTCTTTGCGATGAAGACCTTTGCGTCTCCCTCGTTGCCGGCTACGAGAGCTCTCTTTGCAAGCTCTGCGTACCTTGCGATCTCAGCCTTGTTCTCGTTGACCTTGCGGAGAGCCTTGGTCTCTTCGGCCATGACTTCAGTGGTCTCCTTCTTTACTTCAGCGAGGTCCTGCCTTGCATCGATGAGATACTTATTGATCATCTTAACAGGATCTTCTGCCTTCTCGAGAAGAGCGTTGATGTTAGCCTCGATGATGTCGCTGAATCTTGATAAAATACCCATTAGTTTTCCTCCTGTCAATTTTTATTATCTTCATATTTGGAAGCAAGCTCGCTTGCTTCATCAACGTATTTTTCCGCGAGGTCTTCAGCCTCGTCGTTCCAGCCCGGATCCTCGATGTTGGCGTTGAGTATCTTGGCCGCAGCCTCCTGCTTTTTGATCTTCATGGTGTTCTTATAATCTATGACGTTCATGATTATCAGAACAGCTATGACTACGATAAGCCAGAACAGTATGGGCTTCCAGCCGGTGTCGGACTGCTTCATGATCTGCTCCGCGGAGTCTTCGAAAACTTTTGCGAAGTACTGGTTGTCGTCGTAATCCGCCGAGTAGTACCTGTTGAAGTAGGCCATTACTATGTCCTGAGCATCCGCGTCTATTACGCCGTAAGCTGCAGGTGCCGCATACATGTAAGCGTAGTCGTCCTTGCCGTTCTTCTGGTACCAGATGACCAGGAAGTGCGCATCGTCGTTCTTGAACAACTGGTTGTATACGGACTGTGTAAGTGCCTGAGTCTCCGCCTTGCTTTCCGGGTTGGCCGTGCCTATGTTATCGGTGATGATAAGGTACGGCATTACACCGGTCTTCTCGTAGAAGGTCTTCATGGCGCTTTCCACGGTGGACTTCTTGTTGAGCCATCCGAGCTCGTCGTCCACATAACCTATATCTACGGTTATCTTCTGATCCAGCTTTGTGCGGTTGGCTGCAGCCTTTGAAGCATTGACCGAGCTGATGAGCATTACCACAAGAGCTATGATGACCAGGACCAGTATGGCTGACAGGCATCCTACGCCGGTGGTTCTGCGCTCCGGTTTTTTGGGCTCCTCAGGCTTTTTCTCAGGCTGAGGATTCTGAGGACCCTGCGGTCCGCCGTTATTATAGTTGTTGTTATTGTTGTAATTGTTGTTGTAGTTGCTGCTGTTTCTGCTGGAGTTGTTCCCCCAGATCCACCACCAAAGAGGTGGGAACAGTCCGTTTCCGCCGGAATTGTACGATCTGGGTGTAGTGCCTCCGTAATATCCGTGTCCGCCGGTATTTCTGGTGCCGCCCCAGCTGCTGCCTGAACTTCCGTGGCTTCCGCTCCAGCTGGATCCGCCCCAGCTGCTGCCGCCGCGGTGTCCTCCACCGCCGCTGCTGCCGCCTCCGACATGACCGCCCGAGAAACCGCCGCCTATATGGCCGCCGCCTCCGCCGCCGGAGAAGCCTCCGCCGCCGGAAAAGCCGCCGCCTCCGCCGCCGCCTCTGCCCATATGTATCTCCTTTCACATGGCGGGTCACCCGCCACTAACTATATTAATAATAGCACATTCTTGTAAAATTAAAATATTTTTTTAACGCAAATAGACCCTCAGAAACTTGATTTTTGACCCAATTACGGTGAATTTTTCTTCATATTCCGTCAAAACGTTGTCTTCGGCAAATTCTGAGGCGTGAAGATCGTATTCGACCGTGGAAGGCGTGAGCCCCACAGCTGAAAGTTCTTCAAGAGAAAACTCAAAAAGATCGTCGTTGTCGGTCTTGAATTCCAGCACCGCTCCGGGGGAACAAATGCGCTTATAGCCTTCGAGCTTCGTCCTGTATGTAAGGCGCCTGTTAGCGGTGCGCTTTTTCCACGGATCGCTGAAGTTGAGGTATATTCCGTCTATCTCGCCGTCCGCGAAAAAGTCCGAAGGGTCAGCGATGTATTCACCCAGAAGAAGCATGTTCGAAAGCTCAAGTGCTTTTGCCTTCTGCAGGATGCGGGGGTAGACGTTGTACTGGCCTTCGCACGCTATGAAGTTCTCATCCGGGTGCGCAAGTGCCATCTGCGTTATGAAGCGCCCCTTGCCGCTTCCTATCTCGAGCTTAAGCGGCCCTTCCTTTCCGAAAGCGCTTCGCCATTGCCTGCGCAAAGACCGGGGATCCTGAACAAGGTATTCCCCGCAGTCCTTGAGTATTTCTTCTCTGTTTCTTATATGCCTTTGTCTCATGTTATTCGCATGCAAGCGCGATAATAGCATCTGCTATCATTTTGGCGTTCATGACGAGCTGGTCTATACTCATGAACTCGTTTGCCACATGGCACGACGCTCCGCACATGTAGCCTTCCGGGCCGAAGCTCACGGCGTTCGGAAGCTCCCTGGAGTATGTGCCTCCGCCTATTCTCTTCGGTTTTGCGTCCTCCTGTCCGCTGCGGTCTTTATAGACTTTGAGAAGCTTTGTGACTATCTCGGAATCGTCCGGGATGCTGTAGCCCGGCTTGTACTTCCAGGACACGATCTTTCCTCCGGTTGCGGCAAGAGCCAGCTCTATCCTCTCGCGGATGTAACATTCAGGCAGGCTCACCGGGCAGCGCAGGTCAAGGATCATCTCAAAACCTTCGTGATCCCAGCGTATAACTCCTACGTTCAGAGTGAGCCTTCCGGATCCGTCTTCCTTGTCCAGGCCTAAAGATTCGCCGTAGTACTCCATTTTGAAGGCGTCGCAGAGCGTATCCACTGCCACGCGGTCCATGCCGTAGAGATCTTCTTTTCTTAAGGCAAGGAAGAGCTTTTGCAGGGCATTTTCGCCTTCCCAGGGAAGCGATGCGTGTGCTATCCTGCCTTTGACGGCAAGCTCCTTGTTCTGCCAGCCGCTCTCGAAAGTGCAGGAGGCTTCTCCCGGGACTACATTTGCAGCCTCTCCCACGTTCATTGTGATGCTTGATCTGAAAGAAGCCTTATAAGTGCAGTGAAGTATGCTCTTTTCGGAATTGGTGAGAGGATATTCTCCGTCCGGAGAGAACGACAGGTCCGGAATGCGCTCCACTTTCTTATAGTGGTCTATGCATCCCATATTGGTTTCTTCGTTGCAGCCGAGAATGATACGGACTTTTCTTCTGAAGGATGCGCCGGATGCAAGCACTGCCTTAAGCGCGAAAATGCTTGCTATAGCAGGGCCCTTATCGTCCAGAGAGCCTCTGCCGTAGATCTTGCCGTCAGCTATCTCCGCTCCGTAAGGGTCGTGCTCCCAGCCGGTGCCTTCAGGAACGACATCCAGGTGGGCCAGTATGCCAAGCATCTCCTCGCCCTCGCCCGCGTCTACCGTTCCGCAGTATCCGTCAAGATCGGCGGTCTTAAGGCCCAGCTGCTGCGCTTTTGCGAGGACCATGTCCAGGCATTCCTTTACCGGGCGTCCGAAAGGCGCGCCTTCTTCGGCAGTTCCTTCCAGGGTCCTTATGCGAAGCGCCCCCTGCAGCGTTTCTATCATTTCATCTTTGTGCTCTTCTATCCAGTTGTCTGTGTAAATACTCAAACTGCACCTCCGGAACAAAATGTTTATTATGTTAATTTATTGCAATATCAAAACTTCAGACCGAAATACTCTTCGATCTCCTGCCTGATCCTCTCTACCGGAAAACCTACTATATTGTCGTAATCCCCCTCGAAGCGCTCCACCAGAACATCCCCGTGCTGCTGGATACCGTAAGCCCCGGCCTTGTCGTAGGGCTCTTCTGTGTCGCAATAAGCCTGGATCCTGGCCTCCTGAGCCTCGTCCAGCGGGTGGAAATACACAAGGGTCTTCTCTGCGAAGGTCCTTACAAGCACATCCTGCTCTACGCACGCATCCGTTTTAGCGCATCCATCTTTTTGGCAGCAGCATCCGCAGGCGGAAAAACGCGTTTTCGCTACAAGGCTCACCCCTGTCATCACCTGCTGAGGCTCAAGGGACTGGGCTCTTAGCATGCGGACAGCGTCTTCCCTGTCCTCAGGTTTTCCCATGATCTCGTTTTCCAGAGCCACCACGGTATCGGCGCCGATCACAAGCGTATCTTCAGGCTGCCCCATGGATCCGAAGACCGCCAGAGCCTTAGCCCTGGACAGAGCCTTTACAGTTTTTTCGGCAATCTGCGCTTCGCTGAGCCCCTGCCCGGACTTTTCTATCTGTTCTTCTATGGCCTTTTCATCCACATCTGCAGCTTTTGCAGTAAAATTTTCCGTTATTCTTTTTATGAGCTCCCTGCGCCTTGGCGAGGTGCTTGCAAGTACTATATTCATAGCTGATATTATAACATAAAAGCAGCCTCCTGCAAACTGCAGGAAGCCGCTTTGCCTTTTCTTTGAAAGACTTTTCCCTTACTTGATGAACTTTCTTACGAGCCATACCACAAGGCATGCGCCAACGATGGAAAGGATGATGCCGGTCACCCAGCCGCCGCCTATTCCAAGCAGGTTTCCTATGAGGCCGCCGACGAATCCGCCGATGACGCCCAGGATCAGGTTCTTCAGAATGCTGCTCTGATCGCCCTTCATTATGCCGTTTGCGATGTAGCCGCAGACAGCGCCGATAACGATCTCGATGATAAGTTTGATAAGCATTTCCGTTACCTCCGCTTATTCATATCCTTACAGGGTATCAGTTACTTGCCGAAATACCTCTTGAGGAGACCTTCCAGAGCTCTGCCGTGCCTTGCCTCGTCCCTGGCCATCTCGTGTACTGTATCATGAATGGCATCCAGACCGTTCTTCTTTGCGCACTTTGCAAGGTCGAACTTTCCGGCGGTGGCGCCGTACTCGCAGTCCACTCTCCACTTGAGGTTCTTTTCTGTTGAAGCTGTCATGTTGGGCTCGAGCTCGGAACCGAGGAGCTCGGCGAACTTGGCTGCGTGCTCAGCTTCTTCGAAAGCAGCCTTCTCCCAGTAGAGGCCTATCTCGGGATAGCCTTCTCTGTGGGCAACTCTTGCCATGCAGAGGTACATACCTACTTCGGAGCACTCGCCCTGGAAGTTTGCCTTGAGCTGTTCGAGTATGTAAGCCTTGTCTTCTTCGGAGCAGCCGTCGAGGTTGGTTCCTACGCCGAAAACATGCTCTGCGGCCAGAGCAGCGCCCTCTTCCATTACCTTGAATTTGCTTCCGGGAACTTTGCAGACCGGGCAGACGAAATCTGCCGGCATCTCTTCGCCTTCATAGACATAACCACATACGGGGCATACAAATTTTTTCATCTTTTATTCCTCCTGAAAATATATTTTTGAATTGTGTTTTTTGCTTCCACCATTTTATTGTACATTTTTTAACGTCCGCCGTCAATTGTAATTGCATAACAGCTTTATAACATATTTTCGTAAGCGAAGACTAATTCTTCATTTGTATTTTCATACATCATATAGTATAATGTACGATATGAGTGAACAAGATATAAGAAAAACTGAAAATACGCAGCAGTCTGCGGCCGGCAGCACGGATCCGTTCGGAAGGCCTCAGCGCCAGCGTCCCATGACCAGCTACGAAAGAGACAGAGCAGCCCGGGAAATAGCTGCAAAAAGCGCGCAGGAAACATCTGCGCGCTCCTCAGTCACGCCATCCAGGGCATCAAGATCCACAAGAAGCAGCCGTGCTTCTGCTGCAGTAAAAAGCAGCCCCGCTCCCTCAAAGAGCACAAGCACAGCCAAGTCCGTGCGGAGCAGAAAAAAGGGGGGCTTCGCAGCGCTTCTGTTCTTCCTTGTTCTGTTCGTGTGGCTGGAACTGGTCCTTCACATCTTCATGAAGATGGATCTGAAGTACTTCCCGATCTACGTCATGCACGGGTTAATGTACGGATGCATCTTCAACTTCATCACATTCATCTGGCCTAAAAAAGCCTCGCTGATAGTCGGCAAGGTCCTGGCGATACTTGTTTCCCTTATATTCTGCATAGAATTTGTGGCCAAGAACATCCTGCAGGACTTCTACCCTGCTTCCATGATCAAGACCGCGGCAGGAAACAAGCTTACGGACTACATCGGAGCCATAGTCCAGGAAGTCCTCGCCAAATGCTACGTCATCATTCTGTTCCTGGCGCCGGCGATACTCGTCGCGATCTTCGTAAAAGAACTGCCGAAGATCAGGATGAAAAAGCGCGGAATACTCATCGTATCCGTTTTCGCTGCTATTGTGTTCTACCTCGTCGGTATGTTCTTCATCATACTGCCCTGGAAAGGCAACGTCAGTCCCAAGGAGCTCTACAATACCGACACCGGCTACGACGACCAGGTGGAGCAGCTCGGCCTTACGAACTTCATACGGCTCGACTTCAAGCACATGATATGGCCTGTGCAGCACGAGATAAAACCCGTAGATCCGGACAGCGGGGACAATCCTCTTGGCCCGGGCGGCGATGATCAGCCAGTAGACCCGGCTGTCGACACTTCGCCCAACATCATCGGACTGGACTGGGATGCTATGGCCAAGGCCGCGTCCAATGCAAACCACAAGAACCTCATAAACTACTTCAGGAACGTGACTCCCACAAAGAAGAACCAGTACACCGGCATCTTCGAGGGATACAACGTAGTATTCCTAACGGTGGAAGGCCTTTCCGGATACGCTGTCACGCCTGAATGGACGCCCACCCTATGGAAGCTCTCGCACGAGGGATTCGTGTTCAACAACTTCTACTCCGCTCTGCACTTCACCAGCACCTCCAACGGAGAGTGCCAGAACCTGCTGGGCCTGTATCCGAAGAACGGCTTCCCCATCACAATGTCCCGCACAGGCGAGCTCAAGACCAACGCATACTTCTCGCTTGCTCAGCAGCTTGGGCGCCTCGGCTACAACAACATGGGCTACCACAACAACGGCGACATGTACAACCGCGCCGCCTCCCACTCCAACCTCGGCTACAACTGGCGCTACATCCACTACAACGGAAGTTACCAGAAGTACAAGGACTGCATGGACTACGAAGGCAACAAGGGCGAGAACGCCGGCAAGCTCCGCTGGCCGCAGCGCGACACCTACATGGCACAGCACACCGTGGGCGACTACGTCAACGGCAGCAAGCCCTTCAACGTCTACTACATGACCATCACCGGCCACATGCCCTACACCCTGGGAAGCTGGGCGTTCAACGAGTGGCGCGATACAGTAAACCAGCTCAAGTATCAGGATAAGACCAAGGCTTACATAGCTTCTGTAATGGAGTGCAACAAAGCCGTAAAGATCCTGATAGACGAGATAGAGGCTGCCGGAAAGCTGGACAAGACCGTATTCGTCATAGCGCCGGACCACATCCCCTACTTCGACGTGGATACCCTTGAGGAGATCTCCGGCATGAAGTTCGGCGACAGCAAGGACTTCGAGGCCATCAACGAGACGAACATCAACTTCGACGTATACCACAGCTATCTGGCGATCTGGAGCCCGTCCATAGCCGACAAGAAGATAGACATCAACAAGGTCTGCTGCCAGGTAGACATACTGCCTACGGTATCCAACCTGCTGGGGCTCGAATACGATTCCAGAATGCTGGCAGGTTCCGATATACTGTCCACCTCCGAAGGCATGGTCATCTTCTCCTCCAGGAGCTGGCGCACCAATGTCGGTACCTACAACGCCAAGACCAAGAAGTTCACGCCTGCCGAAGGCGTAACGCTTTCACAGAGCGCGCAGGATTCGTACATCAAGTACATGAACAATGTGGCTTCCAACAAGCTGAGCATAACGCCGATGATAGTAGAGAGCAACTTCTACAACTTTGCGCTCGCAGGCGGCAAGTACCGCAGCAGTTCTGAAGGCTCATCCGGAAGCACCAGAACTATAGAAGATCTTATCAGAGAGTTCAAGGGCGACCTGAACCGCAGAGTCCTGCCTGAATACAAGACCCCTGCCAAGTTCGAGCCCGCTCCGAAAAAGAGCATACTTGAACAATGAAAAACGGGGACGGTTCTCGTTTTCACAACTGAAGTAAAACTAAAAGACGGATGAGGCGATCGACCTTATCCGTCTTTTTATTCTTCGGTCATGAGATCCGGGACCGTCCCCGATCTTACTTTCCCCAGTTCAAAGCTCTGTCGAACAGTTCTTCCGCGGCGGCGAAGAATCCGTAGTAATCCAGTACGGGCGCGCACTTCTCGCAGAAGAACGCGTAATTGCCGTCGCGCTTTATGCTTCTGGAATCCAGGAGGGCTATCGCAGCTCTGCAGCAGGAGCTTATCTCGTTTTCCGCCTCTTCCATGCCCTTTTCGGCAGCCAGAAGGTCCGCGATATTAAGATACGTCACCGCCTGCTCAGCCTGAGTGCCCTGGGTCTGGCGCATGGTGTACAGCGCCTTTTCGTAGAACTCCCTGGCCATTTTGTATTCGCCAAGATCCACCAGGGTAAGCCCCATGTTGTTGTAGAGGCCGCCAAGCCGCGGATCTGCGGGAGGAAGAGAAGACTCGTATATGGACTTTGCCCTTACGAAGAGCTCCGCGGACTTTTCAGGCATTCCAAAAGCCTTGTATACGGTGGCCGCGTTTACGAGCGCCGTGCCCTCGGATACAGAACCTTCCGCCTCCATGTCTTTTACAAGCTGCAGAGCAAGCTCTGCGTTTTCTATCGCCTCGTCCTTCTTACCGGTCTTGCGGTAGATACCCATAAGCTCGTTTCGCAGCGCAAACTGACCGCGAAGATCCTTCCCCGCTTCCGCCTCGGCTAACCAATAATCGACGAGCCTTACGGCCCCGCTGTAATCGCTGCGGCCGTAAAACTCGTCCAGTTTTTCTATTACCCGGCTCACCGGAATGGTGCGGACCTGAGGTTCGGACTTCCACTGGTCTGTTTCAAAAGGACATGCAGGTTCAGCGTAGTCTTCCCTGTTAAGTGCCATCTGCTTCCTTACTTATCTACTGTGACATCGAGATGCCTGGAAGGAACAGCGATGCCTGCTCCGGCCAGCGCGTCCTTGACCTTGTCCTGAAGATCGAACTTGACTCCCCAGTAATCAGCGCTCTTGCAGTATACCCTGAATGCGAATACCACCGCGTTGTCGTCGTACCTGTCGACTGCGACGAACGGAGCTGGATCTGCGAATACTCTGGGATCTTCTGCTGCCATGGCTGCGATGACTTCCTTGGCCTTGGCTATGTCGGACTTGTAGGAGATGCCGAACGCCATGTCGACTCTTCTGCTGCCTTCCCTGTTGTAGTTGGAAACGCTGTTAGTGGTGAGCGCTCCGTTGGGGATGGTCACTACCTGGTTGTCCGGAGTGAGTATGGTCGTGTAGAGAAGACCTACATCCTGGACCACGCCGGCCTTGCCTGCGACTTCGATGAAATCGCCCTTGCCGAAGTTCTTGGAAGTGATGACGAGTATGCCGCCTGCTATGTTGCCGAGGCTGTCCTTAAGAGCCAGAGCTATAGCTACGCCGCAGGTAGCGAGGATGGTGATGAGCGAACTGATCTCGATACCTATCGCAGACAGGATGATGAGTATGATCACTACCCACAGCACTGCCTTTGTTGCGGTGATGGCGAACTGCTTGATGATGTCGTCGGTCTTTGTCTTGTCGAGAATCTTCTTCAGAGCCGCAACGACGAGCTTCATTGCGATAACTGCGATCAGGAAATAGACGATGATCTTTACTACGAAGAGCAGAGCAGCCGTCCAATTCAAATTAGAAAAATCAAACATATATATACCTCCTTGATCAATAAATACATTCTAATTTTATCACAGCGAAAAACATCATTCAAGAAAAAGGAGGCCCTAAGGCCCCCTCAGTCCATTAAAAATCTCTCAGGATCATTTCTTATAATCGTAGAAGCCCTTGCCGGCGTTTACGCCTGTCTCGCCCTTTTCTATCTTCTCCTTGAGGAGCTTTCCGATGAGGTTGGAAACACTTCCCTCTGCAGCAGCGTCCGGTTTCATCTGGTTGATGTTGTACGCGGTCTCAAGGCCCACGATATCGAGGATCTTGAACGGGCCTGCCGGAGCGCCTGTAGCAAGCTCCCAGGTCTTGTCTATGGTCTCGAAATCAGCGACTCCGGTAGCCAGAAGAGCCTGGGCCGAAGACAGGAACGGCACCAGCATGGAATTGAGTATGTAGCCGGGCTGCTCTTTGTGGAGCTGCAGCGGGATCATGTTGATCTCGTCGGCGAACTTGACAGTCTCGTCGTAGATCTTGGGATCGGTACCCGGATGCCCCATGACTTCTGCGGTGTTGTTCTTCCAGATGGTGTTGGCAAAGTGCAGCGCGAGGTATTTTTCCGGGCGCCCGGTGTATTCCGCAAACATGCTTGGAAGAAGCGTGGAAGAGTTGGTCAGAAGAACGGTCTTTTCAGGCATGAGGTCCTTCATGTCGGTGTAGATGGACACCTTTGCCTTCGGATCTTCTGCCATGGCCTCGATGACTACGTCAGCGTCCGCAAGCGCCTTCGCGAGGTCGAGCTCAATGTGTATGTTGTCGGCAAAGCGCTCTTTTGCTTTGGCGACAAGATCATCTATGCATTCAGGAGTTGCTGCTTCCCAGTCGCGGATGAGTCCCTTGGGATATACGAACTTGCCCATCGGGCTTCCGATCAGCGCTTTCGCGGTGAGAAGATCTGTTATCATCAGTTCTCCGTAACGCTCGAGCTTAGGTGTTGTGCGCCCCACGGAGCTTTCCGAACGAAGCCAGAATGTGACGTCTTTTCCTACATATGCGCACATGAGTCCGATCTGGGTACCAAGTACGCCGCCGCCGATAATAGTAACATTTTTGAGTTCCATTTGTATTCTCCTTTCGCATGTATTGATTTGTCTACACTTTAACAAACATGCAGGAGGAATACAATATATATTGCTGAAAAAATGCCGGTCCTAAATGTACAAATTTTAAGACAGATAGCGGAAAGCTATTTTACTTTCCTGATCGGGTGCCGGATCACCGTTTTTAAGTTTTCCTTCGCGACTTTTCTTGCGTCGCTCAGATAGATCTCGTGGTGCATGCGCAGGTCTGTAATGTCCGGTTCATAGCCCTGCTCTGCGGCGAACGCGTGCATCAGCTCAACAGTCGCGGGCTCATCGTCGTAGGATCCGATATGCATGCACTGAACGCAGAGACCTTCATCGTAAGTGAAAAATTCGACCCGGGAAAAGTCAGCTTTCTTTTTCCTTGATGCTTCAGTGACCGCCCAATCGAAGTCTTCTTCAGTAACAAAATCCGGAAGCCTGATGACGGAGATCCATCTGAAATTCTCCTTGTGAGCGTAGTCGACGCCGGCTGCCCCTTCCTGCCACCAGAAGCCTTCCAGCGGCGGTACGACATAATCGAAAAAGCCTTCTATGTTGCGTCCGCCCTTTTTACTCATTTTAATCGTGAACGCTACCCCGTAGAGAAGCCCTATAGCCTGCTTGTATTCCCCGCCCTCGGTATTGGGATCGCCCTTGCCTCGCACGGCAAGATAATTCATGCGCGGGACATTAACGATAGCCGGCGCGTTTTTTGGCATATAGAATTCTTTGTATTCCTTTTTATAATCAAACGGCATGGGAGCTCCCCTGTTTATCTATGAATGTACATCCTGGTCATAGCCTCTTCTCCATCGCCCTGGACCATGCAGAGGAACTGCCAGCCGTACCTTTCGTAAAACCCGGTATGATCTGTGACCAGATAGACAGGCGTGATATCTTTGGACCTGAGATCATCAACTGCCATATCGAGCAAATGCCCCGCGATGCCTTTGCCGCGATGGTCTTCTTCTGTATACACAGCGCAGATATTCGGGCTCAGGTCTTTTCTGTCGTGGAAGTCATTTTGAATAACGCCCAGGCCTCCGACGATACTATCTCCGTCCAGACACAGATACCATCCGTATTCCGTCTCGCAGTTCAGATAGCTTTCCATGCACTCCAGATACGCTTCTTTCGGAACGCCCCATTTGCTGTGGAACCATTCAGCGGCCGGCTCCATAAGCGCAGGATCGTCTCTCAATGTGATATATTTATAGTCTTTCATATTAACTCCTCGGATCCGGTTTTACGGGGATGAGTATATCACACGATGAAGGTTATAACAATATGGTGGAGCATAGGGGTTCAAATCCCAAAGGGGGTTCAAAGTGAACGAAGGGCCGTCCCAATAAACTTGAAGTTGTCACTTGGAAAGATTGATCCAGTACCTCTCCAAATACACTTTTTCATTTGGCTCATATACTGAAGACTCGTATACTCCTCCGTTTGCAAGGATCGTCTTTCGACTGCCCTCATTGTTATCGATACAAGTGATCAGCACCTTATCAATGCCAAGCTCTTTGCATTTAGGCAAGGCTGTTTTGAGCATTTGAGATGCATGACCCTTGCGGCGCTCACTCGGGGCAACAGAATACCCGATATGACCACCGTATTTTTCAAGGTAGTCGTTGAAAT
>JAFRXM010000031.1 GCA_017443515.1 Bacillota bacterium | reverse complement strand
GTAATGGCGCACTGCAACGGCAGCAGGACTGTTATGGCAGCCATAGAAGCAGGCACCGACAGCATAGAGCACGGCGTCTTTATGGACGACGAGTGCATAGCGGCTCTGGCCCAGACACGCACGCTGTGGGTGCCCACGATAGCCGCTATCGCAGCGTTTTCAGGACGCAGCGGCTGCGGAGAATCGCTTCGCTATGACGGCAGGCCAGGCTTCGACCTTCGCATCACGCGGCGCACTGTCGAGGCCCATATGGCGGCGGTAGCGGAGGCTGCAGCCTTTGGCGAAGGTCGGCCGGAAAGAGCCGATACCGTCCTGATAGCATCAGGTTCCGACAGCGGAGCCTTCGGAGTGCCTCACGGCCCCGGTACCCTTACCGAGTACGGGCTGCTCCGAGAGTGCGGCCTCACACTGCCCCGCATCGCCGCAGCCAACGCCCTCCTGCGCGAAAGATTCAGAAGATGAACAACCGTCAGTTTTACAAGAAGGTGGCCATGATCGCCGTTCCGGTGGCGCTGCAGGGGCTTATAAGCAGTTCCCTTACACTCCTGGACAACATGATGGTAAGCAGCCTGTCCGAGACGGCGCTCTCCGCCGTCAATCTTGGCGTGCAGCTCTTCAACATACAGTGGATGATGGTCTTCGGTTTTTGCACCGGAGGCTCGACCTTTCTGACGCAGTTCTGGGGCGCCCAGGACCGCGGGAGCGTACGCAAAGTCGTGGGTTTTACCACCATCAACACCATGGCGCTGAGCCTCATATTCTTCTGCCTTGGGACCTTCTTCCCCAGGCAGGTCATCTCGCTGTACACCTCCGATCCGGTGGTGGCGGAGCTGGGGGCGCAGTACCTTCAGACCGCGGCGGTGAACTTCCTTTTCATAGCGGTCATCAACCCGCTGTCTACGGCACTTCGCGCCACGCAGCAGACCAATATCCCAATGTATATATCCATCGCGGCCTTCGTTACGGACGTGGTGTTCAACTATTGCCTGATCTTCGGAAATTTCGGGCTTCCAAGGCTCGAGGTGCGCGGTGCGGCTCTGGCTACCGTCATAGCAAGGGCGCTGGAGTTCTGCCTTATGGTGATCCTGGCCCTGGTGCGCAAAAACCCGCTCAAAGGCCCGGCGCGGCAGTTCTTCTCCTTCGATAAGAACTTCGCGAAGCGAGTCTACAAGAACTCGGCCTTCACCACCCTCAATGAGACCCTCTGGAGCGGCGCAAATTCCGCCATGAACGCTGCCTACGGGCACATCGGCACCGTGCAGTTCGCGGCGTATTCGGCGTCCATCACCATCATGAACCTCTTCCTGATGTGCATGTTCTCCATCGGTGACGCTTCGCTGATACTGGTGGGCGCGCGCATAGGCGAGGGGAAGCAGGAAGAAGCCCGCGATACGGCAAAGCGGCTTCTTAAGCTGGCGGCGGTCTTCGGCGTCATAGCCGGCGTTCTTATAGCGGTCTTCAGCCGCTTCATAATTCGGATATTCGAGCTCTCGCCCGAGGGTTTTGCCATAGCGCAGGACATATTCTACGTAAATGCGGTGTTCTGCCCGGTCTACCTGGTAAACGGCGTTCTGATCTCAGGAATTCTGCGCGCGGGCGGCGATACGCGCTTTGCTGCGCTGACGGAGATATTAATAATGTGGCTCACCAGCGTTCCTCTGTCGTTTATCTGCGCGATGTGGCTTAAGCTTCCGATCGCCCTTGTGATACTCATAACCCAGCTGGAGGGCATAATTAAATTCTTCATTCTCTTCAGGCGCTTCCGCTCCGGAAAGTGGCTGAATTACATGATAGAAGGGATGTGAGCCGGGCATGAGCAGCAAGGCTAAGATGAGAGCCGCGGTGATATCCAATATCCTGACTTTTGTTCTTGTCCTGGGCGCCTGGGCCCTGATGGCTTCGCGCGGGAAGAACACGGCGCTTGCGGCGGCGGGGCTGGCGAGCCTTAAGTACTTTACGGTGCTTTCCAACATCTTCAACGGAGCGGTCTGCGCTGCTGAGGCCTGCCAGCAGGCGGCGGTCTTAAGGGGCAGGCGAAAAGAAGTGTCCCGCGGAGTGTTCGTGCTGCGGTATGTGGCGCTGTCGTCTGTTGCAGTGACCTTCCTTGTGGTGCTGCTGTTTTTAGGCCCGGCGGTAGGGCTCTTCAGGCTTTACAGAGGCGCAAATCTGTGGTTCCACCTCATTATTCCGGTGCTTACTATAGCGGAGTTCGAGCTGCTCGAGCAGTATCACAGCGTGCGCTTTAAGGAGTCGTTTTTCTGCATGATCCCGGAGCTTTTGTACGGGACCGTGTATCTTGTTAATATTCTCGTAAACGGCGCAGGAAAATGGCCCGATCCCAACGATATCTACGGTTTTGCCCAGTGGGGCATACCGGCGGGGATCGGTATTTTCGCCTTCATAGTTCTGATGGGATGGGGCTGCGGCCTTCTCCTGCGTCTTCGCGTAAAAGACCTCAAAAAGGAGGCGGAATGATGCCAAAGATCCTTATCATCAACACCGGCGGAACAATAAGCATGGTGCCATCGCAGCGCGGCTACGTGCCGGACGGAGCGGGCTTTCGGGCAAGGCTTTCCAGGATGGAGCTGCTAAGGCCCCAGGAGGCAGGATCTGCGATGCCGCAGTGGGAGCTGGTGGAGACTGAGCCGCTTCTTGATTCCTCGAACATGACGGTCTCCGACTGGAACCGCATAGGAAAGCTTATAGCGGAAAACTACGCGGCATACGATGGCTTTGTGATACTGCACGGCACCGACACCATGGCATACACGGCCTCGGCGCTGTCGTTCATGCTGGAGGGGCTGGATAAGCCGGTGATACTTACCGGAGCGCAGATCCCCCTGGGCGAGATCCGCAGCGATGGCCGCGACAACCTCATCAATTCGCTCCTGATAGCTGCTGAAGGGCGCGTGCGCGAGGTCTGCATATTCTTCGGCGGAAAGCTTCTGCGCGGAAACCGCGCCACAAAGTACTCCGCGGACGAGCTGATAGCCTTCGTTTCTCCGAACTTCCCGCCTCTGGCAGAGGCAGGTATAACTGTGGTCTACAATGAAGCAGCGATGCAGCAGGCAGAAAAGGGCGGCTCAAAGCCCGGCAGCGGGACCGATTTCCGCCTGCAGCTTCTGGACGAGATACCCATCGGGGTCATAAAGGTCTTCCCGGGCATACAGTTCAGCCTGTTTGAGCAGATCCTCACTGAAAAGCTGCGAGGCATAGTAATAGAGACCTTCGGGGCAGGCAACATACCCGGCGGCGGAAACGAACTGCTGCCTCTTGTTAAAAAGGCGCTGGAGCACGGCTCGGTGATAACGGTGTGCTCGCAGTGTCCGCAGGGCACGGTGACTCTGGGCACCTACGAGACCAGCAGCGCGCTGGCGGAGGCCGGAGCCGTTTCCGGCCGCGACCTCACCACCGAAGCCGCCGTCGCAAAGCTCTACTACCTCTTCAGCAAGGGCTTCTCCGTCGGCGAAGTAAAACGCCTGATGGCGACCCCGCTCCGCGGAGAAGAAAGATGAAAATTGGGGACGGTTCTTATTTTCAGTTTGGCAAATAATGGAATGCTGAAAATGAGAACCGTCCCCATTTTTCACGTTTTCATGGTATAATGTAATAAAAGGAGGTCCCGGACATGAATAAAAGGACGATAAAGAAGCTGGCTCAGACGGCTCTTGACATGAGGAAGATGGCTTACGTGCCGTTCTCGCACCACGCGGTAGGCGCGGCGCTTCTGGCAAAGGACGGGCACGTCTACACCGGCTGCAATATAGAAAACAGTTCCTACAGCCCCACGATATGCGCGGAGCGCACTGCTTTTGCCAAGGCGGTCAGCGAAGGCGAAAGGGAATTCACCGCGATAGCCATTGCCGGCGGTTTCGGCGAGGTCCCGGAGACCTACTGCGCCCCCTGCGGCGTCTGCCGGCAGGTCATGGTGGAGTTCTGCGACAAGGACTTCGTAGTCATACTCGTAAAGACTCCGGAAGACTACAGACAGTACACCCTGGAGGAGATCATGCCTCTGGGCTTTAAGATAGAAGACGTTGCCGCAGGAAAGTACGCCGAGCGCTGAAGGAGGATACTATGGATATTCAGGAAATACTCGCGAAATGCGACCACACCCTGCTGAAGCAGGACGCCACATGGAAGGACATCAAGGCCCTCTGCGACGACGGCCTGAAGTACCGCACAGCTTCGGTGTGCATACCGCCGTCGTTCGTAAGCCGCGCCAAGGACTACCTTGCCGGAAGGCTCAAAGTCTGCACGGTCATAGGCTTTCCCAACGGCTACAACACCCCGCAGGTAAAGGCCTTCGAGGCCGAGGACGCAGTAAAGAACGGCGCCGACGAGATCGACATGGTCATCAACATCGGAGCCCTTAAGGCCGGCAACGACGCCTACGTCCTGTCCGAGATCAGAAGGGTCAAGGAAGCCTGCGGCGGCAAGCTCCTCAAGGTCATAATCGAGACCTGCCTTCTTACCGACGACGAGAAGATACGCTGCTGCGATCTTGTGACGCAGGCCGGCGCGGAATACATCAAGACATCCACCGGTTTTTCCACCGGTGGGGCCACAAGAGAAGATGTGGCTCTGATGAAGGCTCACGTGGGTCCGGATGTTAAAGTCAAGGCTGCCGGAGGTATCGCGGACCTTAAGGACGCCGAGGATTTCATCAAACTCGGCGCTGACAGGCTCGGCACCAGCAGGGTCGTAAAAGCCGTAAAAGCGCTTGAAAGAGGCGAAAAATAAGGCCTATATTACAATATTCAATAGAAAAGGGCCCCGCAAAGTGGTATAATATACGGGTAAGCAAGGGCATCCGGCTCTTAGCATAAAAGATCAAAAAAGGAGAAACAAATCATGAAGAAAGTATTGGCAATCGTGCTCGTACTCGTTATGGTCCTGGGCCTTGCGGCCTGCGGTTCCAAAGGCGACAACGCGGACAAGATCCCAGACACAATGACTTCAAAAGACGGCAAGTACGAAGTAGCATTCGTCACAGATATCGGCCAGCTGAAGGACAAGTCCTTCAACCAGGGCACCTGGGACGGCGTAAAGCTCTTCGCTCACGGCAAGAACCTCAGCTACAAGTATTATCAGCCCGCTAACGGCGCAGAAGCAACAGACGACGACCGCTACAACGCAATGAAGGCCGCAGTGGACGGCGGAGCAAAGGTAGTCGTATGCGCAGGCTTCCTGCAGGCAAATGCTCTTGAGAAGGCAGCCAAGGAATTCACCGATGTCAAGTTCGTATTCATCGATGGATGGCCACTCGGCGTAGACAACGTTGCAGGCATCGCATTCAAGGAAGAGCAGTGCGGTTACTTCGCAGGCTACGCAGTAGTTAAGGAAGGCTACGAGAAGCTCGGATTCATGGGCGGTGGCGGCGGAACCAACGAAGCATGCTGCAGATACGGCTACGGCTTCGTACAGGGCGCAAACGCGGCAGCCAAGGAGATGGGCAAGAAGATCGAGGTCAAGTACACATGGCAGTACGGCGCAAACTTCCAGGCTTCCCCGGAACTCCAGACCATGGCTAACGGCTGGTACACCAACGGTACCCAGATCATCTTCTCCTGCGGCGGATCCATCTTCGATTCCATCACCGCAGCAGCTTCCGCTAACGACAAGAAGGTCATCGGCGTAGATGTAGACCAGTCCTTCGATTCCAAGACAGTAGTCACCTCCGCTCTCAAGGGTATCGGCGCAGCTGCTACCTGGGCTTGCGGCAAGGCCTACGACGGAACATGGGCAGAGATCGGCGGCAAGGGCACGAGCCTTGGCGCAGCTGAGAACGCTACCGGACTTCCGACAGCAACCTGGTCCATGAAGAAGTACACCGTCAAGGAGTACGAGGCTCAGCTGAAGGCAGTCATCGACGGAACACTCAAGATCGACAACGCTGTCATCGCAGCTCCGAACTATCCTCAGAGCACCGATAACTGCACAGTTATCTACGAGTAATCACTATCGTGCGGATAAAGGGGAGAAAGCATGATGCTTTCTTCCCTTTTTTAAAGAATTGGCAGAAACACAGTCAGGAAAGACGGGTACGGCATGGATCATAACAGCGATTATGTAATAGAAATGCTGCACATAACCAAAGAATTCCCGGGCATCAAGGCAAATGACGACATCACGCTGCAGCTACGCCGCGGCGAGATACACGCCCTGCTCGGGGAGAACGGCGCGGGCAAATCCACGCTCATGAGCGTGCTCTTCGGCCTCTACCAGCCCGAAAAAGGCGAGATCCTCTTCAACGGCAAAAAGGTGGAGATAAAAGACCCGAACGACGCTACCGCGCTGGGCATAGGAATGGTGCATCAGCACTTTAAGCTTGTGGAAGTCTTCACGGTCCTGGACAACATAATCCTGGGCGCAGAGACCACAAAGCTGGGCTTCCTCAGGAAGAAGGAAGCAAGGGCAAAGGTAGAAGCCCTGTCAAAAAAATACGGTCTTCAGGTGGATCTGGATGCCAAGGTGGAGGATATCACGGTCGGCATGCAGCAGAGGGTAGAGATACTCAAGATGCTGTACAGGGACAACGACATACTGATATTCGACGAGCCTACGGCGGTCCTCACTCCGCAGGAGATCGACGAACTTATGGCAACAATGAGGGAGTTTGCGAAAGAAGGCAAATCCATCCTCTTTATTTCTCATAAACTCAACGAGATCATGGCGGTGGCGGACAGAGTCACGGTCCTGCGCAAAGGAAAGGGCATAGGCACCATAGACACCAAGTCCACCAACACGCAGGAGCTCTCCAACATGATGGTGGGCCGCCCGGTGCAGCTGCAGGTAAGCAAGACCCCTGCAAAGCCCGGCGAGGCGGTACTCGTCGTTGAAGACCTTACCGCGCCGTCCAGGGTGCACAAGAACAAGAACGCCGTAAAAGGCGTAAGCTTCACGGTGCGATCCGGCGAGATAGTCTGCATAGCGGGTATCGACGGCAACGGCCAGACGGAGCTGGTAAGCGCCATCACAGGCCTTGGAAAGACTAACAGCGGCAAAGTGACGCTCTGCGGCGAGGACATCTCCCGCGCCAGCATCAAGGCCCGCGGCAGGAACATGAGCCACATCCCCGAAGACCGCCACAAGCACGGCCTGATACTGGACTTCAGCCTGGAGGACAACATGGTCCTGCAGCGCTTCAAGGAGCCCCAGTTCCAGAGCCACAGCTTCATCAACAGGCCGGCGGTGCGCAAGTATTCGGACAGGCTCATAGAAAAGTTTGACGTGCGTTCCGGCCAGGGTTCCGAGACCATAGCGCGTTCCATGTCCGGCGGCAACCAGCAGAAGGCAATAATAGCCAGGGAGCTGGACAGGGACAAGAAACTGGTCATGGCGGTGCAGCCTACCAGAGGCCTGGACGTAGGCGCCATAGAATTCATCCACGCGCAGCTTGTGGAAGAGCGCGACAGCGGCAAGGCCATAATGCTGGTCTCCCTGGAGCTGGACGAGGTGCTGAGCCTTTCGGACCGCATACTCGTGATGTTCGAAGGCGAGATCGTGGGCGAGCTGGATCCTGCTAAGACCAACGCTCAGGAGCTGGGCCTGTACATGTCAGGCGCGAAACGCATGGACAGAAAGGAGGCAGCCGAATGAAAAAGGATCAGATAAGACTTCTTGAAAGCAACGGATTCCAGTCGGTGCTCTCCTCGATAGTTTCTATAATAATAGGACTCATATTCGGCGTGCTGCTTATACTGGTGGTAGGCCTTCTGGACAGCAACCTTGGCATCGAAAGCGCCTGGGAAGGCATACGCCTGGTGTTCGCAGGGCTGTTCTCCACCGGCCGCGATGCGTTCGGCACGCTCACCTGGGGCTTCAACTCCATCAACATGGGCAACATGCTCTTCAGAGCCACGCCGCTTATAATGACAGGTCTTTCGGTAGCCTTTGCCTACAAGACCGGCCTGTTCAACATAGGCGCTCCGGGGCAGTATCTGATGGGCACCATGGCTTCGCTGATGATAGCTCTGGGCATCCCCTCCGACAAGGTGCATCCGGTAATAATCTGGATACTGGCCTTCCTCGGAGCCATGGCGGCCGGCGCCATCTGGGGCGCTATACCGGGTCTTTTCAAGGCACTTCTGAATACCAATGAGGTCATAGCCTGCATCATGACCAACTGGATAGCCGCCAACCTGGTCACCTGGCTCTTCGACATCTCCCCGTTCAAGAACGTAACGGAGAGCACCAAGAGCGGATATATCTACAAGACGAGCTTCAACAACGTCGCAACCACCAAGCTGGGTCTGGACAAGGTGTTCCCCGGCTCTCAGGTAAACGGCGGCATAGTGATAGCGATACTTATAGCTGTACTGGTCTACATACTAATGTCCAAGACCACGTTCGGATTTGAGCTTAGGGCCTGCGGTTCCAACAAGGACGCCGCAAAGTACGCGGGTCTCAAGGACAAGAGGGATATAGTGATCTCAATGGCGATAGCCGGAGCGCTTTCTGCTGCCGGCGCCGCGCTGTACTACCTGGCGGGCAACACGGAGCTCTACTGGTCCACATACCAGTCGCTGCCGGCGATAGGCTTCAACGGCATACCGGTCGCGATGCTGGCTCTTACAAACCCGATAGGCGTCATATTCTCGGCGCTGTTCATGTCGATGCTCAACATCATAGGCCTGCAGATCACAAGCCTTACAGCGTACAACGAGTACATCACGGACGTAATAATCGCTGCGATAGTGTACCTCAGCGCGTTCGCCCTTCTGATAAAGCAGATCATCTCGCGCCGTATCGCAAGGAAGAAAGGAGGCAGCAAATGAGTTTCTTAATTCAGCAGACTTTAGTCTATGCATTGCCCCTCATGATAGTTGCCCTGGCAGGCGTGTTCGCCGAAAGGAGCGGTATCATCAACCTGGCTCTTGAAGGTATCATGATCTTCGGAGCTTTCTGCGGAGTGCTGTTCGTAAACACCATGCAGGACACCAGCTGGGTGTACGGCGCCTACATGCAGGACCGCTACGGAACGCTGCAGCTTCTGGTAGTCCTGGCCATGTTCGTGGCGGGGCTTCTGGGCGCGATATTCTCGCTGCTGCTGTCGTTCGCATCCATCAACCTGCGCGCAAACCAGACCATAGGCGGCACGGCACTCAACCTGCTGGCTCCGGCTCTGGTGCTCTTCCTCATCAGGATCCTGGAAGGACAGAACACCCTGTTCCTCGCCAAAGGCGACGCGGCGGAGTGGTTCATGATCAAAAAGAGCATGTTCGGATACTCCGCGGAAGAGAGCATGGGTTTCCTTGGCGATACCTTCATACACAAGACCTACCTGTCGAACTACGTTTGCATACTGGTCTTCGTGCTGCTTTCGATAATACTGTACAAGACCAAGTTCGGCCTTAGGGTGCGTTCCTGCGGCGAAAATCCGCACGCCGCGGACTCTTTAGGCATCAACGTCAAGAAGATGCGCTACGCAGGTACCACGATATCCGGCGCGCTGGCGGGCATGGGCGGCTTCGTGTACGCCCTTACCACAGCGAACTGCTCGTCCAACGGCGACGTGGCAGGCTTCGGATTCCTGGCCCTGGCAGTAATGATCTTCGGCAACTGGAAGCCGCTTTCGATAGCCGGCGCTTCGCTGCTGTTCGGCTTCTTCAAGTGCCTGGCGGCGGGGTATTCGTCTATAGACATCAACGGTGACGGCATCTACATGCTGCGCGAGCTGGGCATCAGCGCGCACCTGTACAGGATGCTGCCGTACCTGATCACTCTGATAGTTCTGGCTTTCACGTCCAAGAACTCCAGGGCGCCTAAGGCAGAAGGCATTCCCTACGACAAGGGGCAGAGGTAGCATGCCATGCGCATGTACGACATCATAAAAAAGAAGAGGGACGGTGAGAAGCTCACCGAGGAGGAGATACGCTGGTTCGTCAAAGGCTATACCCGCGGCGACATACCGGACTACCAGGCGGCGGCTCTTTGCATGGCCATATTCTACAAGGGTATGGACAGGAACGAGACTGCAGCCCTTACACTTGCCGTGCGCGATTCAGGGGACATCCTGGACCTGGGCATAGAAGGCGTGCGCGTTGACAAGCACTCCACGGGCGGCGTGGGCGATAAGACCAGCCTCGTTGTAGCACCTGTTGCTGCCTGCTGCGGCATAAAGGTAGCCAAGATCTCCGGAAGGGGGCTTGGACATACCGGCGGCACAGTGGATAAGCTTGAGGCCATAGAAGGCTACCGCACTGATCTTACCACGGAAGAATTCGCGGAGATAGTCCGCAAGGTAGGCGTGTCGATAATAGGGCAGAGTGCGGATTTCGCCCCGGCGGACAAAAAGCTCTACGCCCTGCGCGACGTCACAGCCACCGTGGACAGCAGGCCCCTTATAGTATCTAGCATTATGGGAAAGAAGCTGGCCGCCAACGACGACTGCATAGTCCTGGACGTAAAGGTGGGCAGCGGCTCCTTCATGAAGAATATAAAGGACGCCGAGGCGCTGGCGCGCAGCATGGTCAGCGTAGGAAAGAGCGCTGGGAAGAGAGTCCTGGCGCTGCTTACCGACATGGATAAGCCTCTGGGGCTTGCCGTGGGCAACTCCCTTGAGGTGGTGGAAGCGATAGAAACGCTAAAAGGCGGCGGGCCCGAGGACTTCAGGACGCTTTGCATAGAGCTTGCCGCCAGCATGGTATACCTTGCAAGGCAGGAAGAAGGCGGAAAGAACGCCCCGGACATGGACGCATGCAGGGCTATGGTCCGCGAAGTCATAGCTTCCCGAAAAGCACTGGATAAGCTCGCCGAGATGGTGCAGGCTCAGGGCGGCGATCCTCGCTGGATATACGAGCCGGAGCGCTTCCCGAAGGCAAAGTACTCCCTTGAGGTAAGGGCTCAGGAAAAGGGCTACATCTACCGCGTCGACACCGAAAAGTACGGCGAGGTGAGCCTCATCCTGGGGGCCGGGCGCAGCACCAAGGAGGACCGCATAGACAACACCGCCGGCTACATCCTGGCTAAAAAGACCGGGGAGATGGCGCTCAAAGGGGATCTGATAGCAACTCTTTACACCACCGAAAAGCCCGAAATGCTCCAGCAGGCCGCGGATCTGATGATCTCAGCCACAGGTTTCTGGAAGGAAGCCCCGGAACCGGTACCGCTGGTGCTGGGCACCGTGGAATAGTCCGCTCTGTACTCAAAGCATTTTGTTGATGTATCTGTAGGAAGCATTATCGGATTAGATCATTGTTATTATCCGTTAAAAGAGTATTCTGAAACCACCAAGGCAATGTCGATAACGTTCGGAAGTGGGCGAACTTTCTGTGCTGGGTACGATTATTACTCTCCGCCACTTGTAATTAAAAAATGGGAGGTCAGATAGCGATGGTTTTTGAGTATCAAATATACTTTAGACAAAACTGTTTAGGGCCTCTGGTATTTCTATTGTTTACAATTATTGCATTAATATGGGATGCAATTGAAGTTATAAAAGTACAGCGTCCAGTTTGTATAAAAAAATGTGGTGCTGAAATAGCATTGTTTTGTATATGTTCATTTTTGTTTACAATTAACTTCATTCCATTACTAAGAGGTGGCATTTATCTGCTTTTTGAAAGAGAAACTGATAAAACAATAGTATCAGGAGTGATAGAAGAAACCGGTGAAATAGATTTCTATACAGGCGCAAAATACGGAGTTGAGCAGAACCAAGGATCAGGAGAGACAATAACTATAAGTGGTGTAAAATACTATCTTGTAACGTATGGAGACTTAAAAGAAGGCGATAGTGTAACTGCTGAAGTTTTACCAAAGAGCAGATTTGTTTTATCAATTATGAAAAATGATAAATAGCATACGATCAAACCAAACCGAAGCCTTGAAAACCACATAACAAACATAGAAGAGTGATAAAAAAAAGAAACCCTATTCCAGAGCATTGTATATGGCTGACGTGCTCCCCAAAAATTGATTCACTATGAACTTTTGTCTAATCATGGTATAATATTTAAGCAAGCAACTGTTCATAGTTCAGGTAATTATATGGCAAAACTGTACTTTAAATACGGGGCCATGGGTTCGTCGAAGACGGCGCAGGCCCTGGTGACGAAATACAACTACGAAGAGCGCAACATGAAGGTGCTCTTCTTAAAGCCCTCCACCGACACCCGCGACGGGGCGGACGTGGTGCGCTCCAGGATAGGGCTCGAGGCTAAGGCAATAGTGCTGACGCCGGAGGAGGACGCGTACAGGCTCTACGCGGAGCATCACAGGGACTGCAAGGCCGTAATAGTTGACGAGTGCCAGTTCCTTACCCCGCAGCAGGTGGACCAGCTGGCACAGATCACCATAGATTTCGACGTAGCGGTGCTGTGCTTCGGGCTGCGCACGGACTTCCAGACACATTTCTTCCCCGGAAGCCGCAGGCTGATGGAGATAGCCGAGTCGATATCCGAGATCAAGTCCGTCTGCGACTGCGGCGCCAAAGCCACGGTCAACGCCCGCATAGACGACAACGGCGACGTGGTGTTTGAAGGGGACCAGGTGGTTCTGGGCGGCAACAACAGGTATCACGCCATGTGCAGGCGCTGCTGGCTGGAAAAAAAGAAGCAGCAGGAAGCGAGAAAACAATGAGCGGACACATAGTCATAGGCTTTTGCGGAGGCAGCGGCAGCGGAAAGAGCACCCTGGCCCGCAAGGTAAAGGAGGAGTTCAAGGACCAGGCTACCGTGGTCAGCATGGACTCGTTCTACAAAGCGCAGCCGGACACCACCTACGAGCAGCGCACGCACACCAACTACGACCATCCGGACGCCTTCGACGCGGACATCATGCTGCAGTGCGTCAAGGATCTTAAGGAAGGCCGCGACACCAAGGTACCTATCTACGATTTTACGATACACAACCGCAGCGCTGCCCCCTGGGAAACGGTAAAGAGCACCCCGATAATAGTGCTGGACGGCATACTGCTGTTCGCTTTCCCGCAGCTTGTGGAACTGATGGACGTGAAGGTCTTTGTGGACACCGATGCGGACGTGCGCATACTGCGAAGGGTGCACAGGGACGTAATAAGGCGCGGCCGCAGCGTGGATTCTGTAATAGACCAGTATCTTAAGACCGTAAAACCCATGCACGAAACTTACGTTGAGCCCTACAAGCGGCTCGCGGATATAATAGTGCCTGAGGGTGGCCACAACAGCGTGGCCCGGGAGATGATCTTCGCCCTGCTGCGGGAAAGGCTTCGCAGGATGCAGGGATGACGCCTGGCGGCAGCCCTGAAGAAGTATAGATCAAGGAGGAAAACATGAAAGAAGCACTGGTTTTCGGAAGAACACTTCCCGAGGCTTACCATAAGGCATTAGTAGAGCTTTCTGAAAACGGAGAGCACAGCGACTGCGCGGACTGGAACACCACGCAAAAAGAACTCTCGCTCACCTTCCAGGTGGCTGAGCCTTTGGGCGAACCTATGATAAGCAAGCTGTTCATCGGAGGCCCCGAGGAGCTGGAGCAATACCGCCAGGAGATGCTGGACGGCATACTGGACTTCGAGGTGGAGGCCGGAAAGTGGGCCTACACCTATCACGCAAGGATGGAGGCGCAGTTCCCGTTCATAATCGAAGAGCTTAAGCGCAACCCTAGCAGCCGCCGCGCGGTGCTCCTTATACGCGACTGGCAGAAAGACAGCGCGTCCGAAGATCCGGCCTGCCTGCAGCACATACAGTATTTCATCAGGAACGGAAAGCTTGACTGCGTGGTGATGTTCCGCAGCAATGACGCCTGCAAGGCAACCTACATGAACGCCTTCGCCCTGATAATGCTGCAGAAGCGCTTCGCGGACCAGCTCGGAGTGCCGGTGGGCACCTACAGCCACAGAGCAAACAGCTTCCACTGCTACGAAAAGGATTTCAGGATGCTGGACGGCTACGTCCGCCGCATCAGGACTGAGGATATAGAAGACCTGACCTTCGATTACGAAGACGGCTGGAAGGATATAATGGAAGACGCCCAGCCGGCAATAGCGGCAAGGGTAGAAGAATTAAAACAGCGGTAGCGCATAGCGCACCGCTGCATTTTTATATCAGGTATTATTTTAGCACCTTTCGAGCCATTTCTGGTCGTTGGGCTCGAACACTACTTTTCTGTAGCGCTTGACGTCCAGAGGAACGCCGGTCCAGTCGGAGTGGATATCACCGTTCTGCTTGATGATGATATCGTAAAGAATGTCGTAAGTAACGCCGTTCTCGTCTGTTTCAACGATGGTCGAGTATGGCAGTGTTTTATGGTAGGTTATCTCCATGCCGTCGTGCTCGAAGTGGTAGCCGTTTCTCATGCGGCAGCCGTCCAGGCCCTTGTAGGTGAAGTATTTCTTGAGGTCGTGGAGGATGTGGTCGTCCTCTTCGCGGTACAGTGTTTCAGGCGTGGTGTCCGTGTAGTCGTAGCGGAACTGTACCGACGCGCCGGTGCCCTTCCAGCGCTCCACGAATGCGGGGAGCTTTTCGGAGGGGTATTTTTTGTACAGAACGCAGTTGATGCGCCTTGGGATAGGCAGCCTGCCGATCATTTCGTCCGGAGACTCTTCCACGTACTTCTGCATGTGGCGGGAGATGTTGATGCAGGTGATCTTGTCCTTGTTCCTTTCAAGGAAGCCGAGGACGTCTTCTTCTGTTTCGCCAGGGTATACCGGAAGCGTAGTGTTTATGAAGACGCGGTGGGTGTTTGGGATCTTGTCCAGCATCACCTGAAGTGAATCAAGGTTGGCCATGGGCTCGCCGCCGGTAAATACAAAATCGCAGCGCGGCGTGATCTTATCCATGCGCTCTATGCTCTTGCAGATCTTCTTGAGGCTGAAGCCTCTCATGTCCGCGTATTCGGGTTTGTTTATGCAGAACGGGCAGTTGTTGCGGCAATCGTAAGGTACGAATACTGTGACGGTGGCGCCGCCTTCTCTTGTCTTGTACGGGTTTGGCATTATTGTTCCGGATTCTTTCTGTAACTGATCAGTGCTCTTGTGATAAAGTCTGTCATCTGGGCTTCGAGATCGTACTGCGCGTCCCTTATGCACCAGTTGTAGCAGCAGCCGCGCGCCAGCGTGAAGAGGAAGAACGCTACATCCCTCGGCTTGGTGTCTGCGGACAGCTCACCGTTCTTCTGGCCTTCGGCTATGAGGTTTATAAGCACCTGCTGCATTGGGCGGTCCTTTGTGAACCAGGTGTTTTCGGCGCTGTAGATGACCTTCATGAGTTCTATTCCGCTGTCCAGGTTGAGCCTGGCGTAGTAGCGGAAGTAGTCCACGATCTTTTCGCGGACGGTGTCGCCTTTTACCTGCGTCGCGACGTCTTTTTCGAAGATCTCGTCGGCTCTTCCGAAGATGTCGGCAAAGATATCCCTTTTGCTGGGGAAGTAGGTGTAGAACGTGCCGATAGACACCCCGGCCCGGTCGCAGATGTCGCGGATGGTGGTGTTGTAGTAACCTTGTTCCCCCATGAGGGCCATGGCAGTTTCAAGGACGTTCTTTTTGGTTCTTTGTGCTTTGGTAGTCTTTTCTGCTTCCATGGGTCCTGTTCCGCTGCAAAAGAAACGCTTGCCCACCTATTATACACAAAAACTGAACAAAAATACAGTTTTTTTGTGGCGCATGATATTTGTTTTTATTCTGTCGAACGGCGTGGCCGCGGCTGGCAGTTTTTAGGTGGATAAATATAAAAAATACGTGCATTCTTTGTTGTAATAGTGTAAAATCCTATAAAACAGTGTATCGGAGGAAAAGGCTTTGGATGCAGGAAAAAGGATAGTCGTTAAGGTAGGCACATCCACGCTGACGCACAGCAGCGGAGCAGTGGATCTGCGAGGCATGGAAAGGCTGGTGCGCGTGCTGGCGGACCTTGCCGGGGCCGGCAACGAAATGATACTGGTAAGCTCCGGTGCCATAGCCATGGGTACGGCAAAGCTGGGACTTTCAGAAAGGCCGAAGGAACTGCGCATGAAGCAGGCGGCTTCGGCGGTGGGGCAGTGCCAGATGATGCACCTTTACGACAAGCTCTTTTCGGAATACAACCGCGCCACGGCGCAGATACTTCTTACAGGCGACGATGTGGACGACCCGGAAAGGGCAGAGCACCTTAAAGCCACATTCTCGGCGCTGCTGCAGATGGGCGTTGTGCCTGTTATAACCCAAAACGACTCCGTGTCCTCGGCTGAGATCGAGACCGGGCAGCACAAGGTACTGGGCGACAACGACACGCTCTCCGCCATAGTCGCAAGGCTTTGCGAGGCAGATCTTCTGGTGCTTCTTTCCGACATAGACGGTCTGTACAACGCAGATCCCAGGAAGGATCCGGACGCAAGGCTTTTGGCCCGCGTGGAGGAGCTCACGCCGCAGATACTGGAGATGGCCGGAGGCGCCGGCACCTGGAGGGGCACCGGCGGCATGGCTACCAAGCTTTCGGCTGCGGCCATAGTTATGGGCTGCGGCTGCGACATGGTGATAACCAACGGCAGCAGGCCGGAGGATCTTTACGATATAGTTGAAGGAAAAGAGATCGGAACGAGGTTCATAGCCTCAAAGGAGGGCCGCGCATGACAGGACAGGACAGGCCGGAAATGACAGCGCTCGAGCGCCAGGGAGCAGCAGCGAAGGCTGCCGCCAGGGTGCTTTCAGTAGCGTCTGAAGAGCAGAAGAACAGGGCGCTGCTTGCCATAGCTGACGCGATCATCGCGAGGGCGGATGAGTGGCTTGCCGCGAACGCGGAAGACCTTAAGGCCGCAAAAGCCTCCGGCATGAGGGAATCACTCATCGACCGCCTGGCTCTGGACCGCAAAAGGGTGGAGCAGATAGCGGCAGCGGTGCGCGAGGTAACGGAGCTTCCGGACCCGGTGGGGCGCACTATAGGCGAAACAGTAAGGCCGAACGGCCTTGTGATACAAAAACGCAGGGTGCCCCTGGGCGTTATAGCCATGATCTACGAGGCAAGGCCCAACGTCACGGTGGACGCCGCGGTGCTGTGCCTTAAGTCCGGCAACGCGTGCATACTGCGAGGCGGCAAGGAGGCTATAAATTCCAACCTTTGCGCGGAGAAGATAATGCGCGCAGCGCTTGAGACCGCGGGGCTTCCGGCGGACTGCATAAGCCTTGTACACGACACGAGCCGGCAGAGCTCCGCGGAGCTGATGCACCTCAACGAGTATGTGGACGTGCTGATACCGCGCGGTGGGGCGGGGCTCATACGCGCCGTGGCGAAAGAGTCCAGCGTGCCCGTCATACGCACAGGCGAGGGCGTCTGCCACGTCTATGTGGACGCAGCGGCGGACCTCGACATGGCTGCGGAGGTGCTGTTCAACGCCAAGTGCAGCAGGCCTTCGGTATGCAACGCCTGCGAGTGCGTGCTGGTGCACGAGAGCATCCTGAAGCCCTTCTTTGAAAAGGCTCTGCCGCTTCTGGATACCAAAGCGGTGCAGCTTAGGGCGGACGGGCCGTCGCTTGAGGTAATCAAGGGCCTGGGGCATGCCGCGCAGGCTGCGGACGAGTCTGACTGGGACACCGAGTACGGCGACCAGATACTTGCGGTAAAGACGGTCTCCGGCGTGGCGGAAGCCATAGATTTCATAACTCTTCACGGCACGCAGCACTCCGAGAGCATAATCACGGAAGACGCTGAGGCTGCGAAAAAATTCCTCGACGAGGTGGATGCCGCAGCGGTATATCACAACGCTTCCACCCGCTTTACCGACGGCGGAGAGTTCGGACTGGGCGCGGAAATAGGCATCTCCACCCAGAAGATGCACGCCCGCGGGCCTATGGGCCTGGAGGAGCTCACCAGCTGGAAATACGTAGTTTACGGGAAAGGACAGGTTCGCTGATATGGATAAGATCTTCGGATTCATAGGAGCCGGAAACATGGGCGGAGCCCTTGCCAGGGCTGCCGCAAGAAAGCTTCCCGGAAGCAATATAGTAATATCCAACAGGACCCCGGAAAAGGCCGCGGCGCTGGCGGAGGAGCTTGGCGCAAGGGCGGTCTCCAATGCGGAGGCAGCAGTGTCCGCCCGCTATATCTTCCTGGGGGTAAAACCGCAGATGATGGCAGCGCTTTTCGACGAGATAAGGCCCGTGCTCGATGAGCGCGAGGAGCCCTTCGTGCTGGTCAGCATGGCAGCGGGAATCAGCGAGGCCCGCATATGCGAGCTGGCCGGCCGCGATGTTCCGGTAATAAGGATAATGCCCAACACGCCGTGTTCTGTGGGGCAGGGCGTGGTGCTCTACCACATGAACAGCCTGGTCGGCGAAGAGGACGCCAGGTACTTCCTCTACAGCATGTCCGGAGCGGGGCTGTTCGTTGAGCTTGCGGAAAAGCTTTTCGATGCGGGCGGTGCTGTGTCTGGATGCGGGCCGGCGTTCGTTGCGATGTTTATCGAGGCTCTTGCTGACGGCGGCGTGGACTGCGGTCTTCCCAGAAAGACAGCTACCGAGCTTGCTGCTCAGACACTTATCGGAACTTCGAAGCTTCTTATGGAGAGCGGAAAGCACCCCGGCCTTTTGAAGGACGAGGTCTGCTCGCCCGGGGGCTCCACGATAGAAGGCGTTCTTGCTCTTGAGGACGCGGGTTTCCGCAGCGCGGTAGCCGGGGCTGTGATCGCTGCCTGCAGCAAGACCAAAGAGCTCGGAAAATAATTTTTCAAAAAAGCAAAAAAACTGTGGACAAAACGCTCCGCAGTCTGTATAATTCAAATGTTCCGCCAAGAACACGAAACATTTGAATATGGTGCCTTGGTCAAGTGGTCAAGACGCTAGCCTCTCACGCTGGAATCAGGGGTTCGACTCCCCTAGGCACTACCAATAAAAGCCCGCCGCACGGCGGGTATTTTTCTTGCCGAAGGCAAAAGCCTCAAACTCGCCTAGCCAGATGCCCTTATGACAACAGCTGTATGGAGAGCTTCTTTGCGAGCCAGAAAAAGGAGTACTTTTACAGGCGTGAATATGCTACAATAGATGATGTAAGGAGAGATCTGTTTTACTACATAGAGATCTTCTACAACAGGAGGCGCCGCGAGGAACAGTAGTGTCGATTGACGGAGGGAGTTTATTGCCATGAAAAAGAAGAATCTGATATTTGGAATAATAACAGCGGTCTGCTTTTTGTGGATGCCGGTCAACGGCGTCAGGGCGGCCATCACCGGCAAGATGTTCGAATCCGGCGATATCATCGCGATAGTGTTCGCGCTGCTGCTCGTGCTCGCAGGGGTAGTGCTGATCATCGGCGCGCTCTTCGGCGCCCGGATAGTTGCCGGAATCGGTGCGGTACTCTTCCTGATCCCGCAGGCGTATTCGATATATGTCTACATCATGCAGCTGCAGCAGGATCTGCCGGACGAGGCTAAGAAGAGCTTCCGCAGTCTGATCCTTTCAAGCGCCATCATGATACTGGCGTTCCTGTTCCTGGCCCTGGCATGTTTCGACGACAAGCGCGACCTTGCCTTCTGCATCATAGGCGTGCTGCTGTTCGTAGCGTGGTTCTTCGTGCGCAACTCGCAGCTTGCCGCAGGCGCGTCAAAGCTTCCGCTGATACTGACAGCGGTCGGATCGATCCTCGGTACGATACTGCTTGGTGTTTCGATGGCGGTACAAGGGAAAAAGAAGAAAGAAGCGGCGTTGACACACACGGACGCTACAGTTTGATCAGCAGCGTGTTGACTCCCGCGGTGTTATAATAATCCATTTGTTTTGCAAGGCCTGCCACTATGCGCAGGCCTATGTTTTTTTCAGGCAGCTCGGGCTCGAACATCGCCAGACGCTTCCTGGGGTCGAACTCGCGGCAGTTGTCGCGTATCCTGATGGTAAGATCGTCCCTATTGTACCATAAGCCCCGGAAAAATAATATGATAAATGCAACACAGAAATAGGTAAACTGTCAGTGATACGGACAGAAGGACAGTTAATAAGAACGCTTTTCGCTGGCCGCAATGCGGAGTGGTTCGTTGAATCAGGGCTGATGAAGGACAAGCGTGGTGTCCCATATTCAGGTATCCGTAGAGGATTCGGAAGTGCTTGAAGGATTCATCACATTTGTGAATGTCGATGAAAACGGAAGATCCAAACCGCACTGGCTCGATATACAGCCGGATAACGAAGAAGAGGCAGCTTTTATAAAGCCCAGGAACAGCGGGTGCGGCCTGTTGGGTCGGCTCTTGAACTCCGGGTGGTACTGCACGCCCACGAAGAACGGCCTGTCGGTCAGCTCTATGGTCTCAATGAGCCTGCCATCCGGTGAGATCCCGCTAAGGCACATGCCGCAGCTTTGCAGTTTTTCCCTGTAATCGTTGTTGAACTCGTAGCGGTGGCGGTGCCTCTCGCTGATCTTAAGCGACCCGTAGCAGCGCTCCATCGTGGTGCCGGGCTGTATCTCGCAGGGGTAGGCGCCGAGGCGCAGCGTGCCGCCCTTATCTATGTCTTCGCTCTGGCCGGGCATGAAATCTATGACTTTATTCTTGCACTGTTCGTCGAACTCCCCGGAGTTGGCATCCGCTATGCCAGCTACGTTCCTTGCGAACTCTATTACTTCTATCTGCATGCCAAGGCAAATGCCGAAGTAGGGGACGTCGTTTTCCCTGGCGTACTTTGCGGCCAGGATCATTCCTTCTATTCCGCGGCTTCCGAAGCCTCCCGGGACTATTATTCCGTCCAGTCCGCCGAGCATGCTGTCGGCCGTCTCAGGCTTTATCTCCTCGGAATCTATCCAGTGGATGTTGATGTGGACGTTGTGGCAGAAACCCGCGTGGCGCAGAGCTTCAGCAACAGAAAGGTAGGCGTCGTGCAGGCCTACGTACTTTCCTACCAGGCCGATCTCCACGCAGTGGGTGCGCGCGCCGTTTATCCTGTCTACCATTTCCCGCCATTCGGCAAGGTCCGGTGCCGGCGCTTCGATCCCGAGCTCGCGGCAGACGACTTCTGAAAAGCCAGAGTTTTCAAGCATCAGGGGGGCCTCGTAGAGGTTCGGTACCGTTATATTTTCTATCACGCAGTCCGGCTTTACGTTGCAGAACAGCGCTATCTTCTGGAAGATGGAAGGCTCGAGGTGCCTGTCGCAGCGCAGCACTATGATGTTGGGGTTGATGCCCATGCCCTGCAGTTCCTTGACCGAGTGCTGGGTGGGCTTGGATTTGTGCTCCTCGGAGCCGCTGAGGTAGGGCACCAGAGTCACATGTATGAACAGGCTGTTTTCGCGGCCCACTTCCAGGGATATCTGCCTTACGGCCTCGATAAAGGGCTGGGACTCGATGTCGCCTATGGTGCCGCCGATCTCAGTGATGACGATGTCCGCGGCGGTCTTTCTTCCCACGCTGTACACGAATTCCTTGATCTCGTTGGTTATGTGCGGTATCACCTGCACTGTGGAGCCCAGATACTCTCCGCGCCTTTCCTTGTTAAGCACGTTCCAGTAGACCTTGCCTGTGGTAAGGTTGGAGTACTTGTTCAGGTCCTCGTCTATGAAACGCTCGTAATGACCAAGATCCAGATCAGTTTCCGCGCCGTCTTCGGTAACGAAGACTTCGCCGTGCTGGTAGGGGCTCATGGTGCCGGGATCGACGTTTATGTACGGGTCCAGTTTCTGGGCGGCCACCTTAAGGCCTCTTGCCTTGAGGAGTCTTCCTAAAGATGCTGCTGTTATGCCTTTTCCAAGGCCTGATACTACGCCGCCTGTAACAAATATGTACTTAGTCATAGCGATCCTCCGTTCCGGTAAATCGAGATCCTTTCAAAAGAAAAAAGCGCCATCCCGGTGACTAAAACACCTGAGATGAACGCCTTTGCTCATCATTTAAACTATACGCCTGTTGCGTTGTAAAGTCAATAAAAAGTGTGGAGTTTCTTCACTCCCACTCGACAGAACTTAACTGATTTCGTTTAGGAAATATTGTTTGTCCTGTTCGTAGTTCCTTTGATTATTTGATATATCCATATTATCCAGCCTATCACCCCTCCTGTTATCATATCGTTATCAGCGTTGATAACAGTAAGGGGTGATGCTATGGGTAAATGTAATACGCTTCGTCAAGAATGGCAGAAATTGCTTCCTGTCATGTTTTCTTTATCTATATTATACTGGAAAAACAGTTTATTTCAAGTCTTGTTTTTCGGCATTTACTTTCATATACTAAAGACACTTTTCGGAGAAAGCTGGTTTGTTATGAAGTACATGCATTTCAAAGCCTCCTGTTCCTATGCCGCGCTCGCTGCGATCATGGAGCTGAACGGGGTGGATACGGAGGATTATAAAATTGCGCTTGAAATCAAGCTGCCGTGGCTGTTTTCCAAAGAGGACGGCGCATATATTTCCGGTCCTATGCTTCAGGGTACAAAATGGTTCAACCTGTGGCTCCTTCCCCGTGGGTATCGAATGTGCGAGGAGATGGTAGAACAGGAACAGCTTTGCAGTTACCTTCGTGCACACAAGCCTGCGATGCTCGGTATTCAAACGCCTTATGGAAAGCACGCTGTCGTTCTTGCAGAATATGATGGGAAATACCATTTCATGAATCCAACCCATGAAAGCAGCGGAGAACGCACCGAATTGTCTTTTTCCGAGGAAGAATTGCTGGACTCGGTCGATCAGGAAACGATGGTGGGAATGGTGATCTCCGCAGAGGCTGCGCCGCAGTTATTGACTCCGTATTTGAAGGATTCGATATCCGTAATACGAGAAAACTGCGCGGCTATAGAAGACTTTGCGGCGGAAAAGCATGATCCCAATGCTTATTTTCCCATGATGAACAGCATGTTCCGGCCCCTGCTCCTTGACGGTATTACCATGCTGGAGCTTGCCGGGGAAACCGATCTTGCACAGAAGTTCACAGCACTGCAGCAGCAGTTTATGGCTTTTATGCGCGGGACACGGGAGGAAGCATTGCGGGAAACACTTTCCATTGACAGCTTGCATGACCTGACCGAAAGATATGCGCACTTGATAGAACGGCAGATATCGTAGTAGCGGCGGAGATTGCTCCCCGCCGCCCAATACCTTAGGTGTAGATCAGATCGTTGTATACCACCTCCGTTGCCCGATTTCGGATGTTGTTCATCCGCTGTACCCACTGCATTTGATCCTGGGCCTTGAGCTGTTCAGTGACGCCCTCACGGACGGCCATCTGCTTCACCAGCTCAAGAAACATAGCCTCTGCCTGCTCGTTCAGATCGGCCAGATAACCGTTCAGTTTGCCGGTGATCTGCAGCTCTGTGTACAGCGCCTTTCGATGCTGACGGAGACACCGCAGGTGCCGCTGGCCCCATACGCCGATGGGCCGCCGTTCTTCGGGCGGTACGGTCAGGCACGGGAGATAATAGTCCCCGTGCAGCTCGTACCACAGCCCGTTCTTTTCGTCATAGACTTGCTTTTCCATTGTGTGACCCTACCTTTCATAATCATAGCTTCTTTGGCGTTGCCACCATTTTGTCTGTTGTGCTTCCCTGGCCTGAGCGACCAGATCATCGATCTGCCTGCTTCCGAATACCTTCCGAAGGATGGCATAGTCCTTATTCTGTTCCCGCAGAGCGTCGTTTTCCTCTTTGAGCCGGTCATTGCTTCTTGCGAGACCCTCGTTGTCCCGATACAGCTCTCCGTTTGTTTTATCGATCCGGTGATAATTGTCCTGGACTTTGAAATACCGGACCAACAGGCTTTTCACAAGTTTTTTCAGCCGTTTTACCAGCGGCTCCGCAAACTTGGCCTTGTAGCTTTTAGCCGACATGAACCCCTGTGGCTCGGGAAGCTGATATTCTGGATCGTGTGCCAGTTTTTCTTCCATGTCTTGGTATGATTGATTACCGTCCTCCAGATTGTTGATCCGCTTGGCCAGGGTGTTGAATTCTGCCGACTTGTCGGCCAGCTTTTCTTCCACGGCGACGAGCTCCTTCGTGCGCTCCTGTTTCTTATAGTCGATCACGCTCAAATGCTCCTCGTGGGTGCCTTTCTGCTCCCATTCAAAGCCATGCCGGAACATGGCAATTGCGAGCTCCTTCTTTTCGGATAGTACCCATTGATTCCATTCCGTCACTCCACGGGTGCCGCCGTGGAAGCCCTGCGCCGCCAGCGCCTGTTTCAGCGATACTCTTGTATCAAGCCCTCGCTTGCTCCCGGTGGTGAAGGGCACGAAATCAATGTGGATATGAGGCGTCGCCTCGTCCATGTGCAGATGGGCGGAGAAGACGTACAGATTTGCGTTGCGTTCCTGAAAGCCCCGGTAGTATTCGTCCAGCGCCGCCTTGGCCTGCTCTCCGACCTCCGTTTCCGAGCCGGTATCGTCCCGATTGCCGATCTGCAGGATCAGCTCATGGAAGGGCTTTTCCTGCTTGCTGGTACGAATCTTTTCATAGTAATCGTCGATCCTCCTGTCGGAACGTGTCTGCTTGGCGTTATACCGTTCCAGGGCTTCGTCGAACAGCTTATGATAGACCTGCTTGATCGGCTCGTTGCAGTAATCCACGTTGAGGTGAGAACGCTCGCCGTTCACGTTTTCAGCCTTGAACTTGCGGCTGTTGTGGTTGACAGAGCCTTTTCCGACCATGGCGCTGATCGTTCTTTTCATTTCAAATCACATCCTTCCTTG
>JAFRXM010000030.1 GCA_017443515.1 Bacillota bacterium | reverse complement strand
CTTTGCAGCAACCGCTATGGCTGCTGCGTCGCGGTTGTTCCTGTCTGTGTAGACCGGTACGTTGACCTGAGAACCTACGACTTCCAGCTGGTCAATGGCAGCGGGACGGTATATATCGCAGGCCGCGAGCATCGGCTTTTTGCCTTCCTTTGTGAGGTAGGCAGCAAGTTTTGCAGCGGTAGTTGTCTTACCTGTTCCCTGAAGGCCTACGAGCATTATGGTGGTAAAACCGCTGCTGCTGTAGGTGAGCTTTGAGCTGCTGCCGCCAAGAAGTTCGGTAAGCTCGTCGTTTACTACTTTTACGACCTGCTGGCCGGGGGTGAGGCTTTTGAGTATCTCTTCGCCCAGGGCTTTTTCCTTGACTTTTGCTACGAAATCCTTTACGACCTTGTAGTTTACGTCCGCTTCCAGAAGTGCGAAGCGTATCTCTTTCATGGCCTCGTTTATATCGGATTCGGAGAGGACGCCTTTGCCGCGCAGCTTTTTAAAGACTCCGTTCAGTTTTTCGCTTAAGGATTCAAATGCCATTTTCCTTCTTCCATCTGGCTACAAGGCCTAGTTTGTCTTCGTAGTTTGCAAGTGCTTTTTCAGCGCGCTTAAGACCTTCGGAAACTGCCTGCTTGCTGACACCTACCGCCTCAGCGATCTCCGTCAAAGAGCAGTTCTCGAGGTGGTAAAGTTCCACGAAACGCTGCTGTTTTTCCGACAGGAGCGGACCGTAAAAATCATATAGAACGCTTGTTTCAAAGGATTCCTGCAACATAACTCCGTCATTATAACATAAAAAATACGGCTGTCAAGGAAAAATGTTGACAGCCGTAATATTATTTTTTGTAAGACTATCCCCTATGCGTATAACAGCAATAAGGTCCGTTGCCTTTTAGCATCCCAGAAGGCCTGCTGCCCAGGGAATGAGCACAGCTACGAGCACGACTATGACTACCGAAATAGGAATACCGGATTTCATCATGTCGCCGAAGCCGTAGTACTTGAACTTGTAGGTGAACATAGGTACTGCGTCTGTGGGCAGGACGAATGTTACAGCCGACCAGAAGGATACCAGGATCGCTGCGCCTACGGGATTTACGCCAGCCGCAAGAGCGAGCTCTACGATAGGAACTACCGCAAGGCCTGCAACTGCAGGGCCGGACGGAATGAGTATATGGATGATGCACACGAGCGCGGATATCATCAGGAATACCATGAACGGGCTCCAGTTTGCAGCTCCGCCCAGAGTTGTGGTAACGAGCCACTTTGCGGCACCTGTGTTAAGTGCTGCGTCTGCGAGAGCGCCTACGGAACCTACCATAAAGGACGCGTCCCATCCGCCCTTTTCGGAATACTCGTTCCATGTAAGGGCATCGATTCCCGGGAACATGAAGAGGCAGGTACCCATCAGGGCGACGCAGGTAGCGTTGAGCAGGTTCTGGTTGGGAACGAAGGAAGATGCTACCCATGCGATGAACATTGCAGCAACAACGCCGATGACGCGCTTTTCTCTTCCGGTGAGAGGTCCGTTTCCGTGGATCATCTCGTTTGCCTTTTCAAGAGCCTCTGCCTTGATCTCTTCCGGCTTGTGGATGAAGGATGTCCAGAGTGCAACGATTATGACGCATACAAGGCCGATGGGATATCCCTGAGCCATCCACTTAAGGAAAGTGATAGGATGTCCGATCTCCTGCAGATAGTTGAATGCGAAGATGTTCGTGGGGCCGCCTGCAGGTGTCATATAACCGCCGATAACGGAACCTGCCGGGATGGCGATCATGAGGCACTTGCCGAGGTTTGAAGTACCTGGCTTGGGATCTCCGTTAGCCTTCATAACCGCGATACCAAGGGATGCGAACAGAGCGCATGTAGGAATGTTGGACATGATCGAGGAAAGGATTGCGGTACCTACAGCGAAGCCTACGACAAGCTTTCTGGGGCTGTTTTTAGCCCACTTCATGATGAGGCCTGCGAGCCTTGTAGGAACTGTGGTGGAAGCCATTGCTGTTGTGATCGACATGGTGCCTACCATGAAGAAGAATACGCTTCCGCCGAAGCCTTTGAACATTTCACCAGGTGTCATTACACCCAGGAAAGTGAGGAGTGCCGCCATGAATATACCTACGATGGCCATGTTCATTGCTTCTCCAACCCACAGTACGATAGCGCCTAAGATAACGCCGAAGGACTGCATGCCCTGCCTTGAGAGCCCTTCCGGACATGGAAGAACGCTGGACAGAATGATCAGTACAGCCGCGATGCATATGAGCAGCCACGACTTTTTGATGTTCTTGCTGTCAGACATAATAAAAATACCTCCGATAAATGACAACGTTTTACAGCGTTAATTATAGCAAAATTGACTATAAATAAACAAGAAGAATTTTACATTTTTCTGCACAAAAAAAACGATAAAATTATTACAAATTGCAACTTGTTAACATAATGTGGTGGGTATAAAATTCTTGAACACTGTTCAATTTGCAGAGTTGTATCGGATTATTGTTTGTGTATTATGCACAAAGACACCGGGATATAAAGAACAGCGTCTTTCCCGGTGTCTTTTGAATCGCTTGCAAATACAGCACATACTAGACATTGAAAAGGAAATTAACAATGTCTCCGTCCTGCATTACATATTCCTTGCCTTCGGAACGTACCCAGCCCTTTTCTTTCGCTGCAGGCATGCTTCCGCCTGCTTCCATGAACTTATCGTAAGCGATGGTCTCGGCGCGTATGAAGCCTTTTTCGAAGTCGGTATGTATCTTTCCTGCCGCCTGCGGGGCCTTTGTGCCGCGGCGAATGGTCCAGGCGCGGCATTCATCCTGTCCTGCCGTAAGGAAAGAAATGAGGTCCAGCAGGCTGTAAGAAGCCTTTATCAGCTGGTCCAGTCCGCTTTCCTTTATTCCCATCTCCTCCAGGAACATAGCTTTTTCCTCATCGTCCAGCTCGGCGAGCTCCGCCTCAAGACCGGCGCAGACAACTATTGTTTTGGAACCTTCGGAATCAGCTATGGCGCGCACTTTCTGCACGTAAGGGTTGCTGTCCGGATCTGCGACTTCCTTGTCAGAAACATTTGCAACATAGATTATCGGCTTATACGAAAGAAGCCCGAGGCCTTTTACGAATGCTTCGTCCTCTTCTGAAAAATCCAGTGAACGTGCATTCTTTCCTTCTCCGAGCTGTTCGTATATCGACTCCATCAGCTGGCATTCCCCGAGCTGTGCTTTGTTGCCGCCTTTCATGCTGCTCTTGGCCTTTGCGATGCGGCGCTCGAGTATCTCCATATCGGAGAGGATGAGCTCCATGTTTATGGTCTCTATGTCATCTGCCGGGTCGATGCGGCCGGAAACGTGGATTATGTTGTCGTCTTCAAAGCAGCGCACCACGTGGACTATTGCTTCAACGTTGCGTATGTGCCCGAGGAACTGGTTCCCCAGGCCTTCGCCCTTGCTGGCTCCTTTGACTAGACCTGCTATGTCGCAGAACTCTATGACTGCGTAGGTGGTCTTCTTTGAATTATATATTTCGTGGAGCTTCGTTACGCGGGGATCTGGCACTGTTACAACGCCTACGTTGGGTTCTATGGTGCAGAACGGGTAATTTGCCGCCTCCGCACCTGCCTTGGTTATAGCGTTGAAAAGTGTGCTTTTCCCTACGTTTGGAAGTCCTATGATTCCGAGTTTCATTGCTGATCCTCCTTGTTTACCAATTCAGATATATCTGTATAGTCATTTTGTTCAGGAACCTGTGCGCTTTCTTTTACTCCGTCTGCCTTCTTTCTGCCTCTGCTTCGAAGAACAAAACAGAAGACTATCCCAAGCACAAACGCGCATATGCTGAACACCTGGGCCTGTCTGAAAGGTCCGATCCAAAGGCTGTCAGTCCTGAGGCCTTCCACAAAATATCTTTCCACAGAATACAGTATCACGTAAAGGCATATTATCTGGCCGTCAAAGGCTTTTTTGCGCTTCTTTTCGAAAACGCACAGGAATATGCATAAAAGCAGGCACCATATGGATTCGTAAAGGAAGGTCGGGTGCACCAGCTCTCCGTTGACTTCTATAGCCCAGGGCAGCGTCGTAGGCGTTCCGTGAGCTTCAGAATTGAAGTAGTTGCCCCAGCGCCCTATAGCCTGGCCTATGGCTATGCCCGGCGCTATAAGATCCATCCATTTGAGTATGCCGTGGCCCCACTTCTTTGCTATTATAGCTGCGGTTATAAGGCCGAATATCAGGCCCCCGTGTATAGCAAGGCCTCCCTGATGGATGTAAAGTATGCTGATGGGGTCATCTTTATAGCTGTCCCACTCGAAGAGACAGTAGTAAAGGCGTGCGCCGACTACTCCTATAGGTATCACCCATAGGACCATGTCCAGTACTCTGTCTTCAGGCTCGATTCCGTAGATCGGCGTGCGCTTCATGCATAGAATAACGGCTGCAATGATCCCTAAGACTATGCATATCGCGTACCAGCGTATCTCGAGGCCGAATATCTTAAACGCTATAGGGTTCGGTACGGGAAGAAAACTGCTCACAGTTCGCGCCTCCCTTCCATCGCCTTGGAAAGCGTCACTTCATCGGCGTATTCCAGGTCTCCTCCAACAGGAAGACCGTGGGCTATCCTTGTCACCTTGATCCCGGCCGGCTTGATCAGCCTTGCTATATACATAGCCGTAGCCTCGCCTTCGATGTTAGGATTGGTGGCAAGGATGACTTCCTTTACATCAGTCTCCTGAAGACGCACTATAAGCGAGCGCAGGTTTATATCTTCGGGACCTACGCCGTCCATAGGCGAGATAGCTCCGTTAAGAACATGGTAGACACCGGAAAATTCGCGCACGCGCTCCATAGCCGAAACATCCCTTGGGCTTTCCACGACGCAGATGACGCTGTGATCGCGAGCAGTATCTGCGCATACGCTGCAGGGGTCCGTATCTGTAAGGTTCCCGCAGACGCTGCAGTAATGCATGGTGCTCTTGGCGTCTATAAGAGTCTGTGCCAGGCTCTTAACCTCTTCTTCAGGAAGCGATAAAATGTGAAAAGCGAGGCGCTGCGCGGTCTTTCCGCCTATTCCGGGGAGTTTTCCCAGCTCTGCTATAAGTTTTGTGAGTGGTTTTGCGTAATACTTCATATCAGAACATTCCGCCGGGCAGACCCATGCCTCCGGTGACGCTGCTCATCTGCTTTTCCGCGATCTCGTCGATCTGGCGCATGGCCTCGTTTGCGGCCGCCACTATCATGTCCTGAAGCATCTCGACGTCTTCGGGATCGCAGGCTTCCGGCTTGATGGTGACAGATACGAGCTGGTGCTTGCCGTTGACTTTTACGCTCACAGCACCGCCGCCGGCTCCGGCTTCAGCCTCTTTCTGTTCTATCTCGGCCTGTGCTGCCGCGAGCCTGCTCTGCATGGCTGCGATCTGCTGCATCTGAGCCTGCTGGTTGTTCATCTTGGGCTTCTTGCCCGCTTTCATTCCTTTACCCATTTGTTTCTCCTTTATAAACTTCGCCGTAGAGGCTGAAAGTCTGTGCTTTTGTTATTTTGACCGGTACGATCTGCCCTATAAGCGTTTTATCTCCCGGAAGATCGACAACTTTGTTTGATTCTGTGCGGCCTGTGAGCATCGATCCGTTCGTCTTGCTGACACCTTCCACAAGTACAGGCATCACAGCGTCCTGATATAGCTTTGCCTTTTCCTCCTGTATGCTATGTATGACGTCAAGAAGTCTGTTGAATCTGTCGTGCTTTATTTCTTCAGGGATCTGATCCTCGTATTTTTCCGCCGGAGTCCCGTGCCTTACCGAATAGATGAATGTGAAGGCAGAATCGTAGCCAACTTTGCTGACAAGTTCAATAGTTGACATAAAATCATCTTCTGTTTCGCCAGGGAAGCCCACAATAATATCTGTCGATATAGCTATGTCCGGGCAGGCTTTTCTTAGCTTTTCTATAAGCTGCAGGTAGTGAGCGCTGTCGTAGTGGCGGTTCATGCGTTTAAGGACCCTGTCGGAACCTGCCTGAACCGGCAGGTGTATCTGTCTGCAAAGGTGGCTGCAGCTGTCAAAACACTCTATCAGCTCGTCTGAAAGATCTTTTGGGTGCGAAGTCATGAACCTTATGCGTTCTATGCCTTCGACCTTGTCTATTTCCTTTAAAAGCTGCGCAAAACCTGTCTTTCCGTAGAACGGGCTGCCTTCTGAGCCGTCCGAAATACCAGCGTAGGAATTGACGTTCTGCCCCAGGAGCATAATCTCCTTAGTCCCTGCAGCGGCAAGGCATTTCACTTCTTCCAGCACCTTCTCCGGCGCCCTGCTGCGCTCGCGGCCCCTGGTGTATGGCACTATGCAGTAGGTGCAGAAATTGTTGCAGCCCTGCATTATGCTTACATATGCTTTGAAAGGATACTCCCTTTTTGCGGGAAGATCCTCAGCAAGGGCTGTTCCGTCCTTCCAGATATCTATGATCTTTTCGTGCTGCTCTGCGACATTAGCAAAGAGTTTCGGGAATTCATGCAGGTTGTGGGTCCCGAATACAAGATCCACCCAGGGGTACTTGGCTTTGAGCGTATCTATATGCACCTGCTGCTGCATCATGCATCCGCAGACGCAGGTTATCCTGCCCGGGTTCTGCTCGTGAGGGTTCTTTAGCTGGCCCAGCACGCCGAAGAAGCGCTTGTCAGCGTTTTCGCGCACCGAACAGGTGTTGAGCACACAAACATCAGCCTCCTTGAACTCGGGGCAGTAAGTATATCCCATATTTTCAAGCATGCCGGCGATCGTCTCGGAATCCCGCTCGTTCATCTGGCAGCCGAATGTAACTACGTTATAGGTCTTTTTGATCATTATAATTCCGGTGGAGAAGAACCGTCCCTCTCCACTATTGTTCTTTCTCTGAGCGTTCGCGGAAGACGAACTTTATTGAGGTGCCGGCAAAGCCGTAGCCCTCTCGTATCTTGTTTTCCAGGTAGCGCGCATAGGAAAAGTGCATCAGTTCGCGGTCGTTTACGGAAAAACTGAAGAGCGGCGGCTTGATGCCTATCTGCGCGGCGTAGTAGATCTTGAGCCTTTTTCCCTTGTCTACCGGCGTCGGGTTCATCATGACTGCGTCCTGGATGAGGCTGTTGAGCTGGCCTGTACCTACCCTCATGGCGCGGTTTTCCGCAACTGACCTTGCAGCGTCTATTACAGGAAGCAGCCTCTGGCCTTTTACTGCCGATGTGAACATCACAGGAGCGTAACTCATGAACTGGAGCTGCCCTTTTATCTCGCGCTCCATGTCGCGCATGGTATTGGTCTCCTTGGCTACAAGATCCCACTTGTTGACAACAACTATTATTCCTTTTCCTGCTTCGTGCGCAAGTCCTACGATGCGCTTGTCCTGCTCAGCAAGACCCTCAGCAGCGTCTATTACCATAAGAGCAACGTCGCAGCGCTCTATGGCAGCCATAGCACGGATGACCGAGAACTTTTCCACCTCGTCAGTGACTTTGCTGCGGCGGCGTATCCCGGCAGTGTCTATAAGTGTATACTTCTGGCCGTCCTTTTCGAAAGGAGTATCGATGGAATCTCTTGTGGTGCCTGCGATCTCGGATACTATAACGCGCTCCTCGCCAAGGAATGCGTTTACTAGCGAAGATTTTCCCACGTTAGGCCTTCCGATGATGGCGATCTTTATATCTTCATCTTCGTCTTCCTCGAAGGCTTCTTCGGGTATGCGGCTCACGACTTCGTCAAGAAGATCGCCAAGCCCCAGCTGGTTCGTCGAAGATATAGCAAAAGGCTCGCCAAGGCCAAGTTCGTAGAAATCGTAAAAGTCGTCGGGCATCCTGTGCGTGTCTATCTTGTTCGCGACGAGTATTACTTCCTTGTTCTTCCTTCTGAGCATGTCCGCGACTTCCCTGTCGGCCGCGGTAAGGCCGCTGCGCCCGTCAACCATGAATAGGATCACGTCCGCCATATCCATGGCTATCTCGGCCTGTGCGCGCATCTGAGACGGAATGATCTCCTTGTTCTCAGGTTCGATACCACCCGTATCTATAAGCATGAAATGCTTGCCGGCCCATTCGGCATCGGCTATTATGCGGTCCCTGGTGACGCCCGGAGTATCCTGCACTATGGATACCCTGGATCCGACCATTTTATTGAAAAATGTAGACTTGCCTACGTTAGGTCTTCCGACCACGGCAACAATTGGTTTGCTCATGTAAACTCCTGTACTTAAGAGATATTTCAAAACATTATACCACAAAGAACCAGTTTGTGGTATACTACAATGTATACTTCTTCAAGGAGGATCCATAATATGAAGATCGCTATCGTAGGAGCCGGAAAGCTCGGCACAGCCATCGCGGAAACACTGCTCAGCAGCGGACACGAGATCACACTTCTCGACTCAAACGAAGAACGCTCCGAAAGCATAAGCCAGAGCCTGGATGTATTCACAATAACTGCGGATGCCAAACAGATAGGCATAATGAAAGATATCCGCATAAACGAATACGACCTGCTCATCGCAACAACAGACAACGACGAAAAGAACATACTCGTCTGCTCCTTCGCCAAAAAGCTCGGCTGCAAGGAAGTCATCGCAAGGGTGCGCGCTCCGGAGCATATAGCCCAGCTCAGCTTCATAAAGGAAAGCATGAGCATAGACCACATAATCAACCCCGATAAAGCCTGCGCAGACGAGATATTCAAGTTCATTACCCAGCAGTACGCCATCAGCGGCGGAAAGCTCAACATGGACGGTGTCGGACTTCTTGAATACAGTTCCGACAAATGGCCCGAGCTCATAGATAAACAGCTCAAAGACACAAGGGATCTTATGAACGGACTTCTGATAGCCGCTATCTCAAGGCAGGGAAAAGTCATAATCCCCAACGGCTCCACCGTCATACACAGCGGCGACATGCTCTACACTATAGGCCTTCAGGAGAACATCGACATTCTCTCCGAAAAAGTGAAGGACAACGCCTCCTCCAAAAAGACAGGAAAAGTCATGATAGCGGGCGGCGGAAACACCGGTTATTTCCTTGCGCAAAATCTAGTTGAATACGGTTCTGCCGTCAAGATAATCGAACTCAACAAGGACCGCTGCGAATACCTCACATCGGAGCTTTCCAAGGTTCTTGTACTCAATGCGGACGCTACAGACACAGCCCTCCTGAGGGAAGAGAACCTCAAAGGAATGGATGCATTTGTCGCGCTCACAGGATTTGACGAGGAGAACATACTGCTCTCCCTCATCGCCAAGCAGAACCAGGTACCCAAGATCATCTCCAAGGTGAGCCGCAAGAGCTACAAATCCCTTACCGATACCTTTGGAAACATTATGATAATCAACCCGCTGGACATCTGCGCAACGGAGATCCTGCACCTTATAAGAAAAGAAGGCGTAGTGCTCTTTACCCAGGTCATAAACGGCCAGGCTGAGGTCCGCGAGATCAGGGCCGAGGCAAACATGCCCATCACAGAAAAGACCCTCAACGACCTCACCATACCCAACGGTGTTCTGGTAGCCGCAGTCGAAAGGGATGGCGATGTTTTCATCCCCAACGGCAGCACGAAGATAGTCCCGGGGGACAAGGTCCTTCTGCTTTCAATGCTTTCCGCCTCCGGCGAACTCGAGAGCATGCTCCAGAAGACAAGATCCCACACACTTTGATAATTTCAAGCGATGCTTTTAAATAAAAGACCTATCTTAAAAATACTCTGCGCGGTAATGACGCTCGTCGGCACCGCAATGCTGATACCCACAGCTGTTGCTCTTTACTATAAAGAAACAAAGGCTGTGCTGTCTTTGCTTGTCTGCGCAGTTCCGATGATAATAATAGGTCTCCTCGTCATAAAGCTCACGCCAAAGGAAGATAACACTGTTCTTCGCATGCGCGACGGCTTCTTCATAGTTGCGGCGGCGTGGATAGCCATGTCGGCACTCGGCGGCCTTCCTTTCGTTATATCGGGTTCAATACCCAATTTCTTCGACGCGTTCTTTGAGACCGCCTCCGGTTTTACAACTACAGGTTCTACGATACTTACGGATATTGAGGCTATGGACAAGGGAATGCTCTTCTGGCGCAGCTTCACCCACTGGCTGGGCGGCATGGGCGTTCTGGTGCTGACTATCGCCCTTCTTCCCATGCTAGGAATAGGCGGACAGAAGATAATGCGCGCCGAGACCACAGGTCCGACCATGGATAAGATCTCGTTCACCACAAACGAATCCGCAAGGAATCTGTATCTGATCTACACCGGGATGACTGTCATAGAGATCGTTCTTCTTATGTTCGGAGGCATCGGCTTCTTCGACGCAGCAACTCACGCCTTCGGAACTCTGGGCACCGGCGGACTTTCTACCCACAGCGCAAGCGTAGGCTATTTCAACAGCGTCTATGTTGACATGATCATCACCCTGTTCATGCTGCTTGCAGGCGTAAACTTCAACCTTTATTATTTCCTGCTTTCCGGAAAACCACGGAATATGTTCAAGGATCCGGAACTCAGGACGTATCTTTGCATAGTGGGCGGCTGCACACTGTTTATCGCAGGCATGCTGTATTTCAAGAACTTCTACAGCACCATCGGAGAATCACTGCGGTATTCGGTATTCCAGACTACGTCGATAATCACCACCACAGGCTACGGCACCGCGGATTTCGATCTGTGGCCTGTGACATGCAAGGTGATCCTCTTCGTCCTTATGCTTGTAGGCGGATGCGCTTCGTCTACTGGCGGCGGCGTAAAAGTAATACGTGTCATACTGACTGCGAAGCTCATAAAGCGTGCAGCTGACAGAAGGCTCCACAGAAAGGCTCTTACACCTATAAAAGTCGGCGGAAAGACAGTTTCAGAGCACACTCTCTTCGGCGTGACTGTATTCATGGCGCTCTTCGCAGTAACTATAATTGGCGGCACCCTGCTTGTCAGCCTTGACGGCTTCGGACTTACGACTTCGCTATCTTCCGTCGTTGCCTGTCTGTGCAACATAGGACCGGGATTCGAACTGGTAGGTCCCACCATGAACTACGCGCTGTTCTCAGCGCCTGTAAAGATCCTTCTCTCGCTTCTCATGATAGCTGGAAGACTGGAACTTTACACAATTATACTTATGTTTACTCCTGTATTCTGGGATGAAAACAGATAACATGTCGATATTTAAAAAGAATACGGACAACGGAATAAAAACAAACGGCCGCGAACTGAGCGCAAGAAGGCTCATGGCGATAGCCCTGGGATGCTTCCTCGGAGCATCTCTTGTAAGCACGGCTGTCTACATGATCACAGGCTACATCAGCAATTTTGCAGCCGCTTTCTTTGAGAGCGTCTCCGCGTTTACCACCACTGGGTCAACAGTCTTCACCTACCCCGCGTATCCCGTCTACCTTCCGTCCTGGCTCAAAGTATACAGGGCATTCTGCCAGTGGGCGGGCGGCGGAGCTACTCTCGTGTTCCTTGCATGCATGCTCACCAGTATGGACGCATCTAAGGGCGGCTTTACGAAAGCTGGCTCCGCAAACGGTGCCATATACCGAACCGGTATCAGGACAGTCTCCATCGGAAGAAGGCTTCTTCTTACCTACGCGATACTCACAGTCGCGGAGTTCCTGCTGCTTCTTGTGAGCGGCTGCTCTCTGCTCGATTCAGCGTGCATGTCTCTTTCGACGATCTCAACAGGAGGATTCATTCCCGGCGCTGCACTGGCCAACGGCATTTCGGAAACTATTGTAGTGCTGTTCATGATATTCACCTGCCTGAACTACACTCTGTATTACCACGCCATCAAAAAACATTTCGACCAGTTCGACAAAAACACCGAGCTCTACGCGCTCCTCTTCATTATCGTAGGATCCAGCGTTCTCATAAGCATCAGCCTTGTCGCTTCCGGTACATTCGGAGTAGCCGGCGCAGTCGAAAACAGCGTTTTCCATTCGGTCTCAGCGCTCAGCACCACAGGCTTTGTTATAGCTGATACTACGTCCTGGCCGCCTTTTGCGCAGGCTCTTCTGACGCTGCTATCCTTCATCGGCGGAAGCACACTCAGTCCTGCCGGCGGCATAAAGATCATGAGGATCATAGTAGTGCTGCGCCTCATCTCGAAGTCCTTCACCGTTAGGATACATCCGAAGGCAGTAGTCACCACTAAGATCAACGGACGCAGCATGCCATCCGATACTTCATCAGCTATGGCGATACACTTCCTTACGTATTTCACCTTCTACCTGGGCGGCGTTTTTGTGCTTTCATTCGAGGCTCCGGACCTGCTCAGCAGCTTTACTGTGACGGCATCTCTGCTTAATAATGTTGGCACTACATTTACAGGAAACATCGCGTTTGCGCAGTTCAGTCCGGTGATGCTTATACTTCTTTCGATCCTTATGCTTGCAGGAAGACTGGAGCTGTACGCAGTCCTTCTTCCCTTCTCCCGGAACCGCAACTCCTGATATTTCGAAGACCGGCGCTAAGGCCGGTCTTTTTTATTGTGTCTTCTTACTCTGTTGATATGCCTTTCGAATCCACCGTCCGATATAAGCTCCGCCAGCACAAGCTGCTCGAGTGTAGGCACTGTACAGGAGCAAAAGCCGAGCCTTTCCCTGAACACCGGAAGAAGCATCTGCGGAAGGACCATGTAGGCCACGCGTATGCCGGGCGATATCGTCATCGTAAAACTGTTTACGTAGATGACTCTTGTCCCACCGTCTATCTCGAACAGCGTTTCCACGGGTTTTGACGAAGGCGTGAACTCGGATTCGAAATCGTCTTCTATTATCCATGCGCCGCGCTTTTTGGCGAAATTCAGGTATTCCCGCTTCTTGGCCGCGCTGGCCGTGATGCCGCTGGGATAGGACCTGTAAGGAGTTATGTGCAGCACACCTATACCGGACTGTTCCAGTGCTTTTCGTTTTATACCATCCCTGCCCAGATCCAGAAGCTCTGTCTGAGCTCCGTTTAGCCTGTAGACCTGATGGATCTTGCCGTAGGAAGGATTTTCTATTCCGTACACTCTGTACCGGCCAAGCATATCTATTATAAGACCGTAAAGATGCTCCGCTCCGCTGCCTATCACTATCTGCTCAGGCGAAGCTGATATATTCCTGCTGCGGGCGAGATATCCGCAGACAGCTGTACGAAGCTCTATGCTCCCCTGGCCGGGAGACTTCAAAAGCACCTGCGCGCCCCTGTCTGACAATACCTTACGAACCGCTTTCGCGTAGACGGTGAAAGGAAACTCATCAGGAGCATCCGGTATGCCCGCGGAAGGCTCTGACAGCCCTTCTGAGAGCTTTTTACCGCTTTCATGCTCAATTATACTATCTTCTTCAGAAAGCTCTGAAAACGCCTCTTTTCCTGTATTTCTGTGATCTGCTGCAGGCCTTTCTCCGAACATCTGGTTCTCGTCGTAGCTTACAAAATACCCGCTGCGCTGCCGCGGCGTGATGTAGCCTTCGTCCTCCAAAAGCTCATATGCATGCTCCACAGTAATTACGCTTACGCCGAAGCGGTCCGCACAGACGCGCTTTGACGGGATCTTGCTTGCGTATGCGTAAAATCCGCTGCTGATATCCTCGCGGAGCTTATCATAGATCTTCATATACTCAGTTTTGTTTTTCATATACAGTATTCTCCGTATAATTTTGTGTGCTTTTTACATCACACTTAAATCTGGTCTTATAAAAATATATGATTTTGATAGTTTTCATATATCCAAAATTACTTTACACTAAACACTAAATATTTTCAAGGAGGAATTATCATGAGCCTCGGAACACCAAGTACAAGCACAAAACAGATGTATAATCTCTGCCTTGCAGCTCTGTTTTTAGGCCTTAACATAGCGGCAAGCTCCGTAAGCATTCCCGTGCCCGGCGGACACTTCTACCTCAACGACGTGGTAATTTGCACAGGATCGCTGCTCTTAAGCCCGCTCTACGCTACCATAGTCGGCGGCCTCGGAGCTTTCCTGGGAGACTTTTTCTTCTACCCGGCGCCCATGTTCGTATCCCTTGTTGTGCGCGGACTTCAGGCTTTTGCCATTTCCATGATAGTCAATAAGACCAATAAGAGAAGACAGCGTAACGGCATCATAGGCTGTGCTGTCGGTGCAGTCATAATGGTAGTCGGTTATACGCTCGGAAGAGCCTTCATCTACAGCACCAGGGAATATGCTATCCTTAAGCTGCCCTTCCAGATCGCCATGGCAGTCATAGGCGCTGCAGCCGCGATCATCCTCGTTTACGTTCTCAAACTAGGCAAGATCAAGGACAAATATCTGCCGTAAAAAAAATACTTGACTTCGACAAGTCAAAGTGCTACTATACAGAAAACCGTTGAGGAAGAGTAGTAACACAGCTACCCCTGCTTACGAGGGAGCCGCTGACAGTGAGACGGCGGCAGCAGGAACTGTGCGAATGGACTTCTGAGGGCGATCTGAACATGCAGCAATGCACCAGTAGGTGAGACGGGGCGGGAACCTCGTTAACAACATCCGGCGTATGCTCCTTACGGAAAGTACGCGCAGAGCGGGCGCGAAAGCGTCAAGATGGGTGGCACCGCAGGATACTATCCTGTCCCTTCAGCAATCACTGTTTGGGACGGGTATTTTTTTACCCGGCCCCAGGAAAAGAAAGGAGCCCCAAAATGGCAAACAAGAAAGAGATACCGTACAAGATCTACCTCGAAGAAAAAGAACTCCCGACCAGTTGGTACAACATGAGAGCCGACATGAAGACAAAACCGGCTCCGCTCATCCACCCGGGCACGCTTCAGCCTCTGAAGTTCGAGGATATGCAGCCGATCTTCTGCGACGAGCTCATCAAGCAGGAACTGAATAACGACGATCAGTTCATACCCATCCCCAAAGAGATCATGGATTTCTACAGGATGTACAGACCGTCCCCTCTCATCCACGCCGAATTCCTTGAAAAAGCGCTGGATACACCGGCAAAGATCTACTACAAGTTCGAAGGAAACAACACTTCCGGAAGCCACAAGCTGAACTCCGCTATTGCCCAGGCCTACTATGCAAAGAAGCAGGGTCTTAAAGGCGTCACCACAGAGACCGGAGCCGGCCAGTGGGGCACCGCCCTTTCCATGGCCTGCGCCTTCTTCGGCCTCGACTGCAAAGTATACATGGTAAAAGTATCATACGAGCAGAAACCCTTCCGCCGCGAAGTTATGCGCACCTACGGTGCTTCCGTAACACCCTCTCCTTCCATGGAGACTGCGATAGGCCGCAAGATCAACGAAGAGCACCCCGGAACGACCGGGTCCCTTGGCTGCGCTATCTCCGAAGCAGTTGAAGTAGCTACTTCCACACCTGGCTACAGATACGAGCTCGGCAGCGTGCTCAACCAGGTCCTGCTTCACCAGTCCGTTATAGGTATGGAGACCAAGGCGGCCTGCGACAAGTACGGAATAGTTCCCGATATCATCATCGGCTGTGCCGGCGGCGGCTCCAACCTCGGCGGTCTGATCTCCCCATTTATGGGCGAAAAGCTGCGCGGCGAGGCAGACTACAGGATCATAGCCGTAGAGCCGGCTTCGTGCCCGAGCTTTACACGCGGCAAGTTCGTCTACGACTTCTGCGACACAGGTAAGGTCTGCCCGATGGCCAAGATGTACACCCTGGGCCACGACTTCATCCCGTCCGCAAACCACGCTGGCGGCCTGAGATACCACGGTATGAGCCCCGTACTTTCCCAGCTCTACCACGATGGCTACATGGAAGCGGTATCTGTCGAACAGACCTCCGTATTCGCTGCGGCACAGCTCTTCGCAAGGACAGAAGGTATTCTTCCCGCACCCGAATCCAGCCACGCCATCAGAGTCGCAATAGACGAGGCTCTCAAGTGCAAGGACAAGGGAGAGGAAAAGACTATCATCTTCGGCCTTACTGGTACAGGCTACTTCGACATGACCGCATATCAGAAGTACAACGACGGAGAGATGAGCGATTACATCCCCTCCGACGAAGATCTCGAGAAAGGTTTCGCGAGCATTCCCAAAGTCGATCTGTAAAGAGTTCTGACACAATAAACCTCAGACCGTGCCGTCTTTAAAAGACGGCGCGGTTTTTATATGTATCACTTCCCTCGCCTGCACTTGACCGTGATGCCTAAAAGAATTAAAATTACATTTTGAAAGGAAACAGAAAATGAAAGCACTTATCGCTATGTCCGGAGGAGTTGATTCCAGCGTTGCTGCTTACCTGATGAAGCAGCAGGGTTTTGAGTGCATAGGCTGCACCATGAAGCTCTTCGATGCCCCTTCGGATACACCCGCCGATAAGACCTGCTGCAGCCTGGACGACACCGAGGACGCCAGAAGCGTTGCAAACAGGCTGGGCATTCCTTTCTACGTATTCAATTACAAGGACGAGTTCCGCAAACAAGTAATAGGAAACTTTGTAGAAAACTACCTCGCCGGGCGCACTCCCAATCCATGCATCGAGTGCAACCGCTGCCTCAAGTTCGGAGCACTGCTCCGCCGCGCAGACGAGCTCGGCTGCGACGTCGTAGTCACCGGCCACTACGCGAGGATAGTCTTTGAAGACGGCAAATACCACCTGCTCAAAGGAATTGATCCATCCAAGGACCAGAGCTATGTGCTTTGGAATCTTTCGCAGGAAGAACTTTCGCGAGTGCGCTTTCCGCTCGGAAGCTTTTCCAAGGATGAAGTCCGCTCAATAGCCGAAGAACTCGGTTTTGTAAACGCTTCTAAGCCTGACAGCCAGGACATCTGCTTCGTTCCGGACGGCGACTACGCATCTGTCATAGAGCAGTACTCGGGTGTAGTACCTGCGCCGGGCGATTTTGTCGACAGCCGCGGAATAGTTCTCGGGCAGCACAAAGGTATCACCCACTATACTGTAGGACAGCGTAAAGGTCTCGGAATAGCTTTCGGAGAGCCCCGTTATGTCATCAAAATTGATGCTGGAAAAAACCAGGTAGTCCTTGGCACGAACGAAGAGCTTTTCAGCAAGACAGTATACGTTGGAAAAGTTACCTGGACGTCCGGCAGAGCACCTGAAGGACCTGTCGGATGCACAGCAAAGATACGCTACAGGCAGCAGCCTGCCAATGCGATGCTGACGCCGATCAGCAAGGACATTTCTGAAGATGGGAGCACGATATGCGCCGCAATGCTGGAATTCGAGATTCCGCAGCGCGCCGTAACGCCCGGCCAGTCCGCAGTGTTCTATTCCGGAGACGAATTGATAGGCGGAGGGATCATCCTCGGTACTGAAGAGATATAAGGAGTTGATGTGATGATAGTTTTAAAGATAATTCTATGGATAATAGCCGCTGTAATTGCTATAGTCGTGCTGTGGTTCGCCCTGCTTTTTGTAAGCGGGCTCTTTATCAAAAAGGGAAAGGAATACGACACCAACAGCCGCTATTACAGGTTTCTCCTGAACTTCTCCACTGCGATCGCTATGAAGCTCATACGCATTCATATAACGACCACCGGGATGGATAAGCTTCCCAAAGACACGCGATTCCTTCTTGCAAGCAACCACAGGTCGAACTTCGATCCTCTGATAACCTGGCACGTCTTCGCAAAATACGATCTCGCATTCATCTCAAAACCGGAGAATTTCAGCATTCCTTTCTTCGGAAAGATAATTCAGAAGTGCTGTTTCATGGCTATAGACCGCAAGGATTCTTCAAAAGCCAACGTCACCAAGGAACGCGCTGCAAGGCTGCTTAAGATGGACTCCGTAAATGTCGCAGTGTATCCGGAAGGCACGCGCAGCAAGACAGGCGAGACTCTTCCCTTCCACAACGGCCTTTTCAATATAGCAAAAGAAGCCGATGTGCCTATTGCGGTAATGACGCTTCAGGGCACAGCGGCTATCAAAGACAATTATCCGAAACACAGATCTGATATAACAATAGACGTCGTGGACGTTATTCCGGTCGAGACCGTTCGAAACAGCAGCCCGCACGAACTTGGAGAACGCGTCAGAACATCGATGCTCTCAGTTCTTGGAAAATAGTATTATTTCTTAACACTCAGCTTCTGGACGTGGAATTCCGGATCTTCGTTCCAGAACACGAAGCTTTCCAGATTGATCTCATCTCCTATGCTGAGCTGAGTAACCGCTTTGTACAGATCGCTTCCTTCGGGGAATTCGTCCGTATCTACATACACCGTGCAGCTCTTGCCGCCTGCTGTCTCTACGGTGAAATACACATCGCAGTTCTCGCCGGCTTTGCCGGAACCGTCCCAGTTGTAGAGGAAAGCGTATTCCGTATCGCTGTCCGGAGCCTTTGACGCAGCTACCTTAAGATCTCTGAGAAGCACTTTTCCTGCTGTCATCTTATAGAGAGCGTCATTGTCTCCGATCTTATCTGTTATGTTCTCCGGCATCGCGATGTAGTACCCTTCAAGTATCTCCATCGTCTCCACCTTTGAGATCAGCGGAAGACCGTTGCCGAAGATCTTTATTCCGCTGAGTTTGACTTTTGTTCCGTAAGTGAGCTTATCGTAGTCTTCTTTTGACGCATTTACACCGTATGCGTAATACGCTCCGTCGGCATCCGCAAGGAACATGCTGAAGCTATGCTGCTCCTCATCATATACTGTCCTGCCCTGCACATAGCCTTCTACAGTAACTTCCGCTTCATCTGCGCACTCTGTGTACTGCGTATATGTAAGGACTCCTTCGCTTTTCAGTGCATCAGCCTTGCTGGCTTTGACAACATTGATCCTGTTGACGTGCACGTTAGGACCATTGTACCAGTAGAGCATGCCCTCAAGATCGATAATATCGCCGAAATGAAGGCCGGTAACTGCGTCATAAGTACCGGTTCCTTCGGGATCTTCGTCAGATTCCACGCAGAAAGTAAAGCCAGCTCCGCCGTGTGAGATGTTGAAATACAGATCGTTATTGGAACCTGCAGCACCTGAGCCGTCCCAGTTGTAAAGGAACGCAGATACTTTTCCTTCAGAACTTGTGCTGTATTCAACAAGGAGCTCCTTTGCGCTTATCTTCTGGTTCATCATCTTCTCGAGCGCCTGAAGATCGGCAAGCTTTCCGCTGATGTCGACGGCGACGAACACTTTGTTACCTTCAAGGATATAGAATATGCATCCTTCTCCTATTTCGATCTCGCCGGACCAGGATGCCTTTTTGCCGCTCACCTTTACGTGCGTGCCCTCCACCAGTTTTGCAGCCTGTTCATCGCTGCAGACTGCGCGGTAAGCGTAATAACTCCCTCCGTTTTCGTCCTGGATGAACATGCTTACGTTGTGGAAATCCCTGTTCAGAGCGTATTTCTGCACATATCCTTCTATGACGACGTTTGCACCTTCGCCTGCCGCTATATACTCGGCATAACTCATGGCTGAGACATCTTCCGGTCTTATAGTATTGCTGCTGTTATCGGTGTTCGTATTGTTTGCAGGAGCAGGTCCGCTGGAGCATGCCGCCATGGCAAAAACCAGTACGAACGCGAGTATCAGCAATAATAGCTTCTTCATTTTTACCCCTTATTTGTTTTGCGTTTGATGTTTACTATAAGCAATAGTATTACATAGTATACAGCAAGCAGTGCCAGCGTGACAAGGCTCATCGTATACGACCTGCTAGCAAGGCTTACGAGTATCAGCAGCGGAGCGCCCAGAAGTATACCGAAGCTGCTTCCAAGAACGAGGTTGTTTGCAGCAGGCGTCTTCAGGTCAGGATCCAGCTCGCGGAGCAGGAGCACGCCGGAGCTTATGGTGCCGGTCATCATTCCATACATTGACATCAGGCCTTCGTAATAATAATCACCGTACACCTTTTTGCAGACATATCTGAGGTGTATCAAGGTAACGAAAGCTCCGCAGACAGCCATCAGTATGAACGGCAGCCACAGGCCGGAAAGATCGCCGAAATCTATGGAAGCTATGCCTGCTGTGATCATCAGGTCGAATGCCAGTCCGGAGATGCGGCTCAACAGGTAGTTGTTCTGGTACTGGGCGCTGAGGACTTTGCCTTTCTGCAGCTTTCTGAGTATTAGCCTAACAACTATGGCAAGAGCCGAACCTATGATGAAGTTGAATCCCCAGAGCAGAGATTCCACGGTCTTTGCAAGGCCCGGTGCCGCTGCGCGAAGACCATCGCATATTCCCTTTGTGATGAGGAATGTGATGAGGTACACAAGTATGACTAGCGCGACCTGCACGGAAAAGCGGTCGACTGATTCCGAAATAGGTATCTCACCTTCTGACTGGAAGGTGGAAACTGTAACCTCGGCGATCTCGGACTTAGTGCCCTCTGTTCTTTTGATCTTGCCTTTTCTTACGAGGTAATTGATATATATTACTCCTACGACGCATGCGCAGAGGTATCCTGCTGCAGCTATCGCAAGGCCGAAGGACCTGCCGCCGGCAAAGCCCAGGGATTCGAACGAAGAACCAATGTTGTTGGCCTGTCCGGGGCCCTGGCCGTAGCCCATGGGAAGCAATATTCCGCTTGCAGGGAAGAGATTCGGCAGGAGCGTCTTTGCGAGGATCAGCGAGATCACTAGTCCTGTAATGCCCTGCGCCATATAAGATCCAACAATTATTGCCCCGCTTTTAAGACCTACTAGGCTTCCTTTTTCAGACCCTGTTCTGTCAGGGACCTTAAGGGACATGGCGATAAAACCTATCGCTATCCCGTGATATGTCAGCCATTCCATGAACTCGGCGTCGGGGATCAGTATCCCTGCAGCTTTGAGTATCAGAAGTATGAAACCAGCCAGCACCGCGGTCGGCATCAGACTCTTTCTGATAAAGGGTATGCCTCTTCTTAAGAAATGCGCTACAAGCAGCGCGCCGGCGATTATCGCCAGCTGTATTATGCTTTTCCAGAGCGCTATATTGTTCGCGGAGTAATCCATTTACCTTTTATATTCCTTTCCGTTGATGTAGTAGTAGCTTATCATATAGTGAAGAGCGCTGGCCCTTGGGGGCAGCTTCACCTCGAAATATCCTTCTTCAGCTGTAAACAGCATGGTGTTTACGAGTATTACAGCCAGACTTTTTATGCTTTTGGCGGAGAAGACTTTTACCGCTCCGTCTGAGTCTTTAAATTCGAGCCTATCCTTATAGAGCGCGATATTTCCTTCCATCTGGAGGACTTTGCCCTCCTTCGGATGGACAAGAAAGAGCTTTGCGTCCTCGTCTGCACGTATGAGATCGGATGGCCCGAGCTGTTCTATGTGTTCCTTAAGGTGCTGTTTCTGCCATTCGCTCCAGCTGAGTATATCAGTATATTTTGCATCTTTTCCATCTGTGCGGGTGAAATAGCCCTTATCGCTGAAGGTGAGTTCTGTTCCGCAGCTTTCGCAGACCAGTTTATCACCGCTGCTCTTAAGGCAGCTGAAGGCTCCGCATTCCGGGCAGGAAAACAGCGCTGTCTCGAGAGTCTCAGCCGGAGATTCAGACTTGTAGCTGTAGTTCTTTTCCTTCTGATCTGCATAGGCGTTTACGTAAAGATCCCTGCAAAGTATGTCGTAGACTTCGTCCCGGCTCATCTCTGCAAGCTGCTCCGCCGTGTAATACGCTACTATCTCGCCCCATAAGCGGCCTTTACGCGTGGAGTGGCTCCAGCGCGGATTTACGAAGTACCCTCCGTGAAGCCTGTAGGTAGCAAGCCCTGCGCCACACTCTTTAACAAGATCCGCTGTTGCAGGAGAGATATAACCCGTCTCCCCGGAAAAAGAGCGGTTTCCGTCCGCCATCATGCAGACGTTGTAACCCCTGGAGAGCCTGCTTTTTATCTCGCTGACAGTTTCTGCGGATGACGCGCCTTTTTTTCTTGCGACGGGACTTACCAGGAACTTTATGGCCTTGCTTACAAAGCCCGACCTGAATATGTGCTCGCTTGCAACATAGTACATGTGCTTGCTGAAAGACGCTCCGAAGTATAGAAAATCCCAGTTCGTGTTGTGGTTCGTAAGGACGAGCATGGGGCTTGCCTTTGGGTCTTTGCCTTTGCAGCGGTAAGTACCGCTGATGCCGAACCAGCTCCGAACAAGGAACTGAAGCACTTTATAAAATATTACATGAAAAGCGTGCATAGTTTATTATAACATAAAAAAACCGGAGCTGCGAGTTATTAAGGACGCAGCTCCGTGAATTTTTATTTACATCCAGGAACGAAGATCTCCACTTCCACACCTTCTTTTGCGAGCAGTTCTTCTGTCTCCCGGAATATGTATCCTATATTCTCCTTGCTGTGAGCGTCGCTGGACAGCACGAAGCGCCCTCCTTTCGATGCAATATATTTTATGATATCCATCGAAGGATACGGTCCGCTGCGCCAGCCTCTGGAGATGGCTCCGGTGTTTATCTCGAAAGGTATACCGTAGGTCAGAAGACGGTCCGCTGCGCTTTGGTAAGCCTTTATGTACCGTGGATCTTTCGGGTCGAAAAACTCTTCGTTCTCGTTGAATTTAGACACAAGATCGAAATGCCCTATTATATCGCAGCCGGTCTTTTCTGCAACATCAGAGACGAGCTTAAAGTACTCCTCCGCAAGCGCATAGATATCTCCGCCGAAGTACTGATCGCGCATGTTCGCAAGCACCTGTGGAGTATAATCCACAGAGGTGTAGCCGCATCCCGTCTTAAGATAGTGTACGGAGCCGATCGAATAATCGAAGGGCTTTACGGGAAGCGGTGCGAAGATATCCTGCTCGACACCGCAGTATATCTTTATCTTCCCGCTGTATTTATCTTTTAACGCATTGATCTTCCGCCTGTACTCTGCAGTCTGCTTAAGATCCATGCAGCAGTCCATGTCGTACGGAGCATAGGAATGCCCGGAAAAGCCTATTGTCGTAAAGCCTTTTTCTATTGCGGACTTTACCATCTCTTCCGGAGAATCCTTCCCGTCGCAGTAGTATGTGTGCATGTGGAAGTCGGATCTTATCATGTCATCTTCTCCTGCTTCACTTTGTGGTCTATCACGTGGCGCGAAGCAAGTTCTCTGTTAACGTCTTCGATGCTTATGCCCTGCTGTACCATTAGTACCATGACGTGGTACGCGAGGTCAGCTATCTCGTATATGGTCTCGGCCTTGTCCTCGGCTTTGGCGGCGATTATGACTTCTGTGCACTCCTCACCGACCTTTTTGAGTATCTTGTCTGTGCCTTTCTGGAAAAGATAAGTGGTGTAGCTGCCTTCGGGCAGTTCTTTTTTGCGTCCCTCAAGCAAAGAGTATAGCCCTTCCAGTGTAAAATCTCCGAGCTCCTGGCTCTCCCATACAGGGTATTCGAAACAGCTTTCCGTGCCGAGGTGGCAGGCAGGCCCGTCGGGCTCCACAACAAGAAGCAGGCTGTCGCGGTCGCAGTCCGCAGCTATGGATACGACGTGCTGGTAATTACCGCTTGTCTCACCTTTCACCCAGAGCTCTTTTCTCGACCTGCTCCAGAAACACGCAAGGCCCTTTTCCATCGTAACTTCAAGGCTTTCACGGTTCATCCAGGCCTGCATCAGCACCCTGCGGCTAACTCTGTCCACAACTATAGCCGGGATAAGGCCCTGCTCGTTGAACTTAAGTTCGCTTATATCTGTCATCATGATTCCTTTCTACATCGAGCGCATGAGTTCGCGCCTCAGTCTGTATCTTCTCTCGTCGAAGTTTTCTATGTATCCGTCAAGCTGCGACAGCATCTTTTCCTTGTCACGGGGTATCCTTCCTTTTACCGGAGTTCCTACGGAAGCATGGGACGCTGCCACATAGCATGGACTTTCAAGATGTTCCAGGAAGAGCCTCAGTTCCTGCGCGCATTCAAGTTCCGTAGCCTCTTCGAATTCCCCGGAAAGGACTTCTTTGTATATCGGCGCGTCGCGGAAGACTGTCAGCGAATTGCCGCCTATCATCGCAGGGTGCAGCTTGTTGAACAGCTCCGCCGTCGCAATAGCATTCCGCAGCCCGTTGCCTTTACCGGCAAGTCCCAGCACGTACATTGCGCAGTACCTTATACCTGCATTTTCGAGTCTTTTCAGTTGTTCTTCCGAATCCTTTACGGTAAAGCCTTTTCTGGTCTTTTCCAGGACCTCGTCCAGGCCGCTCTCCGTGCCTATATAAATGTACTCGTAACCGGCTTTTCTAAGCTCTTTGAGCTGATCGTCCGTCTTATCCATCACGTTGAGAATGCTGCCCATGGACGACAGTTCGTCCGCACAGGGCAGATGCTCGTGGATAACAGCCGCGATCTCCATGAGCCTTTCGTAGCTTAGCGCGAAAGCGTCGTGGCTCAGCAGATGTATGCGCTTCGTATCGGGCTTAAAAGCTGCGATCTCCTTTACGTCTTCTATAATGTGTTCCATCGGTGAAAGTCTGAATTTCAGGCCTTTTGCGGCGTTGCAGAATGTGCACAGGTTATGCGAGCACCCTGTAGTTACTTCCAGCAGCACGCTTCTTGCTTCCGAAGGAGGCCGGTATATCTGTTCTGTATAATGCATCATACCTCCCTGGCGGGTATGGACTCGCTGTTAAGAAGCTTTTTAAGATCCGAAATGCTGACTTCCCCGTAATGGAATATCGAAGCAGCAAGACCAGCGTCTACAAAGGGAAGTGCTTTGAAAAGTTCGACGAAATCCTCAACGCATCCAGCTCCTCCCGAGGCTATCACCGGGACGTTCAGCGATCCGCAAACGTCCTTAAGCATTTGAAGATCGAAGCCGTTTTTTACGCCGTCGGTATCGATCGAGTTAAGCACCACTTCGCCTGCGCCAAGATCCACTCCTCGGCGGACCCATTCTATAGCGTCGAGCCCCGTATCCTCGCGGCCTCCTTTTGCGAAGACCCTGTAACCCTCTCCGACGCGTTTTACATCCGCGGAGAGCACCACGCACTGGCTGCCGTAGCGCTTTGCGGCGTCGCTTATAAGCATCGGATCTTTTATGGCACCTGAATTGACGCTGACCTTATCAGCACCGCATTTCAGTACTCTGTCGAAATCGTCCAAAGTGTTTATTCCGCCGCCGACTGTAAGAGGTATGAAGATAGTCCTGGCTACCTCTGTTAGCACTTCTGTGAACAGTTTGCGCCCTTCTGCAGAAGCCGTAATATCGTAGAACACCAGTTCGTCCGCGCCGCAGTCCGAGTAGAACCTGCCCAGTTCAACTGGGGACGACACGTCCCGGAGCCCCTGAAAGTTCGTTCCCTTTACTACCCTGCCGTTTCTTACATCAAGACAGGGAATAATGCGTTTTGTTATCATTTTGCAGCCTCCAGGGCTTCCTTAAGGTCAATATCCTTCGTGTAGAGGGCTTTTCCTATAATGGCTCCGTATATACCGGAAGCTTTTAGAGCCCTGACATCCTCCATGGAAGATACTCCGCCTGACGCAACAAGATCCAGATCCAGTTCTGAACTGAGCTTGCTGTAAAGATCCAGGTTGGTACCTTTCATAGCGCCGTCGCGGGAGATATCGGTGCAGATTATGGTCTTTACTCCTAGATCCTGCATGCTTTTGCAGAACTCTAAATCTGTACGGCTGCTTTTTTCAGTCCAGCCTTTGATTGCTACATAACTATTTTTTATGTCTACACCTACAGCTATCAAAGATCCGTAGGTTTTTACAGCTTCTTTAATGAAGTCCGGATCGTTTACGGCAGCGGTGCCGAGGACTACGCGGGACACACCTGCATCCACATATTTCTGCACGGTCCCCATGCTCCGGATGCCGCCCCCTACCTCTGCTTTAAGGCCGCAGGCTGCAATTATGCCCTTGATAGTATCTATATTAGGCGTAAGACCGCTTTTTGCACCTTCCAGGTCCACTATGTGTATCCATTCCGCGCCGCAGTCTCTGAAAAACTTTCCGACTCTTTCCGGCTGTTCGTCGTAGACGGTCATCCTGTTATAGTCGCCCTTAAACAGCCTTACAGCCTTTCCCTGTACCAGATCTATTGCCGGCAGTATTATCATCTTACAACTCCTTGCAGAACGCTTTAAGGATGCGCAGACCCACAGGCCCGCTCTTTTCGGGATGGAACTGGCAGCCGTACACGTTGCCGTTCATTACTGCGGCAGTAACTTCCGCACCGTATTCGCATACAGCGCTGACGTACTTCTCCGGGCAGTCACACCAGTAGGAATGCACGAAATACACGTGCTCTCCATTCTTTGTGTCCGCAAACACCGGGCAGCTTCCTTTAAGCTGCAGCGCGTTCCAGCCCATCTGCGGGATCTTAAGGCCCTCCGGTATGTATCCTTCCAGCGGCCTTACAACACCTGGGACAAGCCCCAGGCCTTCATACTCGCCGAATTCATAGCTCTTATCCAGCAGCAGCTGCATCCCCAGGCATATGCCAAGCAACGGCTTTCCGGACTTCGCTTCAGATATGACGACATCCCCAAGCCCGCTGCTGCTCAGCTTTGCTATGGCGTCGCGGAAAGCACCGACTCCAGGAAGCACTATCTTGTCAGAAGACCTGATGACCTCAGGATCTCCTGTAACGATTGCCTCTTCGCCAATCGCGTCGAACGAGCTCTTAAGTGAAAACAGGTTTCCAACTCCGTAATCTACTATACTTATCATTTCTGGCCTGCCTTTTAGAGTACGCCTTTTGTGGACGGGATCTCACCTGCAAGCTCGGGATCTATGCTTACGGCTGTCCGTAAAGACCTTGCCGCAGATTTGAACTGCCCCTCCAGTATGTGGTGAGCGTTCTTTCCGGCCAGCTGCCTTATGTGCAGCGCTATCTTAAACGACCTTGTAAAAGCCGTCCAGAACTCTTCAGCAAGTTCCACGTCGAAAGTTCCGACCTTTTTGGCCCGCATTACAGCCTGGTACGAAAGATGCACCCTTCCGGAGATATCTACTGCGGTCAGTATGAGAGCTTCGTCCATAGGGAGTATGCATTCCCCATATCGCCTGATCCCCGCCTTGTTTCCTATAGCCTTAAGGAAAGCTTCGCCAAGGGCTATTCCTATATCTTCGACGCTGTGGTGATCGTCCACCTGTGTATCGCCTTTGCAGCTAAGCGCAAGATCGAATCTTCCGTGCTTCGCGAAAAGAGTCAGCATGTGGTCCAGAAAACCTACTCCGCTGTCTATTTCAGACTTTCCCGTACCGTCCAGATCCAGCGAGAGCTTTATATCTGTCTCGGCGGTCTTTCTATCTATCTTGGCAGTCCTCATCATCTGATCCTCCAGATCCTCTTAATGGCGCCGAAGAGCTCGTCTATCTGCTCCGCGGTACCTACTGTTATGCGGTTATAGTCCTTTATACGGTCTTTTGCAAAATGCCTTACCAGCACGCCGTTTTCCTTCAGTTTCTCGTATACTTCCTGTCCGTTTATCAGCGGGTGCTTCGCGAAAACGAAGTTCGCCGCGGAATCCAGCACTTCAAACCCCATGTCCCGCAGGCCTTTTGTAAACATCTTGCGGTTCTTCATGATCGTTGCGCAGTTGGCCTTCGTGTATTCCGGATCCAGAAGCGTTCCGACGCCAAGCGCAGCCGTGTACGAATTGACATTGTACGGGTTTATTGAATACCTTATGGTATTAAGATCCGCTATCAGCTCCTCGCTACCTATTCCGAAGCCCAGCCTGGCGCCCGCCATGGAGCGCGACTTTGAGAAGGTCTGCACCACAAGCAGATTGCTGTACTGCTTTATAAGCGGCACGCAGCTGATACCGCCGAAATCAATGTAAGCCTCATCGATAACGACTACGTTCTCCGGGTTTGTGGCAAGGATGCCCTCTATCTGTATGGGCGAAAGCAACTTTCCCGTCGGCGCGTTCGGATTTGCGATGAATATGGTCATGCCGCTGTCTATGTAGCGTGCAGGGTCTATCGAAAGATCAGGCTCGAGCGGTATCTCCCTGTACATTATGCCGTTGAGTTTGGCGAACACCGGGTAGAAACCGTAGGTTATGTCCGGAAACACTGCCGGGTGTCTGGGATCGCAGAACGCCATGAACGCAAAGTTCAGTATCTCGTCCGAGCCGTTGCCGCAGATGATGTTCTCTGCGCCTATACCATAAGATTCGGCTAGAGTTTTACGCAGCTGGGTGCAGTCCGGATCTGAGTAAAGGTTTGCCGGCCTTGCTGCTTCCGACGCGTAGTACAGGGCCGAAGGCGAAGGCGGGAAAGGACTCTCGTTCGTATTCAGCTTCACGTACTGCATGTCCTGCGGCTGCTCGCCGGGAACATAGGGTTCCAGATCCTTGTATTTTTCGCTGAAGAATCTGCTCATTCGATATCCTCCGTGCGTATAAGAGCGCTCCTGGCGTGGCCCGTAAGGCCTTCTTTTACAGCAAATGCAGCTATATCCTTCGCCGCAGACGACAGAGCGTTCTCGTTATAGTAAATATACTGGGTCTTCTTTATGAAATCATCCACCGAAAGCGGGCTCGCGAACCTCGCCGTTCCGCTTGTGGGAAGCGTGTGGTTGGGTCCTGCATAGTAATCTCCTACTGCTTCAGGACAGTATCTTCCCAGGAACACGGAGCCAGCGTTTCTTATGTCGTCCGCCCATGCGAAAGGATCGTCCACGCATAGCTCCAGGTGTTCGGGGGCTATGTCGTTTGCTATATCGATGGCTTCCGCGATGCTGTCCGCAACTATTATTTTTCCGTTCGTCTCTATGGAAGCCCTGGCTATCTCCTCGCGCTTAAGAAGAGGCAGCTGCCTTTCTATCTCAGCCTGTACAGCCATAGCAAGATCCATGGAATCCGTTACAAGAACAGCAGAAGCCATCTTATCGTGCTCCGCCTGGGACAGCAGGTCCGCAGCGACGTGCGTCGCGTTGGAAGCCGCATCAGCTACGCAGAGGATCTCGCTGGGACCAGCTATCATGTCTATCGAGACCTGGCCGAACACCTGCTTTTTGGCTTCCGCCACGAAGGCATTTCCGGGGCCGACTATCTTGTCGACTTTTGGTATGCTTTCCGTTCCGTACGCAAGAGCTGCGATGGCCTGGGCTCCACCCACCTTGAATATTCTGTCTACGCCTGCTATCTTTGCTGCCGCAAGTATAGCAGCGGATACCTTTCCGTCCTTTCCTGGAGGAGTGACCATCACGATCTGAGGCACGCCTGCAAGCTTAGCCGGTATGGAATCCATAAGAACCGTGGACGGATACGCAGCCGTTCCGCCTGGCACATATATGCCTGCTTTTTCGACGGGCATGATCTTCTGGCCCAGGATGATGCCGTCGCCGTCGTCGATCATAAAGCCCGTCCTCACCTGCCTTGAGTGGAAGTCGCGTATGTTTTCCGCCGCGGCTTTAAGGATCCTTATAAAATCCGAGTCTACTTCCTCAAAAGCTTCTTTTATTTCTTCTTCGCTTACGGCGAGCTCTGTTAGCTTTGCCTTGTCGAATTTTTCGGTATATTCCAGAAGAGCCTCATCTCCGCGCTTTCTGACATCGTCTATGATGCCTGCTACGACGCCCGCGACATCTACAGCCGGGACAGCCCTGCTGAATATCTCCTCGTTCGATACTTCACCTGTTTTCAATATCCTTATCATTTTGTTTCCACCTGTTCTTTGAGCCCTGCGCAGAGCCTGTTTATAAGGTCCTTTTTGAATTCGAAGCTTGCCTTGTTTGATATCAGCCTCGCGCTTATGTTTTCGATGGTTTCAAGCTCCGTAAGGCCGTTTTCCCGCAGCGTCGTGCCGGTCTCGACAATATCGACTATAACATCGGAAAGACCGAGTATCGGAGCCAGTTCTATCGATCCGTTGAGCTGTATGATATCTATGTCCCGGCCAAGCGAAGTGTAGTAAGATGCGGCCGCGTTCGTGAACTTGCTGGCCACCTTAAGAGTCCTTGACGTATCATCTGTGAAGTCCTTCTTACCGGCTACCGCCAGTCGGCACTTGCCTGTTTTAAGATCGAGAAGTTCGTACACGTCCGGCTCGTGCTCAATGAGTATATCCTTGCCGCAGACGCCAATATCCGCCGCGCCTCTTTCTACGTATACCGCAACGTCAGAAGGCTTTACCCAGAAGTAGCTGACCTTCTTTTCCGTGTTTGTGAATATAAGCTTCCTGCTGTCTGAGAGCACCTCGGGGCAGCCAAAGCCTGCCTTTTCGAACATGGCGTAGACCTTTTCTCCGAGCCTGCCTTTGGGAAGTGCTATATTCAGTGTTTCGTCCTGAGCCTTAGCCTCGGATATGCCTCTGTAACGCTCTAAAAGGTCCATATAGACGGCGAAACCTACGGCGCCACACTTTTTCCCCATGCGGCGCATAAGAGCGTCATAACGGCCGCCAGACAGCAATGCGGAAGGCACGCCTTCAACGTATCCTTTAAGGACTATACCGCTGTAGTATCTGGTCCCGCACTCCGCCGAAAGGTCGAAACTCAGCATGCTGCCAAGGCCTGCCTTATCAAAACCATTCTTTATATAGCAAAGCTGCGCTGTCTTTTCAGAATCTGCTCCGAGTTCTTCAAGAGTAGTAAGTACTTTATCTGCGCTTCCGGAAAGTACGGCCAGCTTCATAAGCTTTTCTGCACCTTGTTCCCCGCATTCCTGCTGAGAAAGAAGCCCCGAAAGTCCGTGCAGGTTCTTTTCTGATATAAGTGAAAGAGCTTCATCCAGAGCTTCGCCTTCCAGTCCAATGTCTTTCGCGAAGTCTGCCGCTATCTGAGGATAAGACACAGAAAGCACGCACTTTTCGGAGACAGCCTTAAGGCTCCTTGCAGCAAGCAGCGCCACCTGAAGCGTGCACTCATCGTCCACAGCGCCCATGCATTCCAGACCGGTCTGCATTATCTCTTTGTAGGTCCGTGAACTTTCAGAGATACGGTAGACGTTCTCGTTGTAATATACCCTGTCCACTGCTCCCGGCTGTATGCGCGTGTTCTTTATGATGGAGAGAGTTACGTCCGGCTTTAAGGCCATGAGCTTCCCGTTCGTATCGGTGAAGGTTATCATGCCTTCGGATACGAGCAGGTCCTTGTTCCTGGCGTAAAGATCGTATTCTTCGAACTTGCTCATCCTGTATCTTCTGTAGCCGCTGGCTTCGTAAAGCTCGCGCAGCTCAAAGACCAGTTTTTCTTCTGCGTTCATCATTTTTTCAGACCCTTTATCGCTTTCGCGTATCCGCCGCTGCCGTAATCCAGACAGCGTTTTACCCTGCTAATCGTAGCGGAACTGACACTGGTAAGTTCCGATACCTTCTGGTAGCTGCAGCCTTCAGAAAGAAGGAACGCAACTTCGAGCCTCTGCGACATGTCCTTGATCTCCTTTATGGTGCAGAGATCCTCGAACAGATCGTAGCACTCGTCCACGGAGCTGAGGTTGAGAATGGCCCTGAACAGGCGGTCTGTGCTTTCGGAATGTATCTCTTTCATAAAAAACTCCTTGTACACTTTAATTATGCGCTATAATATCACATTAGCGCGCTAAAGTAAAGAAGTATTTCAAAAACAGATCAGGAAATTATCCGGATATGGAATTCCAGTCTACAAGAGGCTCACCTTCCAGAGGAATGTAGCCCATGTTGTTCAGATAAGTAACGTCGTTTTCTGTAGAAATGTTGATAGTATGGCCGTAGATCTCAACGCTTCCCGCGTCTATTCCCATGCTGCGAAGCCTTCCGAAAAGATCCATTCTCTTAACGCCTACGCTGAAACGCTCGCCGGCTATGAGGCTGTAGGAAAAACGCATGGCTTTGCGCCTGGGAATGTATATTGCATTGTCGGTAGGTCTGTCGAACTCCCCTCTTACTGAGTATCCGGTGTACCTGCATTCGCATGGAAGATCAGGCTTCATCGCGACTTTCATGAGATAGGAATACCTGGGCACTACCTGTTTAACGTACACGGACTTCATCTTTTCAAGAGAGGCTTCCTGCATGTTGAAGGAATAGTCCACGCGGAACGGGACGAGCCAGAACGGCTCGCTTTCAACTATATCTGATTCAACCTTGAGACGGTCCAGGCTGCCTAGTTCATCCGCGAAAACGCCAAGAACGTCTATCTGGCGCTGAAGCTCTGTCACCTGCTCCTTCAGCTTGTTCGCCTGCTCTACTGCCATATCCTTTTGCGCCATGTTGTCCTTCTCGTAGAAAAACGACTTGATATCGGACAGCGCAAAACCGAGGCTTCGCAGGAGCTTAGCGTTGTAGAGCCTTGAAAAATCCGTCGAAAGATAGTATCTGTAGCGGTTGTTCTCATCGTGGCGCGGATTGATTATGCCCACGCTTTCGTAATACCTTATCGTCTCCGGTGTAAGATCCAGGAGCTTCGCGAAATCGCTTACTTTATATTCCTCGTCCTGCATGGCTGAACCCTCCTGTATCATTATACCACAATACTTTTAGGTGGCAAGGGACGGTTCTTCTCCACCGTCCAATAAAACAGCTGTGAAGCATTGTGCCTCACAGCTGTTTTAAGTCTGTTTGGTTCAGCGCTTTACTCGGAAAGCACTGCCTCGTCGCCGTCCCATGAAAGCTTTACATTAAGACCGGCCTCGTCGGTGATCCTCTGGAAGTAGTCGAAGATCTCCTGACCTTTTTCGGTATGTCCGTGGACATACGGGATGCCGCTCTTTTCCGTGAGAGTAAATACAACTCTGTAGGATACTATCTTTCCGTCCTCGATGATAAGCTTAGCCACTGGTGAATAGATCGATTCGGGCTGGAACGGATATGTGGGATACTCAGGATCAGGAACGAATCCGAACCTTGCGATCCTCTGCTTTACCCATTCAGCGTTGTGCGCATCTCCGTGTACTTTGCCCTTGAAACCGGGCGCGAGCTGCGGAGTATACATAACGAAATTATTCAAACCATGGTAAATGGCTTTACCCTTGTAGATCTCGAAGCCGTGGGATACGTGGCTGTGCGAAGCCATTACAACATCTGCTCCGTTATCGATAGCGATGTGCGACAGCAGCCTCTCCCAGTCGTTGACAAGGACAGGACGGTGCACATAGCCTCTGTGATGATAGACGATGAGAATGTCGCACTGTTTCTTCGCTTCGCGCACTTCCTCTGCCATCTTGATGACAGCGGTAGGATCCATGTAGTTCTCACCCATGAAATCGGCGTCAAAGTGCATCGGCTCCTTGTATCTCCAGTTGTCGAACTCGTGCTTTTCTTCCCTCTGCTTTTCCCAGGGTATGGATTCGCACGGAGTGAAGGCTCTGAAGAAGTTGATAGGAGCAGTGCCTGCCTGATCGGGGCCTGCGAACTGCTGCTTTCCGCCGACGGCGTTATATGCCAGAACGCCGATCTTAACTCCACCCTTTTCAACGAAAGCCGGCTTTCTTGCTTCAGCTTCGTTCATGCCTCCTCCAGCGTGAGCGATGCCGTTCTCTTCGCACCATTCTATGGTGTCGCGAACGCCGTCTTCCTTGAAATCGTAGAAGTGGTTTCCGGAAAGCGTAACAAGATCCACTCTGTTTTTGATCGGATCAAGGGATTTTACGAGGTTGCCTTCGACAGACCTTTCCACGGGCTTTTTGAGGTAAGCCTCTTCGAGCTGGAACATGCGGAAGTCTGCCGAGTCCAGAAGATCTGTCACGCCCTCGCAGAGCTTAGCGGGGGTAAGGACAGGATCCGAACTTGGTATAGAGAAATCTCCGCCGAATATAAGTGTCTGTCTTGCCATAATGTCTCCTTACTTAGTCGGAACGAACTCCCAGGGAACGTTCTTGAATACTGCGTCAAACAGTCCGAGCCATGCCAGCACTGCGGTGATGACTACGAACAGCACAGCGATGATGACCATCGGGCCGACCATTTTCTTTCTCTTTTCCTCGTCGGTGCAGCCGATGATGGAAAGAGTTCCGCCCATGGAGAACGGGCTGAATCCGGCGTACTGAAGACCTACCATCATGCAGATAGCGAGTACCATCGGATTGACGCCTGTGGACTGATAGAGTCCGGGAATGAGCGCGACCATAAGAGGCTGTACTACAGCGCCTGAAACGACCAGGGACAGAGCGCCGCATACGAGCAGGAATACCGGAGCGACTATGCTTGCCGGAACCTTGCTTCCGAGCCATGCGCCTATTGTGTCAGCGATACCGATCTTGGAGGCAAGGCCTACCAGAGTACCGGTTCCGCATACCATCAGGATAGCGCCCCAGGGAATGCTCTTCTTGATAACTTCCTGGATATCGCCGATCTTGAGGAGATGGTTGACTACGATACCTACAGAACCGAGGAGCAGGAAGTCGAGGTTCTTTGACATCCATGCTGTTACCGGGTTCTTGGCGAACTGCTGGATGACCATAGGAACTACCAGCAGGACTGCAAGCGCGATGATGATAGTGAAGGTCTTCTTCTGTACCGGGGTCATGGGTTCCGGTTTCTCGAAGACGATGTTAGCGTTGGTCTTCTTGAATGCGCCGGTGATGATGCAGAAGATGATGTAGAAGATGAGCAGGAATACCATGTCATAGATCATGGCGCCATAGCTGATCTTCCTTGCTGTGACTTCGCCGAATACCTTGATGTTGATGGATGTTTTGGAAGCGAAGTCAGATGTCCAGGGCAGCAGGTTGAATGCTGTACCTGCGGTGTAGTAGCCCAGGGCTGCTACAAGGGGGTTCATTCCCATCTCAGTAGCGATACCGAAGAAGATCGGGGAAAGGAAGACCGGAGCCGCGTTGGAGCCGGCGCCCAGTGCCATAACTACTGCGGTAACGAACCAGAAGATGAGAGGCATGAAGCGGGAAGCTCCGCCTGCCTTGTACAGGATGTTCTGTGCTACCTTCTGGAAGGTTCCGTTGTGCATACCGAAACCATAGAAGAAGGTACCGATCAGCATGTAGAAGAAGATGTTGGTCGGGAACACTCCCATTACGTCCCTGGAGCCCAGCTTGAAGAATACTGCGCCGACAAGGAACGCCATTGCAAGAGCTATAACACCGATGTTGGTCTTAAGCACCTTGCCGATAACTATCGCGAGAACGATAGCAACTACGAATACCAGTACGTTCATAATTCCTCCTTATCAATAATAAAAATGATAATAAAATAACTGGTATATTAATTATAAACTTTGAAGCGACTTTAATGTCAATAGGAAAATCAAACAGTGTTCAATTTATATATAATAAAAGACCCGGCCATGCGACCGGGTCTTTGTTTCAGGTTTTGTTCCTGTCTGGTTTTCTCCTGGAAATTACTTCTTCGGAGTCCAGCCTTCGAAGGCCTTGAATACTTCCTGGATCTGAGCGTCAGCATCCTGCTGGATGTCGTTGATCTGCTT
>JAFRXM010000029.1 GCA_017443515.1 Bacillota bacterium | reverse complement strand
TTAACGCATTACGTTTAAGTCGAGCCAATTATTCTAAAAGTTTCTGTTAAAGTCAAGAGGTTTTGAAGAGAATATTTATCTTTTTTGATTATGTTTTTCTTGACATCACTACGCGTATCTGCTATACTCTGATCAGTACATACACAGGAGGGTTTTCCTATGGCGATTGGAGAAAGGATACGTTTCATCCGCAATCTGCGCGGCATGACGCAGAAATATCTTGGTACATTGGTCGGCTTCCCGGAGAAGACCGCCGATATCCGCATGGCACAGTATGAGGCCGGTACACGCACGCCGAAAGAGGATCTGACCAAAGCCCTGGCCGGTGCACTTGACGTATCTCCGCTTGCGCTCAACGTTCCTGATATCGACAGCTACTTTGGTCTAATGCATACCCTGTTTACTTTAGAGGATCGCTACGGTCTGACCATCGAGACAAGGGACGGAGAAGTCCTTTTCCGCATTGATCCCCGGAAGGGGAAGGATGCTGCCCGTATCTCTGAGCTGGTCTGTGCCTGGGCTGCTGTTGCCGAGAAGTACCGTGCCGGAGAGATCAGCAGAGACGAATACGACAAGTGGCGTTATTACTATCCGCAGTACGATGACACGCAGATTACGGCCAAGGTGCCATCCCAGGAATTGAGCAACGCCATGGTCAAAGCGCTCAAGGGAAATACCAAAGGATAGGCCCCTTCTGTAACTTGCTGCCGAAGATTTCACGAGAACACACACATGCTACTGCTGGTTGCGTAATTGCATACGGGTATGTATAGACTTCTACTCGACGTTTGGATATGCTCTGCGTGAAAGGAGGAAAACATGGCACTTTCGGAAAAACTATACGAGCTTCGAAAGAAAGATGGTCTTTCACAGGAGCAGCTTGCGGAGCGGCTGGGCGTATCCAGACAGGCTGTATCAAAGTGGGAATCTGGAAAAGCAGTCCCGGAAAGCGATACACTTATTTCCATCAGCGAGTATTTCAATGTTTCACTGGACTATCTGATGAAAGAAGATGACTCCACTATATCCGATCCGATTGTAGGTACAAAGAATGATCAACCAAGCAATAACACCGGCAGAGAGAAGTGTATTCTTGGGACGGTTGCTTGTATCGGTGGCATCATTTGCCTGATTATTTGGGGACTTATTTCCGTTCTCATGCCATCAACGTCGGACCAGATCGGTGGATCATCCATGATCACGATAGATGGGAATGGGATATTCCTGCTTATCTGTCTTGTGGCTATAGTTGCTGGTGCTGTTTTGCTCCTTAAGAGTGCGTCAAACAAATAAGGAGGTTATTATGAAGGCATTGTCTACTGTGTTCTGGATTCTGGCAGTTCTTCTGTCTGACGTTATGTGTGCTGTTGTTGCATATAACTATTGCGACATGCTGTGGGGCATTAAGTATGCTGGTTATAGTGCACCCGCCCAGACCGCATTTTTGGTAGCGATTCCATATGCTGTTGGAATCATTGTTTGCGTTGTTTTGGCGATCTTCTTCAGAAAGAAGATTGGATAATCAGTATCCAGCTTATCTATCACCCCCAAGAACGACAAAAAGCCCTTCGCTGCATACCCACAGCGAAGGGCTTTCATAATGTGGATCGTTCCAGTCGCAAACCGTCAAGAATGACTCTCTTACCCCGAAACCCCTTGATACGGAGAATAAAGGGAGATCATGCAACTGTTATCAAATTGTTATCAAAGGAACCTTGGCGAAGCCGGAAAGCCTTGATTTTACTGGGTTTTCCGGTTTTCGTATCTCATTCCCACTCCACCGTGGCGGGGGGCTTGCTCGTAATGTCGTAGACCACGCGGCCTACGCTTCTTACTTCGTTGGGGATGCGTGTTCCGGCGGAGGCAAGCAGCTCGTAAGGCAGGCGTGTCCAGTCAGCGGTCATGAAGTCGTCTGTGGTGACGGAACGCAGGGCCACGGTGTATCCGTAAGTGCGCGCGTCGCCCATGACGCCTACGCTGCGGGTGTTGAGAAGCACCGCGAAGAACTGGCTGGCAGCCTCGGGAAGACTGCCGGCAGTCGCGAAACGTTCCACCTCCTCGCGGAAGATGGCGTCGGCCTCGCGCAGGATGTCGAGCTTTTCGCGTGTGATCTCACCCATTACGCGTATCGCAAGGCCGGGTCCCGGGAAGGGCTGGCGGCTGACGAGGTACTCGGGAAGACCCAGCTCGCGGCCGAGCTGCCGTACCTCGTCTTTAAACAGCAGGCGCAGAGGCTCTAAGATCTCCTTGAAATCCACGAGATCCGGAAGCCCTCCAACGTTGTGATGGCTCTTTATTACAGCGGCGTCGCCGAGGCCGGATTCTATCACATCCGGGTATATGGTGCCCTGTGCGAGATAGTCCACGCTGCCGATCTTTTTTGCGGCGTCCTCGAAGACGCGGATGAACTCTTCTCCTATTATTTTTCTTTTGCGCTCCGGCTCTGTAACACCCTCCAGACGCTCTAAAAAGCGCTCTGACGCGTCTATCCCCATGAAGTTGATGTTCCACTTCGAGAAGGCGTTTCGGACTTCAGAGGGCTCGTTTTTCCGCATCATCCCGTGGTCCACGAAGACGCAGGTGAGCCTGCTGCCCACCGCCTCGGCAAGAAGCGCGGCGCAAACGGAGGAATCCACACCTCCGGAAAGGGCCAGCAGCACTCTGCCGGAACCGATCTTTGTACGAAGCTCTTCGACGGACTTTTTGCAGAAATCGTCCATGCGCCAGTCCTGAGCGCATCCGCAGATGCCGAGCGCGAAATTGCGGAGCATGGCGGTGCCGAACTCGGTGTGCGTGACCTCCGGGTGAAACTGCACGCCGTACAGTTTCTTTTCGGAGTTCTCCATGGCTGCGCAGGGGCAGGCGCCGGTGACCGCAGTAACGGCAAAACCCTCAGGGACCGTCCTGACGAAATCGGTGTGGCTCATCCAGCAGACGCTTTCAGAGGGGATCCCTTTGAAAAGGAGGCTTTCGGAGGTACCGGCCTCGCCGGCTATTCTTACTGTGACCTTGCCGTACTCGCTTTTTTCGGCTGCGGTGCATACCTGCCCGCCGGCCATCCACGCCATGAGCTGATGCCCGTAGCAGATTCCAAGTACCGGTATGCCAAGATCTAGAACGGCCGGGTCGAAATGCGGCGACGCGGGATCGTAAACACTGTTAGGACCGCCGGTAAAGATGATCCCTTTGTAACCGGCGGCCTTTATTTCTTCTGGTGTTATGCTTTTGTACGGGATGACTTCGGCGAAGACGTTCTGCTCGCGGATGCGCCGCGCTATCAGCTGGTTGTACTGTCCGCCGAAATCCAGGACCAGGATCTTGTCCATGGGTATGATCTCCTCAGATGTTTATTTCTACGGTCTGTCTGTCCGCGCCTTCAAGAAGAGGCCGGATCTTTTCTATCAATTCCGCGACCTGCTGCGGGCATCTTCCTATGTAGAGCCTGGGGTCCAGCAGCTTATCCATATCGTCTGCGGAAAGTCCGAACTTGTCTTCTGCGGCGAGGCGCTCCAGAAGGTCGCAGTCTTCGCCGTTCTTCATCTTCGCGGTGGCCTCCATGGAGCATCTGCGTATGATCTCGTGCAGCTCCTGCCTGTTTCCGCCGCGCTTAACGGCTTCCATAAGGAGGTTTTCCGTAGCTATGAACGGCAGGTATTCGCGCACAGTCCTTTCGATTATCTTTTCGTTTACGTGCAGGCCGTCCGTCACGTTCTGGGCAAGGCGAAGCACCGCGTCGGCGCACAGGAAACCTTCCGGAAGCGATATCCTGCGGTTGGCTGAATCGTCCAGGGTGCGTTCCAGCCACTGCACGGAGGCCGTCATTGGCGCGTTCATGGCGTCGGCCATGAGGTATCTTGAAAGCGAGCAGATTCGTTCGCAGCGCATGGGGTTTCTCTTGTAAGCCATCGCGGAGGATCCGATCTGGTTCTTTTCGAAAGGTTCTTCCACCTGGCGGTCGTGCTGCAGCAGGCGTATGTCGTTAGCCATGCGGTAGCAGCTCTGCGCTATGGAAGACAGCGCATTCAGTATGCGGCTGTCCACCTTCCTGGGGTAGGTCTGCCCGCAGACGTCAAAAACTTCTGCAAAACCGAAGTCCGCGGCCAGAGCGCTGTTCAGGGCGTCTACTTTAGCGCCGTCGCCTTCGAACAGGTCCATGAAGCTGGCCTCGGTGCCTGTAGTGCCGCGGCAGCCCAGGAATTTGATGTTTTCTATCGCGAAATCGATCTCCTTAAGGTCCGAAAGGAAGTCCTGCATCCATAAAGAGGCTCGCTTTCCCACGGTGACCAGCTGCGCGGGCTGGTAGTGTGTGTAGCCCAGGGTAGGAAGATCCTTGTATTTGTCCGCAAAGTCCGCGAGGTTGCCGAGCAGCGACAGCAGCTCCTTGCGCAGGTACCTCAGCGCGTCCCTGTACAGGATGAGGTCCGCGTTGTCCGTGACGTAGCAGCTGGTGGCGCCAAGGTGTATTATCCCGGCCGCTGACGGAGCGACCTTGCCGTAGGCGTAGACGTGAGCCATAACATCGTGGCGCACCTCTTTTTCGCGCTGCCGCACGCACTCGTAATCGATGTCTGCCGTGTGCGCCGCAAGCTCGTCCACCTGCTCCTGCGTTATGGGAAGGCCCAGGGCCATCTCCTCTTTGGCAAGAGCCACCCAGAGCTTCCTCCAGGTCTGATAACGGGTATCAGCCGAGAACAGCTTCAGCATATATTCTGACGCGTAGCGCGATGCCAGCGGCGATTCATAACTGTTGGTCATTGTTTTCTCCTGTGCCTTTTATCTGTATATGATGCTTTCCCTCTCGGGTCCTACGGACACGAAGGTTATGGGGCAGCCTATGGCGTTTTCTATCATCTCGACGTAATCTCTGGCCTCTTTGGGAAGATCCTCCCAGCGGCGGACGCCGGATATGTCGCAGTTCCAGCCGGGCACGTACTCGATGACGGGCTGCGCCTCAGGAAGCTGGGCGGGGAAGGGGAAGCGGTCAGTTTCCCTGCCGCCTATGCTGTAGCGCACGCACACGGGGATCTTTTCCATGTAGCTTAAGACATCCATCTTGGTGAGCGCGATCTTTGTGGCGCCCTGTACCTCGACGCCGTATTTTGTGGCAACGAGGTCTATAGGGCCTACTCTGCGGGCGCGCCCGGTCTTGGCGCCGTACTCGAAGCCTTTTTCGCGAAGGGTATCCGCCTCTTCTCCGAACATCTCGCAGACGAAGGGCCCTTCGCCCACGCAGGTGGAATAGGCCTTCACTACGCCCACCACATCGGAGAGTTTCAGCGAAGGCAGGCCGGAACCCACAGGAGCGTAGGCCGCAAGGGCGTTCGATGAAGTCGTGTAGGGGTAGATGCCGAAGTCCAGATCCCTAAGCGCTCCCAGCTGGGCTTCGAACAGTATGTTCTTTCCCCGGGCCTGCGCATCTCTTAAAAACTCGCCGGTGTCGCAGATGTAGGGTTTTATCTTGTCGCAGTAATCGGCGATCCAGGCTTTGATCTCCTCCATGGTGTAGGCCTTTGCGCCGTACACCCTTGTGAGGGTCAGGTCCTTCCACTCAAGTATAGCCTCAAGATGGCCCTCAAGCTCTTCGGGGAAGAAAAGCTCTCCGGCCAGTATGGTCTTCTTCTGGTATTTGTCGGAATAGAAGGGCGCTATGCCCTGCCTGGTGGAGCCGTACTTCTTGTCCGCAAGGCGCTGCTCTTCAAGCGCGTCCATATCTCTGTGCCAGGGCATCAGAAGCGACGCGCGGTTGCTAATTTTGAGGTTCTCCGGGGTTATGGGCACGCCTTTTGAGACCACCTCCTGCATCTCTTTCCAAAGGTTTTCCGGGTCCAGCGCCACGCCGTTTCCAAGGACGTTTACGACGCCTTCCCTGAAGATGCCGGAGGGCAGAAGGTGCAGGGCGAACTTTCCCTTTTCGTTGATGACCGTGTGGCCTGCGTTTCCGCCGCCCTGGTACCTTACGACTACATCGTAGTTCTCGGTGAGGAGGTCCACCATGCGGCCTTTTCCTTCGTCGCCCCAGTTGATGCCTACTATAGCGCAGTTCTTCATATTATGCCTCCGATATGTGTTCCTCAAGGCGCTTCATTATCTCGTGATAAGCGTCTTCCACGCCGCCAAGATCGCGGCGGAAGCGGTCCTTGTCCAGTTTTTCTTTCGTGACGCTGTCCCAGAGCCTGCAGGTGTCGGGGCTGATCTCGTCCGCAAGGACTATGGTGCCGTCCGCGAGCTTTCCGAACTCCAGCTTGAAATCCACCAGCGTTACTCCGCAGGACGCCCAGAACTTTTTGAGCTCCTCGTTGATGCGGAATGCGTAGGTCTTGATGGTGTTCAGCTCTTCTTCGGTGGCTATCTGAAGCGCGAGTATGTGGTAGTCGTTGATCAGCGGATCTGAAAGGGCGTCGTTCTTGTAGGAGAACTCTATGGTGGGGCAGGCCAGGGGCTTGCCTTCCTCTACGCCGTAGTGCTTTGCGAATGATCCGGCCGCTATGTTGCGTATTATGACCTCAAGAGGCACGATGGAGACTTTTTTTACCAGCGTGTCGCGCTCGCTGAGTTCTTCCACGAAATGCGTGGGTATGCCTTTTTTCTCGAGCAGCCTCATAAGGGCGTTGCTCATGCGGTTGTTGATGACGCCTTTTCCAGCTATGGTGCCTTTCTTAAGGCCGTTGAAAGCGGTGGCGTCGTCCTTATATGAAACGATAAGAAGCGAGGGGTCGTCGGTAGTGAATACTTTCTTTGCCTTGCCCTCGTACAGCTGCTCTTTTTTTGTCATTTTTTCCTCCGGGATTGTATGTTTTAAACAAATAATAATTTAATATTTTATTCCACTGTGACAGATTTTGCAAGGTTTTTCGGTTTGTCGATGTCGCATCCGTTTTCCTTTGCGACATAGTAGGCCAGAAGCTGCAGCGGCACTATCTCAACTACAGCCGAGAACAGTGGATCCACTTTTGGGATGAACATCAGATCGTCCGCCACGGACACTATTTTCTGGTTGTTTCTGAATGTCAGCGCCAGCACCTCGGCGCCCCTGGACTTGACCTCAACTATGTTGCTGAGGGTCTTTTCCATGATAGCGGGGTTGCAGCACAGAGCTATGACGGGGGTGTGCTCTTCGATGAGCGCTATAGTGCCGTGCTTGAGCTCTCCGGCGGCGTAGGCTTCGGAATGCAGGTAGGATATCTCCTTCATCTTGAGCGCGCCTTCCAGCGAGACCGCGTAGTCGGTGTTTCTTCCTATGAAGAACAGCGACTTGCTGTCGTGGTATTTCTTCGCCAGGGCGGGTATGGACGAGTTCATGTCTATGGCGTGCTGTATCATGCGCGGAAGCGCCTGCAGCTCTTTGACGTACTTCGGATAATTTTCGTCTTCGATTCCCATCATATCCGCAAACCATACCGAAAGCATGCAAAGGACAGCCACCTGGGTGGTATAGCCTTTGGTGGTAGCGACCGCGATCTCGGGACCCGCCCATGTATAGACGACGTTATCAGCCAGCTTTGCTACGGTGCTTCCCACGACATTTACTATAGCAAGCGTCCTTGCGCCTCTTGCCTTGGCCTCCTTAAGCGCTGCGATGGTGTCCGCGGTCTCGCCGGACTGCGATATGACTATAAGAAGAGTGTGGTTGTCGATCATGGGGTCGCTGTACCTCAGCTCGCTTGCAAGCTCAACTTCCACCGGGATGTGGCTGATCTTCTCCAGCGCGTATTTTGCCGCGCAGCCCGCGTAGTAGGCCGATCCGCAGGCAGTGATGACTATCTTGCGTATCCTCAGCAGATCTTTTGCGGTAAGCTTAAGCTCTTCGAAGACTATTTTTCCGTCCTTGATCCTGGGCGAGATGGTAGCCTTTACGGCGCCGGGCTGCTCCATTATTTCTTTTAGCATGAAGTGCTCGTAGCCACCTTTTTCCGCGGCCTGAACGTCCCAGAGTATACGGCTGACCTTTTTTTCTACCGGTTTTCCGAGGCAGTCGAAGACTTTTACCGAGTTCCCGGAAAGCTCCGCGAACTCGCCATCTTCAAGGTATATGACGTTTCTGGTGTAGTTGACCAGCGCAGTAACGTCGGAAGCGAAATAGTTCTCGTCCACGCCAACGCCCAGTATCAGGGGGCTTGCCTCCCGCACCGCGTAGAGCTTGCCGGGCTCTTCCGAGCAGATGACGCCAAGGGCGTAGGAGCCCCGCAGGCGGTTGGTGGTCCTGATCAGGGCATCGCGCATGTCGCCTTTGTAGTACATCTCAATGAGGTGTACTATTACCTCGGTGTCGGTCTCGCTGTCGAAGTGGTAGCCGTCCTTTATGAGTTCCTCGCGCAGGGAGAGGTAGTTTTCTATAATTCCGTTGTGGACTATCGCAAAGCGCCCGTCGTTGCTCAGGTGCGGGTGTGCGTTCTCCTCTGTGGGCGCTCCGTGCGTTGCCCAGCGGGTGTGACCTATGCCTGCGGCTCCGGGAACAGCTGTGCCGTCTTTGGTCTTTTCGCACAGATTGGCGATGCGCCCGGTGACCTTGTTTACCGAGATGCAGCCGTGGTCCATGACCGCTATTCCTGCGGAGTCGTATCCTCTGTATTCCAGCTTTTTAAGCCCGTCTAAAAGGATGGGCGCCGCGCTCTGTTCGCCTGTAAAACCTACTATGCCGCACATAATGACCTCCAAAAAAAGTGTGAGGGACGCCTGTGAACACATGTCCAAAGACGCCCTTGCCTCTACGGATACTGTTATACACTGTCGTGTCGCAGTTGTCAATAAAATTCTGATGTATTGCGAGTGATCTCCTCCAGTATTATGGCCACTCCGTCCTCCTGGTTGGAGGCGGCGGTAAGGTCTGCCATGGCTTTTACGCTTTGCGTGGCGTTGCCCATCGCGACAGCTGTGCCTGCGGCGCGCAGCATTCCAAGGTCGTTGTCGTTATCGCCCATGGCGAGGATGCTTTCGCGGCTAAGCCCCAGGGTCTTTGCCAGGGCTGAAAGCGCAAGGCCTTTGTCTGCAAGCGGGCTTCCGACCTCGATATCGGTCGGGGCGGTAAGCACGGTATTGACGTCGCATCGGTGTATCAGGCGGTCCAGCTCGTCCCGTTCCGCCCGGTCTTTGGTCTTGATCCAGATGTTTTCAACGCGGCTGCCTTTTTCGCGCATGAGAGACGGAATGTCGTTTACGGGGCACCTGCTTTTCCTTACGTAGTCGTCCAGGGGGGTTCCTGTAAAGCGTTCTATGAGCCTGCTGCAGCTGTCCGGAAGGGCGTAGCCTATGCCGTCGATGAATATGTTGAAGGTGAGGGAGCGTTCAAGGCAGAGGCCGATCATGGATTCCGCGGATGCGCGGTCTAAGAACTCGCTTCGAAGGCTGCTGTACTCGGTGACAGCTGTGCAGGCTGCGGGTGCGCCTGAGAACGAGAACTTTTCTGTGCCGGAAAGCTTTGCTGTTATGGCGCCGTTTGAGGTTATCATGTGGCGTATCCCGGGGATCTTAAGCAGGTCCTCGGGTATGCCGGACAGGGGGCGGCCGGTCACCGGAACGACCTCTATGCCGCATCTTGCCGCGTCGGCTATGGCTTTTGCGGTGCGCGGCGTTATGGTCTTCTCATCGGTAAGCACTGTGCCGTCCAGGTCCAGGGCTATGAGCTTTATTTTTTTATTCAAAAAGCTGTTGTCCATCACAGGTCAATTATACACCAAAAGGCCGTCCGTATCTTTAAAAAATAGGCAGCAGGTGGTATAATTCTTTTTATGGACAAGCTTAAAACAAGGAATAAAAAACTGATAATTCTGAATATAGGGGTCGCGCTGGCGATAATCGTTTCCTTTGTCGGGGCGATCATTTCGGCGAAGGCGTACCGCTTCCACACCAGCGAATACTACACGAACGCGAAGATGGTAAGCGCAAGCGCTGAGTATACCAACGAAGGCGTCGTGGAGCTTATCGAAGGTGTAAGCGAAAAGGACGAGGCGGTCTTTGTGTTCAGGTCCCTTAAGCGGGGCACTACCGAGGCTACCATAACCTACAGCATGGAATACCCGAAGAACGAGGAACACCCGGACGGAGTCGTTATCCAGCGTACCGTCAGCGGAAAGTTTACCGTAGGGATTTTCGGGATCATCATAGACAGGAGCATGCTGGTCAACTTCAGCGGTTTTGGGATATTCATATACTGCCTGATGTTCGTGCTGCTGCTGACGGTCGTGATAATGCTTTGGTCTTTCATTGATTCCTTCAGGAAAGGCGCGTTTTCGTACGCAATGGTGGCCAACGGCGGTATCGGGATCTTTGCCGCGATACTGCTTCTGATAACCGCGTATAAGCTGTACAACAATGCGGTGCGCACTCTAACCGGCTACCTGGCGATAGTAAATGAGGTCGGTGCGTGGGTCATAGTGCTGCTTGCCCCGGTAATGTTCTTCCTGGCAGCGTTCCTGTTCTTCAGCAATTTCTGGCTCATACGCCACGAGGGAAGGCGTCCGGCCAACACTCTTGGGATACTGTTCGCTGTGCTGTGGATAGCGGCTACCGTCGTTTCGCTGGAGCCTGAGTTCCTCAGCATCTACACGCGCACGCTGACCGCAAAGATCATACACTGTGTCATCCTCTACGCCCTGTGCTATTTCGAATGCATGTTCATAGCCACAGTGGCCAGCGCTTTTCTGGCAAGCCGGTATAAAACGCACGAGGACAGGGACTACATAATCATACTGGGCTGCAGGATAAGAAAGGACGGCACGCTGACGCCGCTTCTTAAGGGCAGGGTGGACAGCGCCCTGAAGTTCGAGAAAGCCCAGTTTGAAAAGACCGGAAAGCACGCGGTGTTCGTACCTTCCGGAGGGCAGGGCGCCGACGAAGTGATGTCCGAGGGCGAGGCCATGGAGCGCTACCTTCTGGATCAGGGCGTTCCGGCGGAGCGCATACTGCGTGAGGACAAAAGCGGCAGCACCTACGAGAACATGAAGTTCTCCAGGGCCGTGATAGAAAAGCACTGCGGAAACATACGCGAAAAACTGGTAGCTTTCGCCACCACGAATTATCACGTTTTCAGAGGGTATATTCTGGCGAGGAAGTGCGGCTTTTACGCCAGCGGGATATCGGCAAAGACCAAGACGTACTTTTACCCCAACGCGTTCCTGAGGGAGTTCGCGGGGCTGCTGGTGGACAAGAAGTTCACGCACGCGGTAAGCATACTGCTGATTGCGCTGTTCTTTATATGGCTGATGCTGCTGTAGAGGCGATCTTTTCGGCGATTCTTACGCCGTCAGCTGCGGCTGACATGATGCCGCCTGCGTAGCCTGCGCCTTCGCCTGCAGGATAAAGACCTTTCACCCCGGACGCTTCGAGCGTTTCGGGGTCCCTTTTTATACGGACGGGGCTGCTGGAGCGGCTCTCTATGCCTGTCATTACTGCATCCGGCGAGTCGAAGCCGCGGAGCTTTCTTCCGAGCATGGGAAGAGCTTCAAAGAGGGCGTCTGATACGAAGTCCGGAAGGCATTTGCGAAGGTCCGCCGGCGTGGTGCCGGGGCGGAAGGTTGGGGCGGAAGACTGCGCGGTGGATAGGGCCTGCGCGCTGCCGGAAGCGTCAGTTCCAGATTCGGGGATCCGGCCGAGGAAGGATCCGACCGTCTGCGCCGGGGCGCGGTAAGCTCCGCCGCCAAGCTTATAGGCCAGGCGCTCGTACTTTTCCTGGAATGCAAGGCCCGCCAGAGGGTCTTTGGGGTCCGTGCCTTCGGGCAGGTACTGCGGGGCGTAGTCCTGCGGCAGCACGTCGGCAAGAAGCGCAGAGTTTGCGGTGTCCGAGCCGCGGTCGGAGTTGCTCATGCCGTTGGTGACGAGCATGCCCGGCGCGGAAGACGAGTTTATGACATAGCCTCCGGGGCACATGCAGAAGGTGTACACGCCGCGCCCCGAGGCTGTTTTAACGTTGAGTTTGTAGTCCGCAGGGCCTATGCCAAGATTTCCGTGGAGGGCGCCGTACTGCGCCATATCGATGAGGCTCTGCGGATGTTCTATGCGGACGCCCATGGAGAAGGGTTTTTGCTCCATGGCAAGGCCCTGGCTGTAAAGGGCGCGAACCGTGTCGCGGGCGGAGTGCCCGGTAGCGAGGACTACGGAGTCCGCTGGGATGTACTGCAGGCCCGAGGTCTTTTCGGATGCTCCGGAAAACCAGACTCCACGAACTGTGACAGGGGGACGGTTCTCTGTCACCGTGACAGAGAACCGTCCCCCTGTCATGTCCAGCTTTTCCAGGCGGCAGCCGAAAAGGACCTGGCCGCCCAGGTATTCTATGCGTTTTCTGATGTTTACGACCACAGTGCGCAGCACGTCGGTGCCGATGTGCGGCTTCTGTTTGTACAGTATCTCCGGCGACGCTCCGGCGTCCACGAAGCGCTCCAGTATCCATTCCGCCCAGGAGGATCTGGTGCCGGTGGTGAGCTTGCCGTCTGAGAAAGTCCCGGCTCCGCCCTCGCCGAACTGCACGTTGTTTTCGGGGTCCAGCGGGCCTCCGTTCCAGAAGGCTTCCACCGCGCGCACGCGCTCTTCCATGCACCTGCCGCGCTCAAGCACCACAGGTTTAAGGCCGTATTCCGCAAGCGCAAGCGCCGCGAACATGCCGCAAGGCCCAAAGCCGACAACTACAGGCCGCGGCAGAACTGCCGCGCCGCGGGAGCCCTTGCCGCCGATGCTTTCGGAAAGCCCCTCAAGCGGTCTGATGGTCTTTCTGACGCGGTTTACGGAGGCCCACTGCGTATTTGTCCGCCGGCAGGCCTCGGCCAGCCATTCGTCCGGTTTTTGGCTCTTAAGCTCCAGAGTGTAAACGTGGTAGAGCCGCGGTTTTTCTCGGGCGTCCAGCGATTCTTTCACGATGCGCACGGACTCTATAGTGCCTTTTGGCACGCGAAGACGGCTCTCGACCTTAGCCGGGAGTCTTTCTGTGCTTTCGCCTATCTTAAGTTTGATGCCGCTGACCTGTATCATTCTTCTGCCGGAGTGGCCCGGCCTGGCCCTAGAGCTTGCCGCTTAAGAAATCTTCTACCGCTGCCTTGGGCCTGAATCCGAGGAACATGTCCACCGGCTTGCCGTCCTTGAAAAGGATGACGGTGGGGATGGCGGAGACCTGGAACTGCCCTGCGAGCTCCGGTTCGTCGTCGATGTTTACTTTGCCGACCTTGAGGCGGCCGCTGTATTCTTCCGCGATCTGCTCAATCGCCGGAGCCAGCATCCTGCACGGTCCGCACCAGGTGGCCCAGAAGTCCACCAGTACCGGTGTGCTGCTGTCCAGGACTTCAGCCTGGAAATTGTCTTTTGTAAGTGTTATTTCAGCCATTTCAGTTTTCCTCCTGCAAAGATAATTGTATCATAAGGCCGGGAAAAATGATATGATATTTGCAATACATGAATCGGTCAGAGATCCAGGCTCAAAGCCTGCGGAAAGGAATTATAATGAAGGTACTTATGATCAATGGAAGTCCGCGCGAGAGCGGCAACACGTTCCAGGCGCTGGACGAGATGCGCAAGGTGTTCGAAAAGAACGGCATAGAGGCCGAAATATTCAATATAGGGCGCGAGCCGGTGACGGGCTGCAGGTCCTGCGGGGCGTGCTCAAAGCTCAGAAAGTGCGTAATAGACGACGCTGTCAACGTCCTTGCGGAAAAGCTGGCAGCATCGGACGGCTTTGTGATTGGCAGTCCGGTGTACTACGGTTCGGCTAACGGCACGCTGGTATCGCTTCTGGACAGGCTCTTTTACAGCAACCAGACCGACCTTACGATGAAAGTCGGCGCGTCGGTGGCGGTAGCAAGGCGCGGAGGCTGCAGCTCCACCTTCGACGAGCTGAACAAGTACTTCACGATAGCGGGCATGCCGGTGGCGTCGTCGCAGTACTGGAACATGGTCTACGGCATGATGAAGGGCGAGGCGCAGCAGGATCTTGAGGGCATGCGCACCATGCGCGTCCTTGCCGAAAACATGAGCTTCCTGATGAAGTCCATAGCTTTAGGCAAAGAAAAATACGGCCTTCCCGCCCAGGAAGACCGCGTGGCTACGAATTTTATACGTTAACGCCAGGGTGCATCAGTAGAGTATGCACGAAGAATAGGTAAGAGAGCCGGAGCCGTAGTTATATTCGAGCCCGGCTTTTTTGCACTCTCCGGCAACATAGAGACCGTAGGCTTCCATGGATGTGAAGGCTCTGTCCGGGAAGCGGCACGGCGCGTCGGGATAGGTGCATTTTCTGCAGATGTTGCATCCGCCTGCGCCCATGGGAAGGCAGTCGGGGTGGGTGGCCCGCATCAGGTCTACGGCTTTTGCGAAGCGGTCCTTGTGGTCCTGCGCGGCCTGCATCATGGTCTCGATGTCGAAACTGTCCTCCATGAAGGCTGTGGTCTGCAGCATGACGGCATTCTTATATCCCTTGGCCTTTTCCACCGAGTCCGCCACGCTTCCGCAGGCCGGCGGGCAGGCCCAGTTCTTTCCGTATTGGTGGCACTGGTTGGTGTTGCACATGTCGCGAACGTCCTGGCGGAACTCCAGCTGGGATGGGTCGAACATCGCCGCGTGCTCGAAGCCTATTTCAAGGAACTGCTCTAAAGTGATGTTGTTTTCAGTAGTCTTTGCGTCTGCCATTCTTATCCTCCCGCTGCTTTTTGCGCAGCCGCGTTCTATCTTGGGATCTGTATTTTCTGTTCCTGCGAGGGCCTGTAGAGCACGAAGCGGCGGCCTATGGCCTGTACGTATTCCGCTCCGAGCCTTGCGGCTGCTGCATTTGCGGCTTCCTTGGCTGAAAGCGCCGAGCCTTCCTGGACCTTTACCTTCACCAGCTCGTGGGCGGTGAGGTAGTCGTTCATCTCTTTAAGCACCGTGTCCGTAAGTTCTGCCTTGCCTATGTAGACCGCTGTGTCCAGCTCCATGGCCAGGCTCTTAAGATAGGATCTCTGTTTTCCTGTAAGCATTTTTACCTCTTTATTGTTTTTGCGGCGCGGTATGCGGCCGCGTTCTTTATTCATTATACGATTTTTGCGCGGAATATGGTAGAATTATTTATAAGTGGAGGTTTTCCAATGAAAGACTCAGAAAGATACGACGTTCTTATAATAGGCGCGGGGGCTTCGGGCCTTGTGTGCGCGCAGGCCGCGGCAGCAAGGGGCCTTAGGACGGCTGTCCTTGAGCGCAACGACATACCCGCTAAAAAAATATACGCAACAGGCAACGGGCGCTGCAATTTCACCAACGAAGGCGCCAGGTTCTTTTCGGAGACGGTAGGAATAATGAGCCGCTGCTTCGGGATAGAGGCAGTCATAGAGGAGGGCAGAGCCTACCCCAGGAGCCTTGAGGCGTCGTCGGTTGCCGAGGCCCTAGTTGCGGCATCAAAGCGAGCCGGGGCGGAGATCTTCTGCGGAGCACATGCGGTAAAGGCCGCATTAGAAAATGCCGGTACTGTACAGAAAAACGGACAGTGCTTCGTGGTAGAATGTGAGGACGGA